>CAZDUI010000009.1:0-96030 GCA_964508605.1 uncultured Weeksellaceae bacterium | reverse complement strand
GGAATGAAGCCTATCTTAGCGAGCTATTGGGAATAAAAGTATGAGTTTGCCCTGCACATTAGCCTTATGATTCGATGCAGATATCATCGTATATTTGCAATCTTTTTGGGCGCGATTATGTGGAGAATACTTATTATTGTAATCATATTCATTGTTAACCGGACGGAACTGAGCGCTCAGCCGGTGTACGGCGAAATTCCTGTTGAAATTAAAGCGCGGAAGGAGAATACCAAAAAGTACTTTTTTATTAGAAGCTGGAAAAAAACCGGAAAATTAACACGAAAAGTAACTCAGGGGCTGGATGATGAAGATGAGAAAACGGCTGCCATTTATACATGGATAACAAAGAATATTAAGTACGATGTTAAAGTATGGAACGGTAGAAAGATTTATATTGCTCAACCCCAAAAAACCTTGCTAAAGAGGAAAGCGTCCTGCGCAGGGTATAGTGCGTTATTTATAAAGATGTGCGAGCATGCCGGTGTTGAGGCAGAACCGGTTGAAGGGTATTATAAAAGTCTATATCACCGTAACGACCGAATTATTAATTCTGCAAATCATATATGGATAGGGCATCCGTATATTAGTCATTATGCCATAACAGATCCTACGTTAGGCGCAGGTTATCTTACATTAAGGAAACAACCCGTACGGCGTTTTTTATACAACGCTTTTGGTATTATGTACAGAGCGAAATACAAATTTGTAAAATCGTTCACAACGGTGTATTATGCAACGCATCCTGACACTTTGCGACACTCTCACCATTCCGACCACCCCATGTGGCAATACCAGTCGGACACTCTGTCAGCAGCAAAGTTTATGCAAGCACCACAGGAAACCCGGCATTGGGTAAAAACGCAAAACAACGGGAATGAAGCATACGATTTTAAGGGACAGATAAGGACTTTAAAATCAGAAAGGGCAAAATCGCATGATTTACTTTTTCTGGCTGAGGCCACCCGGGAAAACAATGCATTCAATCATTTTACTATGGCAACCGGATACCTGCAGCGTCCTAAAGAATATCTTGCAGAAGAGATTTATAAAATGCTGAAGCAGGAAGATAAATATGTTGCCGATACACTGATGACAGACAGTATGTTGGTATTGATGGATTCTGCCGGCGTGTGGAGCAAAAGAATCAAAGCATCCCTCAGGCCTCATAATGTTAAAGAAATGGACAAAATTTTCAGTTTCCGTGACGAGAACCTGAAGTACAATACCAATTACCGGAGAATTTTGTCAAAACTAAGAACTAGTTATTCAGGGACCCGGTCTAAAATGAAATCAGAATCGTCTGCAACAAATGATGTAATGAGAAGGATTGGCGAATTGGACCGGAAACTGATTAGAAAAAAAATACCGGATAGCTATGCGGAACATGAGAGCGACCGACCCGAAAAGGCTTTTAGTGAAAAAGAATCTCTTCAACCGGAAATAGATATTCTTACAATAAATCTAATTCACACTGAAGATACCTTAAAAAAGGAAATAGCGGTATATGACAGTCTTGTAAAAGTTAGGTTTACGCTTTATGCAATAGATAGCAAACAAAGAGACAGCATTGCGAATTTAAGATACCGGCTGGATTTTAGAAACGATTCCTTGATTACACAAATAGGTCGTCGAAATTTAAAAATAACCAAGGAAGGATTAAAAATTGACACTATAATAAGTACATATAGCAAATCACTACCAGCGTATAGAAAAAATCTCACCAAGAATTATTTTGGCGTTGCTAATTTGTACAAAAAGCAATTGAATTTACTGGATAAGGCTTATTCTTCAGAGATTTATTCAAAACAGGCAAAATGGTTGCAGTTGCGAAAGGAACATCTTACGGCAGCGCGCGGCGAATTAAAAGAATTAATATCTGTATTTGAAGTTTTGTCCGATTATCAGGGTAGGGTAGAGAGGAGTTCGGAAAAATTGGATGCGCATGCAAAACCGGTAATGAAAATGTTAAGCGGTGATAATAAAGCCTTACGTTGGTGGGCACGTCAATATGTTGATTACGAACAGAAACGGTATGCGATTGTTAATTTTGTCACCAATTCAGAAGCTACGGTAATTAAGGAAACCCGCAAATCAATATCAGATATGGGGCGCGATGCACGCACATACCATAAGAAACAGGCAAGAAAATCGGGTAATAAACGATAAAACCCTATTTTTTAAGATATAGCTTTGCTATTGCAGCGCCACCTCTCTGCAGCGCCACTCTTTCCCAGGGAATGATGGTAACCTGATAATGATTGTACCATTGGCTTTCGTTGTTTAGAAATACTTTCAGTCCTTCAGGCGACAACTCCATCATATTAATTCCCTGATCGGCAAGATTGTCGATGCCTGAACAGTCCAGATTCAGTTTTTCGTTATTCTGAATGCTTGCAAGCAATTCATTTTTAAAATTTTCACGGGAATCAAACAAAGCGCTGGGATTCAATTCGGTTAAAAGATTGTTTTCATATTGAAAATTGTGAATTTGAAGAATCACTTTGGGCGACATGGGCATTTCCATTGAATGTTGTGGAATAAAAGTTTCCTGAACAATGACACATGTATTGGCAGTGATATGTGATAGCTGGTATCTTGTTTCGTTTGATGATGAAGGGAACAACATCAGTTTTTGAAAAATCTGTCCCCTGAATGGTGATTGTCTTAGCATGGGTTTTAGAGAATCTTTTAAGGAGAACAGCGGTTTAAAATTTGCAAGGTTATATTTACCGGCTTCATCGTGCAGAACATAGTCCATTAATAGCGATTCAATTTTAGCAGGACGACTTTCGGTGAATTCATGGCTACCTCCTCCAAACAGTGTTTTGCCTTCAGGTCGGCTCATGAGCCAAACCGCCGATGCTTGTTTGTTACCCTGATGCATATCGGTAAAAACCAGCTGTGCTTCAGTATAAACCGTATCGCATAGTTTTTTTCCGGTTTCATGATACAATCCAAATTTTCCGCCACACGATGTAGCCATATATAACTTACCGCCTTTGGTTTCCAGTTTGTTGAATTGGGGCGGGATATCCCATTTTAATAACATGGTATTGAATAACCCCATCCTGCCGTTGCTTTTTAACAAACTCAGGGTATCTGTTATCGGTCCGTGGTAATCAAATTTTTCCTTGCAAACTATTTTCCCGGTAGTATCCAGTAATACCCAAAGCGGTGTAGATTTTGGGCACGAAATTTTATTTGTGGTTTGCCATAGGTTTTGATTCGAAGTTCCGATAATTACTGTACCATTTTTTGGGGCGACGTATGAAGTTTTAGCCCAAATGAATTTGTTACTTCGGTAATTCTGTTCAAATTCTGTGTAAATTGTATCGGTTACCCAGGCTCCGGTTTTAGAATTTATCAACCCTGCTTTACCAGTTTTTGTAAGAATTTCAATGTAAATACCTCTTTGGTGGTCGGCAACACGTGCTGTAAACCATTTTTTACTATTCCGGTTGTATACCAGCACACGATGCCTTTGCTGAATGAAAAATAAATTTCCGCTTTCACGGTAATCGAAATTTTCGTTGATCTGTTCACCGTTTTCGCCTCTTAGAACAGGTAAGATTAAAGAGCCATCGCTGAATAATTCGGCATTTTTGTATTTGCTTATCGGTTTTAATTCCAGTTTTTTTGCCGGGTATTCCATAACATTATATGCCACGGTGTTATTATCTTTAATTAAATAGAATATGCGAATGTCATTTCGTTTGTAGCCCATGTAATCGAATCTGAAAAAAGTATCGTGCACACAAGGTTCCAGTTCCTTGCCGTTGTCGGCATAAAATCCCCACTTGTTATTCTTCTTTAAAAAAACATGCATGTGTTTTACACCGCTGTTGTGGTTGTTGTTATGATAGGTTTGGCAGGGTTGAATCAGCTGGTATTCGGCAGGAAAAACGGTTTCGTATTTGTCGTTTAATATGCCTTTGTTTTTACCCTGAAAAATAAGCCAGTGATACCATGAAGTTTTATGATAATGCGGAGTTTCCTCTATATTGTCGTATTCTGGTTTTAGAATAACTGTACCGTTGCCACGCATTAATCCCACTTTTTTGTCGTCGTAGATTCTGTATATTTTTTTAATGTTTTTTTCACACAAACACGCCATAGTCGGGGTTCCGTAACCGCTGTAAAGAATTCTGTATTCAGGCTTTACCAGAACGTTACCTTTGGCGTCAATCATTCCGGTTTTTCCATCCAGTTCAATGGCATAGGTGCCGTCTGCACAGCTGCTTAATTGATTGTAAATGGTGTCGCACAGCAAATTACCATTCATATCAATTAATCCGGCCTTGCCTGAAATTGTATGATCGTAATGTGCATAACCGCCAATAGCCATAATGCCCGAATTATCGAAAGCCATTACATATCCTTTTTTTTCCTTAAAAAGAATGTTTCCGGCAGTATCGCCAATGGTGGTATAAATATGCGCGTATTGGTTTCTTATTTCCTGACGATACAGGAAGTATTTTCCGTATCTATCTACTTTGATAAAAGAATATTGAACCGGGTGTACAATTTTGCCTTTATTGTTGATAATACCTTTTTTGTCGCCGGCTGCTACCATAAATTGTGTATATCGGTTGTAAGTATCTTTCATCTGGTCGTATCGATATACCATTGAAATATCCGGTGTGCCCGGAAATGAAATGGAATTGTATTTACAAGGAATAACCGTTTCAGCCTTTAAATTCAGGATTCCCTGCAGATTTCCGTCTTTTACAAAGAAATAGCCGTGTTTGCTCATTGTGATACTGGTGTAAACAGGTTGTGCAACCCATTCCCCTTTATCGTTCTTAATACCATAGGCACAGGCAATATTGTCTTTAACAATTCTAAGTTCCTGTGCCTTTGTTTTTAATGGGTTAAAATAAAAAACGGAAATCAATAGAAAAAAGAAGTGCAGTGGTTTCATGGCGTGCAGTACAATTAGCCGGCAGAGTGGTTCATACTTTATGAATCAATACGAAACAAGATACAAAATACTTTATAAAGACACCTACGGAATTAACAGAATTTTAACAAACCAATGTCCTGGTTATCTTAGTATTTTTCTAACAAAGGCAACGGTAAAATATGCCATTAAAAACACTCCGATAAAGCCTTCAAGACATGCAATAACGCGTGCGGCACCCCAGGGAGAATAATCACCATACCCAATGGTAAAGAAAGTAATGGCGCTATGGTAAAAAGCAACTGGAATGTTTGAGAGGTCCTCCGGAGGGTCTGCACCGGGTTTTAGCTGTCCCCATCCTTTTTCAATCATCCAGAAATATAAAAAACTGAATAAGCTGTATACTGCAAACATGCTAACAGGCACTCTAACCGGGTCGGTAGCGTACCTGCCCATTACATCAAATAAAATCAGCTGAAACCATTTGCGCGGATAAGCCATAATTTTATGTACACCCCCACGCGCAAGTCTTTTTTGATGGTTGTATTTTAGTTCATATCGCTTAAAATAAACGGTGGCCTTGTCTTCGTCTTCATATAACCCGTTGTCATGGAAAGCTTCTTTGAAAATCCGGAACTGGTCAGCTTTTTGAAAATCGGTGGTATCGGTTTGTTGGGTAATCAGTTGTTTTATATTGTTCGATTCATAGTCGGCTATAATCATTCCCAGGTTGCGCACACCGGGCATGCGCAGTGCACGGATGTCTAATTTCGTTTCACCTACCGATAAATCGAGAACATCGCGTAAGACACAATTTTCAAGGTCAATTAACTGAGCGGTTTCAACTCTTAGGTCGGTATAGGCATTTAGTTGTGACCCTGTAATTCTTATTGACTTAAAAGTAGCTCCTAAGAAGCTGATGCCCGAAGCGCCAAAATTACATTGCTCAAAACTAAGTTCATTATCAATCATTTCCGATTTCTCAAAACTTATTTTACCTGTATTAAAAACCGATCGGTTAAAATTGGTTTTTGTGCGGGTACCGTGCATTTCGTCGAAATTATTCTGCAAACCGTGAAATTTGCAACGTCTGAATTCCAGTTTTCCTTTGCCATGTTCGGTTTTACGGAAATCAAGATTTCCATGAAATTCTGATTTATCAAATGATACATTACCTTCAGAAAAATGAGCGAAGTGAAATTCTGTGATATCTGAAATGAAGACAACATCTCTGAACACAGTATTCCTGCTTTTAAAGGAAGCATTCACAAAACTGATGGTACTAGAATTAAATATGCTGTTTTCAAAGGAAGCCAAAGCGCTGCCAAACAATGAATATTGAAAGCTGATAGCTTCGCACCAAAACCTGCTGTGGGTAAAATCGGCATCGGCTTCACTAAAATCGGCCCGCATAAAGTTCACTTCGGCAGCTACAAAATGCGTACTTAAAAATTGAGCGGAAGCCCCGGTAAATTTGCAGAACGAAAAATCTACAGGCTGACCATTATCGGAGTAAAACCATGTATTAATGGCCATAAAGTCTTTAGTTCCAGCAGGGAAGACTCCTGCAAATTCATATCTTTTCTGTATTGCTCCAGCGAGAAATTGTAAACCATGGCATTGCTTACATTCACCGGAAATCCCTCTTTAATGGATTGATACAGTTCCTGAAAATCATATACGCCCATTCTAAGATGTCTGCCTTTCCATTTAATTTGACAGCTCTTACTGAATACCTGTCCTATGTTATCAGTAAAGGCTTCGTTAATTAATTCAAATTCAGGAGAAGAGGTCTTCATACTTAAAAATTAGAATCGGTGCATATTTACTTAGAATTGATTAAATAACGCAAAAAGTACAAATATTATTCAATAACTTCAAAATCGGCATCTTCAGTATCCTTGTCGTACAGGCGGTTTCCTGATTTCTTTTCGGGTTCCTTTGGAGGAGTACTATTTCTAGTGGTCCTTTTGTCGATTTCTTCTTCCATTTTAGCCAGAATTTTCGAGCGCCGGTAAGCATTTAGCAGCCACATTACAGCCACTGCTATAAGTAATATCTGCCAAATACCGAAACTCCCTGCCTGCTGCACCATGTTTACTTGCTAAGGTAAAGATTGCGTTCGCTGTATATTTTTCTGAAGAATGGATCTCTCAAGTTTTCAATAAATCTGATGGCTTCTCCGGTACTTTTCATTTCCGGTCCCAGCTCTTTGTTTACATTAGGAAACTTATCGAAACTGAAAACAGGAATTTTGATGGCATACCCTTCCTTGCGGGGATTAAACTGAAAGTCGTTTAATTTCTTTTCTCCCAACATCACCTTAGTAGCAAAATTAACGTAAGGTTCGTCGTACGCTTTGGCAATAAAAGGAACAGTCCGGGAGGCTCTCGGGTTGGCTTCAATAACAAATACCACATCGTCTTTAATGGCGAACTGAATATTTATTAAGCCTACTGTATTCAGCGATTTGGCTATACGTACGGTATGCTCTTCAATTTGGTGCATTACCAGGTCGCCCAGGTTATAAGGAGGCAATACGGCATACGAGTCACCGGAATGTATACCGGCAGGTTCAATATGCTGCATAATTCCAATAATATATACATCGTCACCGTCGCAAATGGCATCCGCTTCCGCTTCAATGGCACCCTCCAGGAAGTGGTCCAGAAGTATCTGGTTGTCGGGCATATCGCTCAGTATATCCACAACGTGTTTTTCAAGATCTTCTTTGTTGATAACGATTTTCATTCGCTGTCCGCCCAAAACATAACTTGGTCTGACAAGCAATGGGAATCCCAGCTCGTCTGCCAGGGTAAGTGCTTGTTCGGCACTTTCCACAACTCCAAATTTGGGGTAGGGTATTCCCAATTCCTTTAGCCTGCTGCTGAATCTTCCACGGTCTTCTGCCAGGTCCAGAGCGTCAAAGCTTGTACCCAGAATTTTGATACCATAGCGGTTTAGTTTTTCAGCTAGTTTTAATGCCGTTTGTCCACCCAACTGTACAATTACACCTTCCGGCTGCTCGTGTTGGATGATGTCGTAAATGTGCTCCCAGAATACGGGTTCAAAATAAAGCTTGTCTGCCGTATTGTAGTCCGTTGAAACGGTTTCGGGATTGCAGTTGATCATGATTGTTTCATAGCCGCATTCCTTCGCCGCCAGAATTCCATGGACACAAGAATAGTCGAACTCTATGCCCTGACCAATTCTGTTGGGACCGCTGCCTAATACAATGACCTTTTTTTGTGAGCTTCTGATGCTTTCATTCTCAAATTCAAAAGTGGAATAATAGTATGGAGTTATGGCATCAAATTCAGCAGCACAAGTATCTACCAGCTTATAAACCCGTTTAATATTGAGTTCATTTCTGCGTTGATATACCTCACTTTCCAAACAGCGCAGCAGGTGTGCAACCTGACGGTCGGCATAACCTTTTTGCTTGGCTTCCATTAGTAGGCCGGCGGGTATGTTGTCTATTCTAAATCTCTCAACTTCACGTTCAAGTTGAATTAATTCTTCTATTTGTCTTAAAAACCAATCATCTATTTTTGTTTTTTCTCGAATAGTCTTAAAAGGTATACCCAATTTTATCGCGTCGTATATATGAAATAGCCGGTTCCATGAAGGTCTTTCAAGGCTTTTAAGAATAGCCTCCTGATTTGTAAGTTCCCTACCGTCCGCTCCCAATCCATTTCTTTTAATTTCAAGACTCTGACATGCTTTTTGAAGAGCTTCCTGAAAGGAACGACCTATACCCATTACTTCTCCGACACTTTTCATTTGTAAACCCAGTTCACGGTCAGCTCCCTGAAATTTGTCGAAATTCCAACGCGGAATTTTAACGATTACATAATCAAGTGTTGGTTCAAAGAAAGCAGAAGTTGTGCCTGTAATCTGGTTTTTTAACTCGTTTAAATGATAACCTATCGCCAGTTTGCCGGCTATTTTAGCTATTGGATAACCTGTTGCTTTAGAGGCGAGAGCAGATGACCTGCTAACTCTTGGATTTATCTCAATGGCTATAATATCTTCTTTTTCATCAGGACTAACAGCAAACTGTACATTACAGCCTCCGGCAAAATTTCCTATGGCCCGCATCATTTTTATTGCCATATCGCGCATGCGTTGGTAGGTGGCGTCGCTTAAAGTCATGGCCGGAGCAACGGTTATGCTGTCTCCGGTATGAATTCCCATCGGATCAAAGTTTTCAATGGAACATATTATGATGACATTATCGTTGGCATCCCTCAGCAATTCCAGTTCAAATTCTTTCCAGCCCAACAGTGCTTTATCAATCATTACTTCGTGAATAGGGGAAGCATGCAACCCACGGGTGAGCAGATGATCAAAATCTTCTCTGTTATGAACAAAAGCGGCTCCGGTCCCCCCAAGGGTAAATGAGGGTCTGATGCAAAGAGGAAATCCGAATTCCTGCGCGATACCTTTCCCTTCTAAAAAAGAGCGGGCAGTTTTCTGAGGAGCCATAGGTACCTCAATTTTTTTCATTAATTCCCGGAATGATTGCCGATTTTCAGTAATTTCTATGGCATGAATATCAACACCGATTATACGTACGTTGTAATCATTCCAAATGCCCATTTCATCGCATTTAATACAAAGATTCAGGGCAGTTTGACCTCCCATGGTGGGTAGAACGGCATCAATATCGGGATGGTCTTGCAGAATTTTTTCTATAGATTCAGGTTCCAGAGGCAGTAAGTAAATATGATCTGCAACCACTTTATCAGTCATGATAGTTGCCGGATTGCTGTTGATGAGGGTAACGGTAATACCTTCTTCGCGCAACGACCGTGCAGATTGAGAGCCGGAATAATCAAACTCGCAGGCTTGTCCTATCACAATGGGACCGCTGCCAATAATAAGCACCGATTTTATAGAGGGGTCTTTAGGCACAATACTGAAGATTTAGATGTGAATAACATGAAACCGGAGTGTAAATGAAAAGGATTGAGTGGTCGGTTTCGTCTCATTAAAGTGCGAAATTATAGTTTTGTACTCTGATTCATACATCAGGCTATGCACAATGACCGGTAATTTATTAACAGAACGAACATATTCTTTTAATTATAAGGTATATGGTTCCGGAGCAGAAGTGTTGTTGTGTTTTCATGGTTATGGTCAGAATGCGGCGGTGTATAAACCATTGTCGGCCGAAATGGGAGCAGGCTATAAAATTATTAGTATTACGTTGCCCGCCCACCCACCCGTTGAAGCTGACATCCCTTTTACAAAATTACCCATTTCGGCTGAAGAGTTGTGCCGGTCGGTAGATCAAATTCTGAGTACTGAAAATGTGGATAAAGTTCACCTTGCAGCATATAGCTTGGGAGGCCGGCTTGCATTGGTGTATTTTCAGCATCGGCAACAGCGGGTAAAAAGTATTACCTTAATGGCTTCTGATGGTTTTAAAAAGGTACCGTTCAGAAAACTTGCTACAGGTAGTATAGTGGGAAACCGATTGTTCAGGATGACGGTTTATCGTCCCGGCCTTTATTTTTTTATCGTCAGATTAGCCCGCATTCTGAAATTCATTCCGCGCTCTACCTGGAGGTTTGCCATGATGCACACCCGAACCCGGGTAAAGAGAGAACAATTGTACGCAGTATGGATGTGTCTGCGAAATCTGCATCCCAACCTGGGAGCAGTAAGCAGACAAATTAACCGGGATCAAATCCCAATTCAGTTCATTTCAGGAAAATACGACCATATCATCCCGCGTCAGTCTGTTCAAAGATTTTGTAACAGAACACCTACAGCTAAAGTTCATCTCATTTCAGAAGGGCATAATCTTCTAAGGGTTCGCAATGCGGCAATGATATCAAAGCTCTTAGTAAACCAGATGTCAGGGCTCTGAAATTACAAGTCGGTATGTTGCGTTTTCGGTTTTAAGGAAATATATGCCCTGTTTCGGATATGCTATATTTAAAGTCTGTTCACCCTGTTTAAATAATCCCGAACAAACCGATTGACCTATTGCATTGAATATTGAATACTCTGTTGTATTTTGCGAAGTAACAATGAATGTTCCGTTACCCGGATTGGGATAAATAAAAATACTGGCTTTGTCTTTTTCGAGCACCGAAGTGGTATTTATGGTGAGGCTGTAGTAGGCGGTGTCGGAATATTGGCAGGATTTAACTATTTGTGTAACAAGATAAGTTCCGTCGGCAGGGTAGGTGTGGGTGACGTAGTTTCCGTTTGCAGAGGTGCCGTCACCAAAATTCCACGATACACTATCAGAATACATTGATGTGTCCTGAAATTCATATTCTAATCCTGAAACGATATTTGTATTGAATCCGGCAACAGGGTCATATTTACCCACATTCCAGTACATTAGGCTATCATACACCACGGCTTTTGCCACTTGTCTAAGAATATTGGCATCGGTAGCAGAAAGCGAATAGTCCCAGGCGATGAATGAAGGGTCTTTGCGATAGATTACAGTGTAGAAACTACAAGCGGCCAAATACGACCCCGCAGCTGACGGATGGCTCTCGTCGGCGCTATAAAGTTCAATGGTTGGATAATACGTTCTGGCATATCTCCATGCGGCGCCTACCGGTGATAAAATTCCCTGGTTGTCGTCGGCCATATATTCATATCGTAATCTAAGCAGTGAATCCATTCCCTGATATGTGCACACCGGAGGCCAGACCGGGCAGTTGGAGGCATCTCCGTTTTTTCTTCCCCAGGTCATGTAAAAAATGGTTTCAGCACATTCATTGTACTTTCTTATTGTATCATTTAATTTACGGGCATAGGGATAAACGTCCGACTGCACCTGCGCGTCGGGAAAAGAAGGTAATTGACTTTGATCCTGAAGCACGACATAATCCCAGTTCCCTGACATAATCTTTGTAAGACTGGTGGTATTAGTGCTATGCCCTTGTAATGTGTATCCACCGGGAGTATTGCTGTCGTAAATTAATGAATCGCCTGTGCTTTCGGCCATATTCCAGACAAGATTGGGTAAATTGTTAACAGCAGTGTAACTGTTGCCCAGAAATAAAGCACTTTTTGTGATTTGGGCGTGACCTGTGGTTACACCCATAATTATGATGAGCAGGAAGACATTTTTCATGGTGAATTGACGAAAAAAATTGGTTAGGTTGTCTTTATGATCAGATGTTGAGTTTGTTATTCCTCAATAGTTATATTTAATCTGTTGCTTAATAGGACTTTCATTCCCTGGTTGTTTTCAATACCCCCCTGTAATTTAAATTTGCCTGTCACTGCCGGCGTAGTTATCATAACATTGTAAGTGTTTTGTTCAGAGCTTATCTTACATTTCTTTTTAGAAAATACATATTGATTTTTCCCGTCGCTGAGATAGTACCAAAAAGTACCGGTGCCGGTTGAGTTTCGATCTAAATACATTACATGAATTTTCGCTGGTACGGAGTCTGACGCATGCAGGGTTTTATTGTCAATGGCAATTTCCACCAGAATACCAGAAGGAAAGTTGTCTGGAAAAGAAGGTGTCAGCCAGCGTTGTCCAAAGGGAGTAGAAATTGATATGCCATCTTTTTGCAACCACTCGGTGTAAAAATAAACCTGTTGCTGGTTGAAAGGAAAACTCCACAGAGAGAATTGATTCCTTCGGCCATTGATAGTATTATAACTCCATGCCTTATTTCCTGAATAGAATTCATATTTAGCCGCCATCTGATAGGAGTTAAGAAATATAATCGGTTTGTTATCCGTTTTTTGAGCTATATTTTGTGCCCATTCCTTATTATGAAAGACCTGAAAAGTGGCATCGGGACGGTGAAGCAGCTGACCTGCAATTGCAAAGATTACAATGCCTGCAGTGATGCAACCGGAGGATATGAATAATATGCGATTTAGCATGCTGCGTGAAAATGTATGGTTTGCAGCGGTTATTGCCATAAAAGGAATGGCAGGCGCTATCCAGTTGGCTTCGGTGCGTGTAAAGCTGCTAATTATAAGGCAAAAAATTAAAAAAGTTAATATAATGACATGTTCGTGTTTTCGTTTGTTTTTAAAGAATGAGAACAGCCATAAGATGGCGACAGCCGGGGCGGTAAGCAGCAGTACGCCTCCTGCAAAATCGCCTGAATCATTTATGTTCCATCCTCTAATCAAACCTCTTTCGGTAAGATGAAACAAAATGGTAATAAAGCTGTGGTTGTATTGCCATATCAGGTGCGGAATTAACAATAAGAGGGCAATGAGGCAAGCCAAATAAAACCGATAATTTTTTAATAATCCCGGAGCGGCAAAAATCCAGGCGGGAATCATCAGAACTGCCGTGTATTTAGAATATCCCATTGCTGCCAGCAGCAGACCTAATAATAATGCATTCTTATAATTCTTTATTCCTTTAATAATCAATATAGATGCTGCAACAGAAAAGAACACCACCGGAATGTCGGGCACAGCAAGAATGCCACCCGGAATTGCAGCCGGCATGGTAAATATCAGGAGCCGGTAAAATAGTTTTCTCTTCGGCTGAACCAGGAATTTATCGCAAATGTAAAAGGTTGCCACCGAGACGAGAACAAAGAGAATTCTAACGCCCAGTTCACCCGGAATTAATGCTGAACCGGCGGCAATTAACCATGCGGTTACGGGGGGGTGGTCAAAGTAACCTGCGGCGGGGTGTTTCGAAAAGAGCCAATAGTAAGCTTCGTCGTGCAGCAATTCAATATTTGCTGCCAATAATAACATTACCCCTGCAAGAGCGGCGTAGAAGTACTTACCTTTAATAAAACCTTTTATATGCTGCATTATCCGGAAAATTACACCGGATTTTCCTGTTTTTCTCCCATCAGTTGCAGCACCTGGTTTATTAATCCGTGAAATGCTTTTGCATTGATGGTACCGCTTTGTAATACAGCCGGTCGGCCTGCATCTCCGCTTTCCCGGATTCCTTGTACCAGTGGTATTTGTGCCAGAAGTTTTACGTTCATGGCCTCACACATTCCTTTGGCACCTTCTTTTCCAAAAATGTAGTATTTATTTTCGGGCAATTCTTCAGGCGTGAACCACGACATATTTTCAACCACCCCAATCACGGGTACATTTATGCTGTCTAACCTAAACATACTAACGGCTTTCCGTGCATCTGCAAGTGCAACCTCCTGCGGAGTTGTTACTACAATGGCACCGGAAAGAGGTACCTGTTGAATAATGGTAAGATGTATATCTCCCGTACCCGGTGGAAGGTCAATAAACATAAAATCCAGTGGTCCCCACCAACCGTCGGTGAACATTTGTCCCAGAGCCTTCGAAGCCATCGGTCCGCGCCACACAACAGCCTGATTAGGGTCGGCAAAGAACCCGATGGAAAGTAGTTTAACACCGTAACTTTCAACCGGTAGAAAATAGTTTCGAGCACCTTCACGATGTCCCTGTGGTTTTAGAAAAACGCAGTCGAACATGGTGGGTATTGACGGCCCGTAGATGTCTGCATCAACAAGTCCAACCCTATAACCCAAAGAAGCAAGACCGGCAGCAAGATTTGCAGTAACAGTACTTTTTCCCACACCTCCCTTGCCGGAGCCAACGGCTATTATATGCTTAACGCCGGGTAACACAGCGCGCTGATCGGGTGCACGGTCGGAACCCAAAGGTTGTACATTTACGTGTACTTTGAATTCTTTACCCAGAGCGCGTTCAATGGCAAAAGCACAGGCTTCCTCCATTCGTTTGCGCGCATGCATGGCGGGGTTGTGCATTTGAACTGTAAAACTAATGTCAAGGTTATTCACCTTAATATCCTTAACTAATTCAAGAGAAATGATGTCTTTTTTCAGATCTGGCTCGGTAACCTGACTTAATGCTGATGTAATTGCCTGTACTGTAACTGACATAATATTAAATTTTTAATGCTTCTGATGGATCCCAGAAATTCTCATTGAAATTGGAAACCTTGTTATTATCTACCTGAACACCTTCGGCTTCTAAAAGTTGTTGCATCAAATGGGGATGTGCAAAGTGCATTTTACCGGTTAGCAAACCGTTGCGATTCACAACCCGGTGTGCCGGAACGTCTTTCAGGGCATGGGAAGCGTTCATTGCCCACCCCACCATTCTTGATGAACGTGCGCTACCCAGACAACGTGCTATGGCGCCATATGATGTTACTTTTCCGGCAGGAATTAATCTTACCACCTGATAAACTCGTTCAAAAAAGTCATTAGGTATAGAATCGATGGCGTCTTTCATGGTGTGAACTGTACAAATTTAATCGTTTTGCCTTCCTTTCTCCAACGCGACTCGTAAAATGTTTGAATTTGAAGAGATTGCTTAATATTGTGGCCGACTCTTTCCGGTAGATGACAGTAAATATTGTTTGAATTTACGTGCAACGTATAATGCCGGGTATTTATTTCTTCAAGGGTAGACTCATAGAATAAATCGCTGTCTGTTTTTACATTGATGGTTCCACCCGGCATCAGCAGTTTCCGGTAACGGTTCACAAATATTTCGGAAGTTAGTCTTTTTCGGGGTCTCTCAGGTTGAGGATCGCTGAACGTCAGCCAAATTTCTTTCACGCTGTGTTCAGGAAAAAGCCTGTGAACCACATCAATTTTACTACGAACAAATGCAACATTGAGTAGTCCGGTTTCAAGGGCTGTTTTTGCTCCCCGCCAAATTCGGGCACCTTTAATATCCACACCAATATAATTCAGTTCGGGGAATAATACTGCCAAACCGGTGGTGTATTCTCCCTTTCCGCAACCCAGTTCAAGTACCAGAGGATTATTATTTCCAAAGAAACGGGGCCATTGTTCAGCCATTGGAAGTAGGTCTTGAGATTTCCAATCAATTTCTGGCTGAAATACATTGGAAAATTCCCGTAATTCTGCAAATTGCTGTTTCTTCCGTTTAGGCATGCATCGGTTAATAAAACGGTGCAAATGTAAGCATATATGCAAGCTCTATTCTTTTACAGGCACAGTTTTGCATTCAATGGCGGGCTTAAAATGAATTAGAACTCTATAATAATTCCCAATGTAGGAACAATGGTGCCTGTAGAGTTTTCAACGAGTTTTACCTGATACCTTGAGGGGTCGTTGCTGTCTAACAGGGGTGCCCCGTTTTCATCGTTAACGGTATTTAAAAAAGGTGCTGTTTGAGCATTATAACCGTAAATATTTTGAATATCAATATATAAGTTCAAAGTCCATTTTTTGAGATACCATCTTTTGTCAACGCGAACGTCAAGTTGATGGTATGCTTTATTTCTCGCTGTATTGAGCTTGTCGTAATCGGGAATACCTTGCCTTGTAATGTCCCAAACCTGAATTAAAGAGCTGGTTGCAATGTCAAAAGGAGTGTAGGGGGCGCCACCGCTAAAGAGCCACCGCAAACCCAATTCCCAGTTTTTGTTGAATCTTTTTCCTCCAGTTAATGAAACGATATGCCTGCTGTCCCATGCCGATGGAACATACATGTCGTTTTTATCTTTAAATTCGCTTCGTACCCAGGTGTATGCAAGAATTCCATAGAACCCTTTTATCATTTTTTGCCTTGCCAGTAACTCAACTCCATAAGATCTTCCGGCACCTATTGATTTTACAGGTTCATTACCAATTACACCAAAATCAGCCCCCAGATTTGCCAGATTCAGGCTGTCATCGGTAGAGAAGGGATAACCGGAATATTCTTTATAAAACCCTTCAATACTTACCTTGCTCAATGCTCCGGGTAACCAGGAGACACCAGCCACGTAATGATTTACACCAATAAAGCTTACGTTATTCTGTTTGTTAATCAGAGTTCCTTCGGTATTTCTATAACCCAGTATGGTGTAAGCGGGCAGTTGGTAATATCTTCCTGCATTGGCGCCCACAGTGAAGCGGTCATTTATTACGTAACTAATACTGGCCCGCGGAGAAATCTGATTCACGGGATTTGCCGTACTTGAACTAAAGTCGTTGGCATCGGTTCTGATACCGGCACTCCAGCGCAATTTGTTCTGAAAAAACGAACCGGAAGCTTGCGTAAACACTGAAAATTTGTTTATATTCAGGTTGCTGCTATAGTCAATTTCAGTAATTCCTGCCGAAGTTAGTACTTTGTTGTATGTGTCGTTTAAGTATGTAACGTATTCGTAACCAGCACCCGCATTTATCTTAATATTCCTTTTAAACCAATTGTGTTCAAACCGAAGTTTGTTTTCAATTTCCTGAGAGCGATAGTCCAGAATCAGGTTATCAGCATCGGATTCGTCGTTGTTTCTGAATTTTTTACTGCGGTTGTTTAAATGACTTCGGCTAATTACCAGGTTTTGAAAACCGGCTTTGAAATTTCTTTGGTAGTTTGCCCCCAAAGTGTAATTCCATTGCGTTTGGGCAGGTAAACCACCCAAAATGTAATTATTTCGCTCCAGCACTTCGGCGTCTGTAATACCTTCATTTACTTTGGTATTCAACGCAAACTGATCAATGGCACCCAGCCCGGTAATGGTTAACTTGTTTTTTTCGTTCATTTTTATTCCAACCCTGAATTGAGCATCGTTATATGTCGGCAGAAACGGTAATTTAAGAGCGGCAAAAAGAAATTGAAGATAACTCCGTCTCACGGAAAGTATCATATCCGTCTTTTTACCTAAAGGCCCGTCCAGATTCAATGCCAGATCGCTGCTTCCAAGTGCCATACCCGCAATCATGCGTTCCGGGTTACCCGATTTTTGCCTGAACTCAAAAATAGAACTGGTAGCGTTACCTCTGTTTGCAGGGAAAGCACCGGAATAGAACTCTACATCTTCAATAAAGTTAACATTGATTAGACCCACCGGACCGCCGCTGCTGCCCTGGGTAGCAAAGTGATTGATGGTTGGCACCTCTATGCCGTCTATGTAGAATTTGTTTTCGCCAGGACTGCCACCGCGAATGATAATGTCGTTTCTGAACCCTGGAGGTGAGGCAACACCGGGTAAGGACCTGATTACTTTTGAGACATCGCGATTCCCACCTGGATAGCGCTCTATTTCAGCTCTTCCCAGTGTTTGATAACCTACCGGCGATTCGCGCTTCATTTCAAAGGCCGCTGCCTTTACTTCAACACTCTTCAATTCGTTGGTTTTCTCGGACAACTGGATATCTACTGTGGCAATTCTTGAAGAAGACACCATAATTTCGGCCTGAGTGTAAGATTGGTAGCCTGTTGCCTTGACAGTAATGGATTGTAGCCCGGGTTGAAGGTTTTCAATTCTGTAATTCCCGTCAATATCGCTTAAAACTACCTTAAGGGTATCTTCGGTTAATCGTACCTCAGCAAAGCCTATTGGTTCGCCGGATGGTATGGCCGTAATTTTCCCGCTAACTATTCCTGTCTGGGCATGTGCCGTCCCAAAACAAGTTAATATTATCAAAAGTGAAATTCGTATCATAACAGCGATAACAGATGAGGATAAGATTTGTTTATGATTCTGTGGTTTTAATTAAACAATCGATTGTGGTTTAAAAAAATTACATACCAAAATTCAGAATTTGTGAATATTATGGGGTATATTTTTTTTGCCGCAAGATAAATAATTGTATTTTTGATAAGACTACATTATGCTACGGTTAACCGAAATACGAAATGAATTACTGAAAAGCGGTGCGAACCCGGAACAAATGTCTGTTACGGAGTGGTTGGACAGGCTATCAGAATATAGTGAAAAGGTTTCTAATCTTGAAAAGCAGATTGCAGAAAAGACAGAGAGTCACAGCAAGTACAAATCTCTGTTTGAAATGTCTGACGACGCGCTGTTGGTAATAGAGAATTACACATTTGTTGATTGTAATCAGGCTGTTGTAAAAATGCTGGGATACGAAAGCCGTGAAGAATTGCTGAATACACATCCTTCACAGCTGTCGCCCGAATTTCAGCCTTGTGGTAAGCCATCGTATATTAAGGCTCAGGAAATGATGGAATTGGCATTGGTTAATGGTAGCAATCATTTTGAATGGATACATACACGCGCTAATGGGGAGAATTTTCCTGTAGAAGTATGGCTATCAAAGGTTGAGTTCGGAGACCGGGTTTTACTGAATACCATATGGCGGGATTTAACCCTGAAGAAGAGAGCAGAACAAATTATTAGGAAGAGCATTGAAGAAAAGGAAATACTATTAAAGGAAATACATCACCGGGTAAAAAATAACTTACAGATTATTACCAGTCTTATTAATTTACAGGTTGCAGGAGTTGCTAACGAGAATGCAAGGCATGTTTTGTTACAAAGCAAATCCAGGATCGAATCAATGTGTAAAGTGCACGAGATGTTATACGGCTCGCGTAATTTTTCGAGTATTGATTATGGATTGTATTTGCGTGAGTTATTACAACAGCTTCTGGTGAATACCCCCGGTGGCGGAGGAAAAGTAACCACCGACATTCGCGTTGAAAATCTGTTTTTAAACATTAATACGGCAATTCCTTTAGGGTTAATTGTTAATGAAATGGTTACCAATTCATTAAAATATGCATTTCCGAAGGGCAGAGACGGAATCATTTCAATTTATATAGTTCCAACACATCAAAAGGGATTCCGGTTGACATACAGCGATAATGGCGTTGGATACGATGTAGATTTGAATATGGCCATGTCCAACAGTCTTGGTTTTCAATTAATATACAGTTTATGTGAGCAATTGAATGGTACGCTTTTGCGCGATACCAATAAACCCGGAACGCATTACCGCATGGACTTTGAAATGGTGTAAAACACAGTAATGTGTTGTATCCCCCCGACCAACTACACGTCCAAATTTCCGGGAAAAAGTTCATGTAATTTATTGCAGGGGTAGTCAGCAATCACATCCAGCACTTTTTTGAGCCATTTTTCGGGATTTACGCCGTTGAGCTGGCAGTTTGCGAAGAAGGTGTAAAACATGGCTGTTCTTTGTGCGCCGTTATGCGAGCCGGCAAAAAGGTAGTTTTTTCGGCCAAGTGCCACCGGTCGTATTTTGTTTTCGATGGCGTTGTTGTCAATATGGTAATTGCCGTTTTCAAGGTAGGTCATTAAGCTCGACCATAATTTAGTGCAGTACTCAATGGCTTTGCCGATAAGAGATTTTGGCAGAACCATGTTTCTTTCCCGATGCATCCATTTTCCTAATTCGTTGATGACCGGGAGTGCTTCATTTAACCTTATTGTATGTCGTTGATCGGGTGTAAGTACGGTAGTTTTGCGCTCAATGGCATACAGTTTTTGGATTTCATGCAATACAAAAGATGCACGTTGTTTATCCTGCATTAGTGCTTTTTCAAAATACCTACGTGCATGCGCCCAACAAGCCAGGTGCATTATTTCAGGTTTTAAACAGTAGCGATCGTAAACCTTATACCCGTCGGTTTGCAGAGCACCCTGATAATTAGTGAGCATTTGTCTCGGAGCATCTGTTCCACGGCCTTGTTGATAATCAAACACGCACATTCTCGATAAGGGGGCATGATACACCCATAGATAACCTAAATGCGTTTCGCCCTTTTTGTCCTTGTCTAATACCCTCAATGTTGTTTCATCGGCTTGTAAATAGCGTTGATTTTTCACAAATTCAACCATTCTATCGTAAAGCGGTACAATAAAATTTCCTGACTGCGCCACCCAGGAATCTATCGTAGATGGCGCAATTTCAATTTCAGCTCGCCTGAAGATTTGCTGTTGGCGATAGAGTGGTAAATGATCCACATACTTGCTCACCAAAATATGGGTTAAAACAGAATTTCCGGCCAGACATTTTTCGATGGGTCTGGATGGAAGCTCTGCAATTTTAATTTGCAATGTTTTTTTGTTGACGTATTTGGGACGAATGATTCTGCGCTTGAAAAACTGAGCAGGAGTGTACTCCAATATATCAGTAATTTCTTCACCTATTTTCACCATGTCCTCAGTTAAATCTGCAGGCTCTATAGTCTCTACAACTACCAGTAGATTTTCAGGCAGTTTATTCCTACCTGAGTGTTTTGATGGTTTTTCACGCTCGTAAACGATCTTCTCCTTTACAGGTGTTTCATCTTGCAGGACTTCTTCAGATGCAAAATCTTCAAACGATAGTTGCAATTGCGCCTTATCTACTGCTATAAACCGCTCTTTTTTCGAACCAAAAAGCATGCGCTGAAGATTGGCAACAATCAAATTCAATCGAGCTACATCTTCTTCTTTCTTGGCAATTACTTTGTCCTTCGCCAGATTGGATACCTCAAGTTTTTGGTTGGAAGTCTCGAGTTTTTGGTTGGAATTTTTGAGCAACAAAAGTTTTTGAATCAGCTCTTGTTTTGTCATATTTTCCATAGCAATTTCCATGCTCTAAAAATAGCACGAAAACCCTTATTATATAAGGTTTTTTACCAAAAGTATTCAACAGCTTTATGTGGTTAAAAATCGCTTTCTTTTCTTGGTTTTTTCAAAATCAATTCCCCGTAAAATCATGAATAATTCTTCTTTCGAAAGCTCGCTGTTTGGCGCGTTCAATCGGGCAGTGGGTCGTTTAAAAGTGCCACGTTCCAAACGTTTGTGAAAAATAGCCAAACCATCAGTGTTCCAGTGTAAAATTTTTATTCTGGTTCGGTGCAAGTTTAAAAATACAAAAAGATAGCCGGAGCGCGGATCCAATTGCATATATTCCGTAACCAAACCATAGAGTCCGTCAAACCCCTTGCGCATGTCGGCGGGTTTGGCATAGATAAAAACTTTGGTTGCTTCTTCAAGTCCCAAAAGACTCATGCAAATACAGTAATCTTAACACCCGAAGGGGCAATAATCTCTAAGACTTTACCAACTTTCACTTCACGCCAGGTTAATTCAGAAAATTCATCGCCCTGAACAGACTTTGAAGCATTCCATTTGGTAAGCCAATAATTGAATTTTGCAGCACCGTAATTTTTATCTTTCAAAAATTCTGATTTCTTTTTTCCGGAATTTTGCCAATTTTCTATGTCTGCAAACATTTGTTCCTGTGTACTCATGTTGTAATTTTGCCGCAAAAATCGGCAATACAGGTAGGCTTAGCAAGATGTAGTTGGTCGGGGGGATACAATGTGTTACGTGTTTTATCCTTCAAAAGTAAGAGAAAACACCCAGGAGCGGTTTCGTAATTCCTGTAATGGAGATGAATAATAGGAATTATCCTGTATCAGCATATTCTTCATTCCCAGAGAATATTTCAGTTCGATTCCGAATTTAAAGTATTTCAGAAAAAAATCGAAACCACCGCCAATTTGTAGGTCCCATGCATGGCGGTTCGATTTAATAATATCAGCTGGAGTATTACTGTTTAACACTCTGTCATTACTTTGAAGGTCAATACCGTACTGCCCACCCCCCATTAGATAGGCAGCAAAATTATTCAGTCGGTCTGTACGCCATTTAATAGCCAACGGAAATTGAAGGTAAGTACTTTGAACTCGGGATTCTAAAGATTTTACGGATGAATCCGATTCAAAGTATCTGAATTGCAGTACCCTATCCTCAAAAGATAGTTGAATGGGTATAAGTCTTATTTTCCAGTTTTTATTAATATGAAACACTGCCAAAGGGGCAAGAATAAATCCGGGTTGGGAGGCTGGTGTAACCGAAAGCAAACTATCGTAACTGAAATAATCGCCTTTAAGCATACTGTGGTATGCTGATGAATTATACCCTAAAAGGAAGCCGAAATGAAATCGACGGGTAGTGCCTTCAAACTTATTTTCAAGATTTTGCGGTACTTTTCTTTGGGCATAACCCGGCTGCTGTACCGCAACAGTGCAGAAGAAAAGAAAGATATATATAAGCCTGTTCTGCATTTCAAGGCAACGAATATCGCGAAAAGTTATTGTTTAGTGGCTAAATAAATGGTTGCAATGCCTCCGCTTAGTCGTTTAGTATTTAATGGCTTAAGTCCGCATTTTAATAGGACTGCTTCAAAATTCTTTCCATCCGGAAAGGCCTGAACGCTCTCAGGAAGGTAAGCATACGCACGTCGGTCTTTTGCGAAGAGTTTACCCCAGAATGGAATAAAAACACGGCTATAAAAGCCAAAAATTTGTTTTACGGGAAATTTTGTGGGTTTGCTGAATTCCAGAACGGCAACTTGTCCTCCGGGTTTTAAAACCCTTGCCATTTCGCTGATTCCTGCTTCAAGATTTTCAAAATTCCTTACTCCGAACCCTACTGTAATTGCGTCAAATGTTCCTGATTCAAATCTAAGATTTTCAGAATCTCCACTCTCCAGGGTAATGCGTTGATCTAACTTCTTTTTTACCATTTTTTGTCTGCCTTTTTCAAGCATTCCCTCTGAAATATCCACACCGGTAACGTGATCAGGATTTAACCTAAGACATGCGATGGCAAAATCGCCTGTACCCGTAGCAATATCCAGCATTTGTTTGGGCTTTGAGGCTGCAAGCATTCTAACTGCCTTTTTTCGCCATATTTTGTCAATTCCTAAAGAAAGGAAATGATTCAGGAAGTCGTAGCGGTGACTTATGTTATTAAACATTTGAGCAACCTGCTCTTTTTTAGCTGCCGAACTCTCTCTGTAAGGTTTTACTGTTTCTGTCATCATCCTATCATGGTATGTCCCAAAGGATATTTATATTTTTTACTGATACTCGATTTGATAAACAAGTATGCTATGGTTAAAGTTCCCACACGACCAATAAACATTGCCAAAGTTATTACAACTTTACCGGCTTCGCTTAGGTTTGACGTTATGCCTGTTGAGAGACCCACGGTGCTAGCAGCGGAAACATGTTCGAAGGCCAGATCGATCAGGGTGAAATTTCCGGCTTCTATACTTGTTGCTTCAGTAAATGCAAGAGCAAATATTCCTACCAGATTTCCGAAAATGAAGAACATGGTTACTGAATATGCTTTTAAAACCAATGAATTATCAATCGTTCTTTTAAAAAGCTCAGTGCGTTCCCTGCCGCGAATGGTACTAATTACCGAAGCCCACATAATGGCAAATGTACTGGTACGGATACCGCCGCCGGCGGAACCGGATGATGCGCCTACGAACATAAGAAAAAGAAAAATGATTAAAACCGGCAAACTAAGTTCAGAAATGCTGATACTTGAAAAACCCGCATTTCGGGTCGACATGGAGTGGAAAATAGATGTAATTACCTTACCATGAGTACTTTGGTTGGTAATAACCCCATTGTATTCAAAGATCAAAAACACAATCGCACCAAATACCAGAAGAGCCAGAGTGAAATACAAAGAAACTTTGGTTCCGAATTCCAACCCTTTCCAGGGTTTGCGCATGCGTTCTCTTAATCTATTAATCTCAAATAAATCGAAAACATATAACATACCGAATCCGCCAAGGAATATCAGAACCGTCATTACAATATGTGATAAATAGTTTCCGCTTACAATGGGGTTTTCAAATCCGCTGGGAATAATTGAAAGACCCGCATTATTGAAACCTGAAACGGCATGAAAAGTAGCATGCCAAAGGCGGTTTTTAGCATCGCTAAAAATCCCCTCTGGTTCAAAAAGAAAGAACAGCGCAATAATCCCTACAATTTCAATGGCTGTTGCCCATATAATGGTTTTTCTAAAGATGTTTCCTGCATTCTGCATGCTTTGCTTGTTAACAAAGTCTTCAATTACTTCGTGTTGTCTAACACCTAGTCCAAAACGTGCAAATATAAACAGCAGGGCACCAAAAGCTATTGTATTAAGACCACCAACCTTCATAAGTATTAACAATACAATTTGACCTTTCAATGTAAGCATTGTGGGAACATCAATGGTAGCCAATCCGGTACAGCTAACTGTGGAAGAGGAAAGGAAAAGCGCATCAATAAGGGGCATACCTCCATTGATGTTTGACATTTCAGGCAGCATTAAAAAACCGGTACCTATGATGGTAAGGCCGGCAATGGAAAGTAAAAAGATTAGAGCCGGATGTATCCTGGCCCAGGGACGAAAGCGTGACGTTTTATATACATCATATAATAGATAACCGAAAAAGAATAACTGAATAAGTATGATGGATGTGTCCTGAAAATTCTCCCATCCAAAAGATTCAAAGATCTGGTCGAAAAACAGGGTATTAAAAAGATTATAAGCTACACCTTCAATAAAGAGCAAACCTAGTACGGTAGCCTCTATCCATGTTTTACGTATCATCCTTAGGGGATGAAAGTCATAAAACAGTTTCATCAGGTATCTGAAGATATAGAAACCAAAGGAGATTTGAATTAACTGAAAAAGAAACCTTTCGCGTTCCGGGGTGTGAGGAAAACCATAATAGAAAACTAGAATGGCTATTGCGCCTAGAGAAACCATAAAATGCAATCCAGCAAGAATTTTCAAAGCAATCTCTTTAGAATCATAAAGAGCCAGATTAATTTTTTCTCTTAACCTTTGTATCATGCCTTAAATACAATTTGAGCTTCCTGCAGCAATTGTTCCTGGGTTAATGAAACCACTCCAACTTTTTCGCAAACCAAACCACCACCCAGATTGGCAAGAGCTACAGCTGTTTCAATATCTGTTTTACAGGCAAGGCAAAGTGCCGCAATGCTGATAACCGTATCACCGGCACCGGACACGTCGGCAATATTCCGCACATGTGCCGGAATCCTAAACGAACCATTATTTTGATAGACAAACATGCCTGATTCACTTAGTGTAACCAGTATTGTGTTGCAATTTAATTCGTTTGTTAACTCTGCGCATAGTTTTATTAACGAATTCTCATCTTTGTTATCAATAGTTTTTCCTAATCCTTTTTGAAGTTCTTTAAGATTAGGTTTAAACAAAGTAACATTTTTATACAAGAAGAAATTCTTGAATTTTGGATCGACAGCAGTTACAATATTACGATTATTTGCCCACGCAATTATTTGTTGAATTACGTGCTCTGTTAATACTCCTTTGTTGTAATCTTCAAAAATAATGAGATCAATTTTGTGTGTATTAAGAATATTTTCAACACTTTGCAATAATTCATTTTCTTCTTCGGTTGTTAAATCTGCCGTTACCTCCTCATCAATTCGAATCATTTGCTGATTATTGGCAATTAGCCTTGTTTTTACTGTTGTGGGTCTGTTACAACTTATTATAGCTTGTGTGTTAATATTAAGATTATGTAACAGATTGGTAAGTCGTTGCCCGGCATCGTCAGCACCTGTTACGCCGGCTAAAAATACCTGTGCCCCTAAACTCACAAGGTTCAATGCCACGTTGGCTGCTCCACCGGGTCTTTCTTCCTTCTGCTTTGGTTCAAGAACGGGTACCGGTGCTTCCGGAGAAATTCTGTTGACATTTCCCCAAATATATGCGTCGGTCATAATATCGCCTACAACCAAAACACGACATTCTTTAAAGTTATTAAATAGTTGATGAAGAGATATGTGTGAATCGTTCATTGTACTACTGCAATTTTGCAAGAGCCGAAGCTATTCTTTCAGCGGCAGTTTTTAGTCTCTCAGTAGCTGTGGCATAAGATAATCTGATATTGGAAGGAGCACCAAATGCCTCTCCGCCAACGGTAGCTACATGTCCTTGTTCCAATAAATACATGCTAAGGTCTGAAGCGGTTTCAATTACCTTTCCATTGAATTTTTTTCCCAAAAAGGCAGAAACGTCGGGGAACAGATAGAAAGCACCTTGTGGTTTATTGCATTTAAGTCCGGGAATGGCTGAAAATAGCGAATAAACCAGGTCACGGCGTTCCTGAAACACCATTTTCATACCATCAATCACGGCCGGGTTGGCTTGCATTGCGGTAATAGCAGCCCGCTGGGTTATAGAGCATGTGCCTGAAGTGAATTGTCCCTGCATTTTATTGCAAGCATCTGCAAGCCACTGTGGAGCTGCCATATATCCCAAACGCCAGCCCGTCATAGCAAAACCTTTACTAAGTCCATTGATTGTAATGGTTTGGTTGTAAACCTCAGGAAAAGAAGCCAAACTGCTGTTTTTGCCTTCAAATACTATGAGTTCATAAATTTCGTCGGCAATTACCATCATTTGTTGATGTGCAGCAATAACTTTGGCAAAACCGGCTAGTTCTTCGTGCGTATAAACACTTCCTGTTGGATTGCATGGGGAACTGAAAATCATTAATTTGGTACGGGGAGTAATGGCTTCTTCCAACTGTTTGGCTGTGATTTTAAAGTCAGTTTTTACATCTGAATTTATATAAACGGCTGTTCCTCCTGCCATTTTAACAATCTCGCGATACGAAACCCAATAGGGTGCAGGAATGATTACTTCATCACCTGGATTTACCAGACACAATACAGCATTTGCAATACTTTGCTTTGCGCCTGTTGAAACCACTATTTGCTCGGCTGAATATTTAAGGCCATTGTCTCTTAGCAGTTTTGAAGCAATTGCTTTGCGTAAATCGGCATACCCGGGCACCGGCGTATATTTTGAGTAATCCTGATCAATGGCAAGTTTTGCAGCATCTTTTATAAACTCAGGGGTTCCAAAATCGGGTTCGCCCAAACTAAGATTTACAATATCATAGCCTTTTTCTGTAAGTTCCCTGCTCATGCGGGCCATAGCAATGGTTTCAGATTCAGATAACTGATTGATGCGGTCGGATAATAAATTTGCCATAAAATTTTTGGTTGCCGCAAATCTAAAGTTTTTGCATGAACTTGCGGTGAATAACAAGGTACAATATTTCGAAAAGCGGATGGAATCGCGGAATGGGAGAACGTTTAATTACTGGAATATGCAAGTTTAACCGGCAATGAAATACTGCTTGAAATAAAGACAAGATTTTTGAGTCTGACACAGTTTTAAACCATCCGGACAGCAAACAGCACGCCTCTATATTTCCATGTTTATTGACTATCAATTGTTTCAGAAGCCGATTTTGTTATTACATTTGCGCCTCATTTTAAATAAGGATAATACACTACTCATGAAGTTATCTCAATTCAAATTTCCGGTACCTCAGGACCTAATAGCTACACATCCAACACCCAACCGCGATGAATCACGATTGATGGTTGTTCACAGACATAACGGTAAAATTGAGCACAAAACATTCAAAGATGTGCTAAGTTATTTTGGTGATGGTGATTGCATGATATTAAACAATACTCGTGTTTTTCCGGCACGCATGTATGGTAACAAGGAAAAGACAGGAGCTAAAATTGAGGTTTTTTTGTTGCGCGAACTGAATAGGGAAAGTTTGTTATGGGATGTATTAGTGGATCCTGCAAGAAAAATAAGAATTGGCAATAAGTTGTACTTTGGACCGGATGATAGTTTGGTAGCAGAAGTTATTGATAATACCACCAGTCGCGGGCGTACATTACGATTTCTCTTTGATGGGCCATATGAAGAGTTTAAAAAGATTATTACAGATTTGGGAGAAACTCCGTTACCTAGATATGTTCGGGATAAGGTAGAAAATGATGACGAAAAGAGATACCAGACTGTATTTGCCAAGCATGAAGGTGCAGTTGCTGCTCCAACGGCGGGTTTACATTTCAGCAGGGAATTGCTGAAAAGACTGGAATTGAAAGGTGTGCATTTTGCTGAACTTACCCTTCACGTGGGGTTGGGTTCTTTTAGATTGGTTGAAGTAGAAGATTTGACAAAGCATAAAGTTGATAATGAGCAGGTAATTATCCCTGAAGCCTGTGCCAAAACTGTTAATAAAGCGATTGATGCAAAAAAGAAGGTTTGTGCAATAGGTACAACGGTAATGCGCAGCATTGAATCTTCAGTATCAACCACCGCGCATTTAAAACCATTTGACGGATGGACCAATAAATTTATTTTTCCTCCATATGATTTTAGTATTGCCAATTGTATGGTAACCAATTTTCATATGCCTGAATCTACTTTATTGATGATGGTTACAGCTTTTGGCGGATATGATCTTATAATGCATGCTTATAAAGAAGCCATAAAGGAAAAATATCGTTTTCTTACTTATGGTGATGCCATGCTGATTCTTTGATAAGGTGAAGAAAACGGTAATTGTTGTTGCGGGCGGCTTGGGAACCCGGATGCAATCATCTGTTCCCAAGCAATTTATAAGTTTGGCCGGCAAACCCGTGCTACTGCATACCCTTGAAGTATTTAGAAAATACGACCCGAAAATAAGGTTAGTGGTGGTTCTTCCTGAATCTTACATAGACTATTGGAAAGGCTATTGCAATACACATGGGTATGATTCAGGAGACGCATGGGTTCCCGGTGGAAGAGAACGGTTCTTTAGCATCAAAAATGCACTTGAGATTTGTGGTGAAGACGATGTGATTGCCGTTCATGACGGCGTAAGGCCTTTCGTCTCTGAAAAGGTAATTGCAGAAGTTTTTAAGGTTGCCGAAGAATGTGGTACTGCTATCCCTGTTATTCCGGTTACCGAAACCCTGCGGGTTTTTGATTCCGGGGGGGATTCGAAAATGGTTGATCGCAGTTTGTATAGAATTGTTCAAACACCTCAGGCTTTTCAAAGGGATATCATTATAAATGCATATAGAAATGATTTTCAGTTGGGTTTTACCGATGATGCATCGGTGGTTGAACACTCGGGAATTTCTGTTACGTTGGTTGACGGCAATGATGCGAATATAAAAATTACAACACCCGCACATCTACAGTATGCTGAAGTCTTGCTGAATCGATAAGCCTCCTTTTAACCGTGTTCTGGTTTATTCTGCGGTGTAAACCACGAACCGAGATACAGTAATCCAAAAACAATCACAGCATTTATTACAATAAGTTCTGCACTGATACTGTAATCTCCCAGTTTTCCGCCTTTGGGTAAAGTATACCAAATAATTAACAAGGTTGTAACCAGTAGCATTACTGTAGCTGCAAAGGTGCCATTTACCTTGCGCCGGGTTAAAATTCCAAAAAAGAAGAGGCCTATCAACGGTCCGTATGTGAAACCTGCAAAGAAAATAACCTGACTGATAGCGCTTATATTTAGGTATTTATTTAGAACGATTATTAGAATAAATATAACTCCGGTGACGATTATATGCACTCTTTTTCGCCATTGAATTTGCGTTTTTTCCGATTTTTTATCAATATTTAGAATATCAACACAAAAACTGGTTGTAAGGGCAGTAAGCGCCGAATCGGCGCTGGAATAAGCCGCAGCGATTAACCCTAAAAGAAACAAAATACCGGTAGCGACACCTGCTTCAGGGCTCAAGGCTATGGATGCAAATAACAAGTCGGGACGTGGAGAACCGTCTACAACAGGTACTGCGGCATTCCCTGAATTTACATAAGCATAAAGCAACAGACCGAGTATTAAAAAGGCCAGATTTACAATAACCAATACCACTGAAAAGGTCATCATATTTTTTTGAGCATCTTTCAATGTTCGGCAGCTCAGGTTCTTTTGCATCATATCCTGGTCAAGACCGGTCATTCCTATGGCTATAAACATTCCGCCAATAAACTGTTTCCAAAAGTAAGCTCCGCTATTTAGATCATCTGTAAAGAAAATTTGAGCCGCGGGCTGATTCAATGTGAATTCAGGTAAAGACATTTCGGTGTCAAGCCAAGAGAACACCAGACCGATGGTGAGGAACAATGAAATTAGCATGAATGCTGTTTGCAGGGTATCCGTTACAACAATGGTTTTAATACCCCCTTTAAATGTGTACAACAATATCAGAATTAGGCTGCCTGCAGCGGTAACCCAAAAAGGAACTCCTAAATTATCTAAAAGAACATACTGTAAAACGGCCGCAACCAGCATCAAACGGATTGCAGAGCCCAGTGACCGGGAAACAAGAAAAAAGAGTGCCCCCGTTTTGTATGCTGTAACACCAAATCTTTGATTAAGGTATTGATAAATGCTGGTTAGGTTCATTTTGTAATAGATAGGCATCAAAACATAAGCAACAACTATGTAACCCGCCAGGTAACCAAAAACCATTTGCATATAACCAAAAGAACCTGTTCCAACACTGCCCGGGATACTAAGAAAGGTGACTCCGCTCAATGATGCACCTATCATTCCAAACGAAACCAGCATCCAGTTTGAATTTCTTCCTCCAAGAAAAAAATCAATATTGGCGGCTTTCCGGGCTGTGAACCAGCCAATGACCATGAGCATTAAAAAATATGCCGCAATAATGGACAGGATGAGTACATTATTCATTGCCCAAAAGAAGTATTTTTACAGCGGTTGAATACTTATGAATATGGATATAGCCAACAATGAATCGTTGATTACGCGTATTGAGGAGTGTCGAAAAACGGCTGAAGCACTTGAATCTACTGCTGAAGTAAGAGGCGGCTGGACTGAATTAATTATGCAATTTGGATTGGACACTGTTTACAGGATGAACCAATTGCCTGCTTTTGAGCCTGACTCAGCCTCAGGACTGCGATTACACGGTTTTTCAGAATCAGGAATTACTCTGGATGAAGCCCTGGAAATTTTAAAGAAAGATGTGTTTTACAACGGTTTAAATCCTGCTTCCGGAGGGCATTTGGGGTACATACCGGGAGGCGGATTGTATTTATCGGCTTTGGCAGACTATATGGCTGATGTTACCAATAAATATGCAGGAATATATTTTGCGGCACCTGGAGCTGTTCGGCTCGAGAATTTGCTAATTGAGTGGTTGTGCCGCTTGTTTGGTTTTCCGGAAACAGCTTTGGGTAACCTTACATCAGGAGGGAGTATAGCGAATCTTGCGGCTATTGTTACTGCACGCGATACCTGTAATATTCAACCCGAAAATATAAGAAAGTCTGTTATTTATGGTTCAGAGCACATGCATCATTGCTTACACAAGGCTATACGAATCAGCGGATTACAGTACGCGGTTTTAAGAAATGTTCCCTTGGAAGACAGACACAGAATGGATGCAACGGCATTAGAATCTATGGTGAAAGATGATAAAGCTCAAGGTCTGACACCATTTCTTATTATTGGTTCGGTGGGGACAACCGATACTGGAGCTGTAGATCCTTTGGTAAAACTGGGACAAATTGCCGGTGCTAACAATTGCTGGTTTCACATTGATGCGGCATACGGAGGATTTTTCAAGCTACTACCCGAATTGAATTATCTTTTTGAAGGTATTGAACGAGCCGATAGTATTGTCATTGATCCGCATAAAGGTATGTTTTTACCTTATGGTACGGGGGCTGTTATTGTAAAAAATGGCGATGCATTACGAAAATCGCATTTTTACAAGGCCAATTATATGCAAGATGCACATTTAAATGCTGAAGAACCGTCTCCTGCCGATTTATCGGCCGAGCTTACAAAGCACTTCAGAGGTTTAAGAATGTGGCTACCAATGAAAGTCCACGGTTTAGAACCCTTTAAAGCCTGCTTGCGGGAGAAATATCTGCTGACACGATATTTCAGACAACGATTAAGTGAGGTGAATGGTTTTGAAATGGGACCTGAGCCGGATTTATCAGTAACTTATTACAGGTTGAAGTTAAAAGCGCTGGAAGAGGAGAATGACGAACTAAACCTGAGACTTGTGGAATATGTAAGGAATGACGGAAGAGTATTTGTCAGTTCGTCCGTCATTTCAGGGCGCGTTCAACTGCGTTTGGCTGTATTATCATTTAGAACCACACGCCAAACCATTGACATTCTGTTAGAAATATTAGTCCGGTTTGTTGGGTTACACTCTTAAAAATTTGCATGAATCAGCAGGATTATCCCCGATTGTTACAAGATGCTATTGAACAAATGGCGTCTTTGCCAGGTGTTGGGCGCAAAACTGCGCTGCGACTTGTATTGCAATTACTGCGTAGAAACGAAGATGAAGTGGAACAATTTGGCAGTGCTTTTATCAGATTGAAAAAGGAAATTCATACATGTACAGAATGTGGTAATTTATCGGAGCACGAAGTATGTTCTGTTTGCAGCAATCCGTCACGCAATGGAACTTTAGTATGTGTGGTTGAGGATATAAGAGACGTGCTTGCCATTGAAAATACCCGCCATTTCCGTGGAAAATACCATGTTTTGGGTGGTTTAATAAACCCTATGGACGGTGTATCTCCTGCCGACCTGAATATTGAAAAATTACTGAAAAGAGTGGAACACGGAACTATTCAGGAAGTTTTACTAGCCTTGAGTGCCAATATGGAAGGAGAGACCACATCGTTTTACCTCTTTAAAAAATTAAAAAATTATAATATACAGGTTACCACCCTTGCCAGAGGTATGAGTGTTGGAAGTGAGTTGGAATATACTGATGAGCTAACACTTGGCAGGAGTATTCAATACCGTACGCCTTATGAACAAGATAGCGGAAATTGATTTTATTATACCAGAGATATTCGTTTAAATAAATTTTAAAAATTATGATTGTAGAGTCGGTAAATCTGTCAGAAGGCAGGACTATAGTTCATGGTGGTAAGGAAGAGCAAACCGGAATATGGAAGCTGCCGGTTGACGGCAGTATATTTTTAGGTAAGGAAGGGGTAAATTCAGACGTTGTAGCCGACAAAATACATCATGGTGGTGTTCATAAGGCAGTCTATTTGTTTGGTTTGGAAAAATATTCTGGTTGGAAAATTAAATACCAGAATTTAGATTGGTGTTTAGGAATGTTTGGAGAAAATATTACTATTTCAGGTCTTAATGAAAGTACGATGAAGATAGGGGAGAGGTATGGTATTGGTGAGGCAATTGTACGAATAACGCAGCCCCGACAGCCTTGTTATAAGCTGGTAATCAGGTTTGAAGACGTAGAAATAGTGAATCAGTTCCGTTTGGGCTCCGATCCGGGAGTTTATGTAGCGGTAGAGAACCCCGGTTGGGTTACAAAAGGCGATACCATGTCATTAATAACCTCACGTGAAGAATCACTTACTGTCCTTGAAGTGTTCAGGCTTTTATATGCATCTGAACCGGATAGGGCACATTTGCAAAGGGCATTGGAAGACACATTGTTAGCGCCAAACGTAACACAATATCTTTTGAAGAAATATAGTAATTTCTTATAGGGAAGTTCCAAAAACTGCAAATAGCAAATTTTGAAAAATCCATATGGGGTGATACAAATACCTGTCCTACAGGATAACTTAAGATATTACTCCTAATTTTTTTCCAACAGATGTAAAAGCAGAAATCGCCTTATCAAGATGTTCTGTGTTATGTGCAGCAGAAATCTGAACTCTTATTCTTGCCTGTCCTTTAGCAACCACAGGGTAAAAGAAACCGATAACATAGATACCTTCTGCTAATAATAATTCGGCAAATTTCTGAGCCAGAGGAGCGTCGTAAAGCATAATGGGGACGATAGGAGAGTCGCCTGGTTTTATATCAAATCCGGCAGCTTTGATACGGTCTTTAAAATACCTGGTATTTTCTTCCAGCTTATCTCTCAGAGCGGTATTGTTGTTTAATATTTCAAATACTTTAATTCCGGCACCTACAATGGATGGAGCCAGAGAGTTACTGAACAGATAAGGCCTTGACCTTTGACGCAGCATATCAATAATTTCCTTTTTACCGGTAGTGTATCCGCCCATTGCGCCTCCAAGTGCCTTGCCCAGTGTTCCGGTAATGATTTCAACCTTTCCGTGTACACCACAGTGTTCAGGAGTTCCTCTGCCCGTTTTTCCAATAAAACCAGCAGCGTGACATTCGTCAGTCATTACCATAGCATCATATTTTTCAGCAAGGGCACAAATCTGGTCAAGTTTGGCAATATCACCGTCCATGCTGAATACACCATCAGTAACAATCAGTCTGAATCTTTGGTGCATGGCTTCTTTTAGTTTTTCTTCCAAATCAGCCATATCGCTATGCTTATATCTATATCTCACAGCTTTACATAATCTGATGCCGTCTATTATGGAAGCATGGTTCAGTTCGTCGCTGATGATGGCATCTTCTTCTCCTAACAGTGGTTCAAACACACCTCCGTTGGCATCAAATGCAGCTGCGTACAATATGGTGTCTTCGGTACCATAGAATTCCGCAATCTTTTTTTCAAGAGTTTTATGGATGTCCTGAGTTCCGCAAATAAAACGAACGGAAGACATTCCAAAACCATGCGTATCCAAAGCATGTTTTGCTGCTGCAATAACTTCAGGATGACTGGAGAGTCCCAAATAATTGTTAGCGCAAAAATTAAGTACTTCCTGATGATCACCAACTTCTATTCCGGCACCCTGCGGACCTTTTATTATTCGTTCACGCTTATAGAGTCCGGCCGCATCTATACTCTTTAATTCTGTAGCCAGAAAATCTTTTATATTACCGTACATGTGTTCTGTGTTTACTGCGAAAGTAGTAACTTTTATATGAAGTAAATTCGGTCGGACAAAGATTCTTAATGAAATCTAAGGGGATTTCTAGAGCAGAATGCGAATTAGAATAAGTTCTGATGGAACATAAAACTGTTTTTGAAAATCCCCTGAAGGTTTTTCTTATATTTACATAATGTATTCAAGAGGCAGAAAATTGAATGGCGGGTTATTTTTTTTGTTGACCGTCATCTTTGTTGCGGGGGTGGTATGGCAAGGTAGCAGAGTTTATAATGCCGGAAAGTTACATGCAGATTATAGAAGCGAGTATGCCAAAGTTCTGAGTGTTCAGGAGCGCTTATTTAGTTTAAACAATTGGGTGAATCCTGACGAAGAGTGGTTACCTAAGAAGGAGATTGCAGAAAAATTACGGAAAAATTGGCAGGTACAGGAAGAAACGTCTTTTGAAGCCACAGTATATCTTCTGGTAATTCTAGTTTTTTATATATTGTTGACTTTGATTCTGTTCAGAAGTCCGGACAGTGCTTTGGTATATCGCGGCGGCATGATTGTAACGGTTTCTTTGTGTTGTCTTGCATTGGGATTGTTTGTTCCGATGCTTGAAATTATTGCCTACAATACTAACTTGTCAGTAAAGATGGACTACACCTTGGCGGTTTGGATTTTTGGAGAAGAACGCGTTTTTTTAGGGGATACGGTACATTTTTACCAGAACAAGAGTGTTATTCAGTTAATTACCATCTTGTTTAAAAGTGGTAATGTTGTGGTTGGAACAGCAATTCTTTTGTTTTCGGTTATAATTCCGGTTTTCAAACTGCTATCAACATATTTTATCTTATTTGTACCTAATCCACGAAGGTTATTGTGGCTCAAAAGAATCACCGATTTGGTTGGAAAATGGAGTATGGCCGATGTCTTTGTAGCTTCTTGTTTTCTGGCCTATTTATCTTTTTACAATATGAGCACCGGCGTAGAAACCAATGCCCGCACTTTGCCAGGTTTATATTATTTTCTGACTTATGTGGTACTGGGGTTAATTTCTACCCGCATAGCAGCATTAACGTGGAAACGCAAGGTTTCACGTCTTGGAAATAGCAGTAAAATGTGAGAATCAGGAACGGGCTGCCTTGAGTTCTTCACCCATCAGGTATAATTCCTGGCGGTTGGTCTCGTTACGGTTTGCACGTATCAATTCCATGATATACAGAAGGTTTTCGGCATCGTCTTCAGATTCCAGAAGAAACAATTCGCCTTCATCATCTTCATCGGTCTTTGCTGTGAACTCAAATGATCCGTTTTCTTCAATATGTTCATACATATGTCTTAGAATCCTTGTAACCATTGGATCTTCTTCTTCCTTGGCACACTCACGCAATTCAGTAAGCAAAGGTATTAGTGACCTGATTTCGAAATCATCTGCCTCTATCAGCGCAATTATCTTGTCTGTTAGTTCGTTGGCTTTTTTACTTTCCATTTTTTTGAACTCTATATACTTGTATCGTTTCGGCAAATGTAAAAGTAAAGAGTTTATATTTGGCATATTTTGTGATGAAATTGCATGTATTTTTATTAAAACTTATAAAATTGAATTGAAATGAGAGCATTAATTGTTTGTAGTGTATTGTTATTTAGTGTATTGGGTGGTAATGCTCAAGTAAATCCTGAAAAGGCACTTAAAGAACAAAGTGTGAAGGAATCGAAAGGGATTGATTTTTTCAAAGGTACCTTTCAGGAAGCCATGGCAGAATCGGCAAAAACGGGCAAACCTATCTTTATGGATGCCTATGCTGAATGGTGTGGTCCCTGTAAATTAATGGATAAAAAGGTGTTTAGCCAGTCTAAAGCCGGCGAATTTTTCAACGCGAACTTTATAAATATTAAAATGGATATGGAGAAAGGTGAAGGTGTTGACCTCTCAAAAAAATTGGGTGTTAAAGCGTATCCAACATTTTTCATTTTAAACTCTGAAGGCACCGTTAAGGTAAATGCACTGGGTTATATGGACGTGGACCGGCTTATAGAATTTGGTAAGTCAGGGTTGTAAACTTCATTGGATTACTGAAAACCGCAGATAGCAATTTTGAATTTGCAGCCGAAGAACAAAGATACACTATAGTCTTTTTGGAATTCTCTTTAAAATCTGAACCTAATACCTCCGTTAAAATTGAAGGGCATTCCGGGTCTATATCCATAAGGATGTAGTGCTGCGATGTAAACCTTATTGGTTAGATTTAACAGATTTACCGTTAACTCAACTGATTTATGAATTCTGACCGTTGCTGCAGCATCTATGATAAAATAACCTTGAATTTTTTGTACATCTGAATTTTTCATAATGCCGGGTTCGGTAATGAATTCACCAGTGTACCTTGTATTTAAAGTGATATTGAAATTTTTATGAGCAACGCCAACACTTATTGAACCGGTATGTCTGGGTAAATATGGCAATTCATCGTTCTTAGATACAGTACCCCAACCTTCAAAGCTGCTATTGAATGAGGATAAGAACTTGGCGTAGGTATAGGTATAAACAACGGCTATTGGAAAATCCCAGGAATCTGTTTTTACGAAGTTAGAAACATCAGTACTTACGGATACTTCTGCACCGTAATTCATTGCTGCACCTCCATTAAATAAATCACCCGATCCGGAACCACCTGATGAAGTGTTATCAGCACCCAACAAATTGTCGTAATTACTGTAGAATAGTGCTGAATTCACATTAAAAGAGCGAGAAAAATGTCTCATGCCCAATTCGTAACTAATGCTGGTTTCAGGGATGGTTTCATCTCCTGAACCGGGAGGCGAAAAACCTTTATGAACACCGGCAAAAAGTTCGCCTTTTTCATTATAGCGATAAGTAATTCCACCACCTGGTATAAAAATATGAGTGAAATTGCTAGTTTTAGTTAATGCCACTCCTGTTCTTTCAGGGTCACTTTTACCATAATTTTTTCCGACCATTTCAATGTATTCGTGCCGCACGCCTCCATGAATTCCCAGTCTGTGCAGCGTACCAGAATATTGAATATGAGAGGCAACAGCAAAAGCAGATTCGATTCGATTGCTTTCAGAACCATGAATGCCGGCTTTTGTAAGCATCATTGTTCCCTGATTCATTGCATATTGGTCGTCCCATTGAAATCTGTCCATTTCGTCATAATGAACCCGTGTACCGCCATTTAGCTGATGCTGCATTGCTCCAGTTTTAAAGATCCCGGACAAGATGGTTTGAATACCTTTTGAGCGGTATGATCTGTTATTTGCTCTTACAAGAATGGCTTTATCGCCGGTTGTAATTTCGCCGGTAAGAATTTGGTATCCTTCAGTAAAACTGGTTGGGTCACTTAGAATATCTGATATATCTAGTTTTGCTCCGGTACTGTCATAAATTGTACCTGCCTTGTACCAGTTCCTGCTGAAGCTGGTGCTATATGCTGAAGTTATAATTTTAAAGCCGGATACAGGCTGAATAACATGATTCACCGAAAACAGTCGGTGCGTTGCTTCCATTTTATCTTTTTGTGAAGCAGCATATCTACGGAAAGGTGAGTCATCGAAGTCGGTTTCTGTCAGACCTATGTATGTTTCGTTTGAAATTTCATTTACTTGCAAAGCTTTAAAAGTAACCGATTGACTTATTTTTGCTTTATCAGAAGTGTTCATTCTCAGTTTTATATGGTAATCGGCTTTATTGAATCCTGTATTTCCTCCACCATCAAGTTGTTTAAAACCGTTGCTTCCGTATTGAAATGTTTCAGCCAGGTATCCGAAATTTTTATGAGAATTACCGGCCTTGAAATGAAGGTTTCTTCCACCATATAATCCACCGGATAGGGATGCAACACCTTCAAAATCACCCGGAATTGTTGAACTAATTAAATTTATGGCACCCCCGGTTGTAAACGGACCATATTTTATTTGACTACTTCCTTTAACTATTTCAACTCCTTCCATGCGCCCTATGGTAGGGAAATAGTAAGCCGAAGGAGCAGAATAAGGAGCAGGTGCAACTAAAATTCCGTCTTCCATAATTGTAATTCGCGAACTTCTATCTGAGCCGCTACCACGCAATCCAATATTTGGTCTCAAACCAAAGCCATCTTCTTCCTGAATAGTGACGCCGGGTGTGCCGCGCAGCGTACGATTAATATCTGTGTAATTATATTGCTGCATTTCCTTTGCATCAATGCGATGTGCCGACCCGGGCATGCTGAAATTATTTTTACCGGAAGACATTACTACTGCTTCCTTTAGTTCAGAAACTGAAGACTCCAGTATAATCAAACCTCCATTCTTGCCATAGAATTTACTGACCCCAAAATATCCACCTGCCTGAATGGTAAGAAAGATGGAATCTTCAGAAATAGAAACACAAAAATTTCCATCATTTCGGGCTACAGTAAAGTCCTTGTTGTTAAAAGTAATAAGGGCACCGGGAATAGCAACAGAATCTTGATCAATGACTCTGAAACAAGAAATTTGACCTTGAGAATGAACTGTTATTGATAAACAGATTGCGAGTCCCGCTAAAGTAATCTTCATCTTCTAAATTTTTTGCAAAGATTTAATTAAGACTAATTCTAAACAATACCATAAAAGTGGTATTTTACAGAATGAATAATCTGCATGGAAGGGTTGAAGAATCCAGAAATCGTTTCTAAACAGGAATATGCATAGCATAACGCATGCTTGATAGCTTCAGATGGATTGTAAGTTGTATTTTAGCGCCCCGAAACTAAATTATATGTCGTTAAAATGCGGAATTGTAGGGTTGCCAAATGTAGGTAAATCCACACTGTTTAATTGCTTGAGTAATGCCAAAGCTCAAAGCGCCAATTATCCTTTTTGTACCATTGAGCCCAATTTAGGGACCATTAATGTTCCCGACCCCAGAATATTTGAACTTGAGACCATTGTGAATCCGGAAAGGGTGGTACCCGCTACTATTGAGATTGTGGATATTGCCGGATTGGTTAAAGGAGCAAGTAAAGGTGAAGGGCTTGGAAATCAATTTTTAGGACACATTCGTGAAACGAATGCCATTTTACATGTTCTTCGCTGTTTTGACGATGGCAACATAGTTCACGTTGATGGGTCTGTTAATCCGGTTAGGGATAAGGAGGTTATTGATACAGAATTACAGTTAAAGGATCTTGATACTGTAGAAAAAAAGCTGTCCAATGCACAAAAACAAGCCAAGGGTGGCGATAAAGATATAGTGAAGCAAATAGAGTATCTTGAACTCTACCGAGCTGCACTTCTTGAGGGCAAATCGGCAAGGGTTGTTGAAGTGGAAGAGAAAGATGCAGAGTTGTTAAGCGATTTGCATTTACTTACCAATAAACCGGTTATGTATGTTTGTAATGTTGATGAAGCATCGGTAAAATTGGGAAATAAGTATGTTGACCAGGTACGCGAAGCCGTTAAGAATGAGCAAGCTGAAGTAATAGTAATTGGTGCTGGAATTGAAGCAGATATTGCTGAAATGGAGACTTTTGAGGAGCGCAAGATGTTTTTGGATGACCTTGGGTTATCAGAGCCCGGTGTGAATCGATTGATTGTCGCGGCCTACAGATTACTGAAGTTACAGACTTATTTTACCTGTGGGGTAAAGGAGGTTCGTGCCTGGACCATAGAGAAAGGTATGCGGGCTCCGCAAGCAGCGGCAGTAATACACACTGACTTTGAGAAAGGATTCATTAGGGCTGAAGTTATAAAATATGCCGATTTTATTCAATACAAAAGTGAGGCTGCTGTTCGTGATGCCGGAAAGCTACATATTGAAGGAAAGGAATATGTGGTTGAGGACGGTGATATTATGCATTTCAGATTTAATGTATAAGAATATAAGCAAGGTACAATTTTTGTTAAATGGCATCTAAATAAATATGAAATGAAAAAAGGCATTATTCTTTTTGCTTCGCTGTTAATGTTTGGAGGGGCATCTTCTCAATCGATATACTATAAGGGTAGCAGAATTGGCGAAATTGAATCGGACGGTGACGTATATATTAATGGAAGTCGGGTAGGTCAAATTGAATCAGATGGTGATGTATATAAGAATGGCTCACGCATTGGTCAAATTGAGTCTGATGGTGATATATATAGGAATGGCAGCCGTGTAGGGCAGGTAGAGTCTGATGGTGATGTATATGTAAACGGTAGCCGGGTGGGACAGGTAGAGTCTGATGGCGATGTTTATTATCAAGGTAGTAGGGTTGGTGAGGCTGATGGGGTGAAGATGGAGTATGCTGCCGGATTTTTCTTTTTCTTTTTCTGGGATTTGGAATCGGGTAGTGCACGGTAAAAATTTCCCATTCCTAGCTTTGAAATTCTGATTCCCCTTAATTGTACCTAATTTAGTAAACCGTAAATAGTTTACGGTGCTGTATCCGACCTTTGTGCAAAATGAAGCACAATGGATATCATTAAATTTACGCAACGATTTCCTGATGAGGAAGTTTGCAGATTGTATTTTAAATCCTTCAGGGAAAAAGCAGGAGTAAAATGCAAAAAATGCGGTGGCACCAGTCACTACTGGCATAAACCCAAGTGGCAATGGGAATGCAAGCAATGCAGTTTCAGGACAACACTGCGCAGCGGCACTATGATGGAAAACAGTAATCTGCCGGTTCGAATCTGGTTCCTGGCCATGGCTTTGATGACCTTTAGCAAGAAGGGAATTTCGGCCTGCGAAATGCAGCGACAACTGAATCACAGTCGTTACGATACCATTTGGTCGCTGATGCACAGGATACGGAATGTGATGGGGAACCGAGATATTGAACTCCTGATGGCCGGCATGAAACAAGCTGTGGAGCCCGATTACATGCTTCCATCCCCTGATAAAGTAAAGCTGAAAAGGAGAAAATTGCACAGTAAATTGCCAGGAGGTAACTTGCGCATCACCAATAAAAATACAAGTATTAATTCATTCTTCTGGTTCAGGTCTCGCATCATTTGTTCGGATGACATTGGAGAAATTGATGAACGCGAATTGCTTTTTACAGACAGGGCAGTTGCTTTCAACCGCATGATACTATATATAGAATCATTAAGAATGAAATTCCAAAATTTTGAATCTGAAGAATGTAAAATAGAAAAATGGAAATCCATCTTCAGTTTTAATGCCTGCAGATCCATTTTGGGAGTATATCACAAAGTAAAAGGAAAGTACCTCCAATTATACCTGGACGAATTTTGCTATAAGTTCAACCGGAGGCACATCCGAAATCAAATATTTGATAATATGATAATTGATCTTATAGCGTGGGATTAATTCCCCAACAACAGGTACAATTGCGGGTAATCAGAAATTTGTTTATTTGCATACTAAAATTGACCTAATAGAATTATTAAAAAATTCATAACTTCGGTGCATGATTAAATCAATACTGCCAATTGCAATCTTCTGTATATCACCCACATTTCTTAATGCACAAAATGAACCGGAAAACGCTCAATCCCGTTCAGTCTGGGAAATTCAAAGACTTGCCGATCCTGCTACTACTCGCATACCCGATTATATGCGCCAAAAGGAACTTATGTTTGCCCGTACCTTACCCCAATCGGGAGACATTGCCAGGCAGGTTGCATTCGTAAATCGTGGTCCTTATTTCCTGGGTGGAAGAACACGTGCGTTTGCGGTTGATGTTACTAACGAACAGCGATTACTTGCCGGCTCTCCTTCGGGCGGAATGTGGCTTAGCGTTAATGGTGGTCAAAACTGGCAAATGACCACAATTAATAGTGCATTAAAGAATGTAACCTGCCTTGCGCAGGATACAAGGCCGGGATATGCCGATACGTGGTACTACGGTAGTGGAGAAGCTTATGGTGCATCTGCCAGTGGAGGCGGGGCATATTATTTAGGCGATGGCGTCTTTAAAAGTACTGATGGTGGATTGACATGGAATCAGTTAAGTGCCACGGCTTTGGGTAACCCCAATACATTCTCAAGTGCATGGCAATTGGTTTGGAATATTGCAGTAGATCCTTCAGCCCCGGCAGGTACTGAAGTTGTTTATGCAGCAACGTATGGTGCAATAGCGCGTTCAGCCGATGGCGGGACTACCTGGACCAACGTAAGGGCAGGACAGAGTTATTTTACAGATGTTCAGGTCTCAGCGACGGGTGTTGTTTATGCTACCCTAAGCTCGGACGGAACACAAAAAGGAATCTGGAGATCTACCGACGGTACTACATTTACCAACATTACCCCGGCAGGATTCCCTTTAACGTATGACAGGATTGTTATTGGTATTAATCCATCCAACGAAGATGAGGTGTATTTTCTGGCTCATACCCCAGGTAGTGGTAAGGCAACTTTTGACTGGCAGGGAGAACCCGAATATAACAGTTTTTATCGATATACTTATTTATCAGGTGATGGTGCAGGTAGTAATGGTAATTGGGAAAACCTGTCTCAAAATCTCCCTAATTTACCCGGACAATTCGAAAAATGGCAGGTGCAAGGTAGTTATGATATGGTAGTAAAGGTGCACCCTACACAAAGTAACATTGTCTTTATAGGTGGAACCAATTTATATCGAAGTACTACAGCATTCAACGATTCAGTGAATACAACTATGATAGGAGGTTATTTGCCGGGGTCGGCGTTACCTGTTATCGCCTCTTATCAAGACCATCATCCTGATCAGCATGTTATAACTTTTCTGCCATCAAATCCAAATGTAATGCTGAATGCCAATGATGGAGGTGTGTTTCGTACTGATGATGTATTGGCGTCAACAGTAGATTGGACACCTTTGAATAACGGATATCTTACCAGCATGTTTTACACCGTTGCCCTGGATCATGGAGTATCTGCCGATCCACAGATTGTTGCAGGGGCACAAGACAACGGAACTTGGTGGACCAATAGCACTGACCCGCAAGCGGTTTGGAAATTTCCAAGAAGTGGTGATGGCTCATACTGTGCAATTGAAGAAGGTTCTGGAGCATATTATTTTAGTATTCAAAATGGAAAAATGCAGCGTGCTTTTATGGATGCCTCCGGAAACGTTACATCTTATGCCCGCATCGACCCTATCGGAGGAGAGAAGTATCAGTTTATCAATCCTTTTACCCTGGACCCAAACAATAATGACATCATGTATCTTGCCGGAGGAAAATACTTATGGCGAAATGATGACCTTAGTGGAATTCCTATGGTTAATAACTGGGATTCAATAAGTACCAACTGGGTACAGTGGACTGATAGCGTACCGGTACAAAATGTTTATATTACAGCTGTTACCGCTTGTAATAACCCTGCCAACAGAGTGTACTATGGCACCAGTAAACAAAAAATATTCAGGGTAGACAATGCAAATGTAGGTACCCCTGCGCCTGTTGATATAACTGCTACAATCATGCCCTCTGGTGGGAATGTAAGTTGTATTGCTGCCGACCCATCAGATGGAGATAAGGTTTTAGCCGTTTTTAGCAATTACAATGTTTATAGTATCTTTTATAGTATTGACGGTGGGCTGAATTGGGAAAAATCGGCTGGAAATTTGGAGTTTAACACGGCTGGCACAGGCAATGCACCCTCTGTCAGGTGGGTAGCTATTCTTCCGGTTAGTGACGGTACCGTTTATCTGGCTGCAACAAGTATTGGACTTTTTGCTACTGACACATTACAGGGACTAACTACAGTATGGTATCAGTTATCGCCCAATGGCATAGGTAATTCGGTTTGCGACATGATTGATGTAAGAGAGAGTGACGGACTGGTTGCGGTTGCAACTCATGCGAATGGTATTTTTTCAGCCAACATATCTTCGGTTCAGGATATCATAAGTGGGACAAAAGATTTCATCAAAAATCAAGCTCTATTGGAATTATTCCCAAATCCCGCCGAAAATTACCTGAATATTCGGGTGAAGGATGGAAACGATTATTCAAGCATTTACCTGTTGGATGAATGCGGAAGAGTTATTCGTACTCATAAATTGCACGGACCAACCTATACGATGGATGTTTCTGATCTTGCGACTGGTTTATACTATCTATCAGTACAAAGTTCTGTCAATGTTATTACAAGACCTTTCATAAAAAATGAATAAAAAGGAATGTCCTTCTTGTGCTATGCAGGTTCCTGATATGGCTGATGTTTGTCCCATATGTGGTTATGAATTTGCGGAAACAGTTAGTAACAGAAAAAAAATTATTCTAATGGCCCTGTTTTTTCTTGCATTGGTAGTTTTTATTTTTATTCTGGCACAAAAATGAAATCAATTCTGCAGATATTATTTACCTTATATTCATTAAATGCAAGTGCTCAGTTTCTGCAACCGGCGGAGGGTGGTTGGAAAGACAGTACGGGAAAAATTGTCAGGTTAAATGGGGTCAGTTTGAACGGTTGGTTAAGCTGGGATGGTCCTTCCTGGGGGGCTCCGCCTATTGCTGAATCGAAAATATATGCAAATATTGCTAAAGCCACTTCAATTGACTTTGCAGCCACTTTTAGGGAGAAAATATATGAAGAATTTATTTCAAAATCAGATATCGAAGCCATTGCCGATATGGAATTTAAATGTGTAAAAATCCCATTTCATCATGCTTTTTTTGGCAGAAAAACAAGAGATCATAAAATTACTGAAGAGGATTTTTTAATTCTTGATAAAATGATTGATTGGTGTAAGGAATTTGGTTTGTATGTAATACTCGAAATGAATGCGGCACCCGGGGGACAGAATAAGCTTCCAAATTCCGATTATGAAAAGAATTCTCTGTGGAAATCATCAAAACATCAGACAAGGGCAGTTGAGATTTGGTACTATATTGCCAATCGTTACAAAAATAATCCAACCATTGCAGGTTATAATCTTCTATGTCAGCCGGAAAACAAGGATATAAGCGTAATAAATTCGCTTTATACCCGAATGTGCGATACTATAAGTAAAGTTGATAATAAACATTTCTGTATCGTTGAAGGTGCAGGAAGTGAGTTTTATAAAAATAGTAAATACAGTATTGTGTTTGGATTGCGCATTCCTCTTGGAGGTAGTATGGGTTTAACACCTAATGAATTGATAGTTAAAACAACCGAATTTATTAAGGAAAATAAAATAACTGCATTATGTACCGAATTTGGAATGTTTCCGCTAACCGTGCTATATAGTGTCAGAAAAACTTTACAGGCGGATGATTCGGTTTTCAATGGCGATATTTATGCATCATGGAAAATGGTTACCGGTGAAGAAAATCGCCCGCTTGTAAATATTCCATATTTTGAAGAATGGATTCAATTAATTTCAGGAAAAAAGAACAAAACCGGAAGATCCGGTGAGGGTATTGCAAAAGAATTTATAGAGAATGCTCAGTATAGAAGTGTTATGGAAAACAGGGACATTGAAAAGATTCTCAGACATTAAACCAAATGTAATAAAATTAAAATGAGTGTAATGCGTAATGTAGTTTTTACGATGTTGGGTCTTTTTACCATAATAGCCTGCCATTCGCAGGAGTCAATAAGTAATCATTTCAAAGATTTAAGTGTAAAGGAGTCAAACCGGCTTTTGGAAATAGTGAAGGAGGATGATCCCGAAAAGCTACTAAAGTTCTTAAAGAAGACGCAAATGAAGATCAGCGATTATTTCTTTTATGAATCCCGTGATGAATTGTCAAAAGAGTCAACATTATTAGAAATAAATATTCTGCAACCTACAATAGGTTACAAAGCCGAAAATATTCGCAAATTGATATTAGATAGTCTTGAGAATCACCCCAATCGACTACAGTATTTGAATTCATGTCTGACCTTGATAGTCAATGAAAAAGACTATCAGCTCTTCGATGAATTTATTTCTATGGGATGTAATATTAACGAAATGTGTGTTTTGTGCGGCGGCGTTTCACCGCTGGGTAAGGCATTGATGATGGGCGATGCTACATTTGTTGAAAAAATTCTGGGCCATGGCGCCAGTACTACCATGGCGGCAACTGAAGATGAGGAAATTACCCTTGCAGACGCTGCGATTCAAGGAGATTTAATTGAATATTACCGGCAATTTGTAAATTATTCCAGAAATGATTATCCAAATGAAGAGAGTATAATAAGTCTCTTTGATGATGCTTGCGGTTCTGAAAATGATTTCTACCTGAGAGATTTAGTAAAGAATTTTAATTGGCTTGTAGATTCACAGGAAGAATTGGCACAGATTCTTTTTTCGGAATATGACAACTGGTCTCCGTTAATGAGTGCTTTGTACACTGTAAATAATAAAACATTTATGTATATTCAAAATGAAACAGATGTTTTTAAGAATAAGGAAAGACTGGCTGAACATACATTCTCTGATGGCTCTACTCTTTTGCATGAAGCAATGTATTCAGAGAAATATGATATATTTAAGTGGTTGTTTGCCGAATTTCCTTTTGACTTGAATTATCTCGACCTGGAAGGATATTGTTATTTATCAACTGCAGCAGGATTAGATGATATTGAATTTGTAAAATTGATATTAAATAGTGGGCGGTATGATTGGCCTCTGGACGAATGGCCGGCAAAAAATACCCGATCAAAAGAAATTAAGAAATTAATTCAGGAGGCATACCAAAATCACTTAAAGAAGTAAAAAATCGGTAGCCTGGAAAATGACATTAAAAAAGGCACCTTTCGGTGCCTTTCCTTATTTTGTAGAATTGAATTAGTTATTATAGATATTCAGATAATTTTACTGTTGTGCCGCACATGCTGTCTTCAACGGTAAAAATCAAATCCTTCTTAACTCCATCGGGTGCGGTATGAATTTTTGTTCCTGCTTTGCAGGTAATACTGGTGCTTCCACCACGACGAGTAAGTGTTACTACTCCCGATCCGGTATGAATGCGAATATCTTCGTCGGTGTCGTTTACAATTTTCATGCTCTCAACGGCATTAACTGCATTAACTTCATCCTGAATTGGTTCTGGTGCAGCAAAGGTTGTAGTTGCCAGCAGCAAGGAGCAAAACATCATTAATTTTTTCATAAGTATTATATTTTTAGCTAAGTTAATGTATTGTTTACCATTTCTCATTTATATTTCATGAATCAACAATTTCGGTTCATGAAAAGAATGAAGTCGTGATTTTAATAATTATATTTTTTCCCATTCCATACATCCTGCCTCTCAAAAACGGCGGGAGTCCATTCATCATCCTTGTATTCTGTGTGTACCGTTACCTTTCCCGATTCAGCACCTAACCAGAGCAGACTGCCACTTACACTGGTTTTATAACTGCCGTGGTAGTTACCGCTTACATCCCATTTATGAGAAAGTAATGATGTTCCGCTTTCCCATTCATATGACGACATGGTCAGCATAAACATTCCATCTTTATCTGTCATATTTCTCATATACGCCTCTTGATACATTTCAAATTCTTTCGGCATGAATTTCTCCCATTTCAACGTACCGTCTGTTTTAAATACTGCCAGGGCAGGTACAACATATTGGAATTGATCGTCGGATATTTCAGTAAATTCATAGAATAGAACAGGTTGGCCGTTTGACATCAAGAAATTATCATGATATTCGTTGAATGTCCTGCTGCCGAACCCTTCAGCATCGCAATCAGAGCAGGAAAGACCTGAACGGTAATCGGTACTGAATATTTTTGTGAAGCGTGATTTAGTAACAGGGTCCGGAGCAACCGGATTATACTTTAATCTTTTTATGGTTACCGTGTTGCTTTCTAATGAGTCAAGGTAATTCATTGCCAACACAAATTCATCATTCGATCCGCGTTCAATTTCAGGAGCAAGTACACCTTTATTAGTGAAAGTGAATACTTTTCGGGTAGTTAAACCGGATTTTGTTCTAATAATAATTACAACGGGTTTGCGCGCATCACCTTCATAGAACTCCAATCCTGCAACAGCTACCAGTGTATCACATAAAAAAACAGCATCATAAAAATTTGAAAATTTAACAAATTCGCTGGATTGGTAATCTCGCAGAATATCGCTTTCAGGATCTGATAACAAAAGTGTTCTTTTACCAATTACTAAATAGTCACCTGTAGCAGGGTTGTAGATAACCCGGTGTCCGGGTGCTTCTAATGAATTTTCAGTAAAACGTCCGGATTCATTCTGATAGTGGACAAATTCTTTAATCCATTTACCATTTTCCATTTTAAACTTGCCAACAACAGGTGTTGACTTCGTTAATGTACCGTCCTTGGTGTCAAAGGTATATCTCACCAACATTTCCTTTTCATTTTTAAAAACAATTTGTTGCAAGTTGTGGTTGTCCTTGTTTAACAGCCACTCATCTGCTTTAAGTCTTGTTTGATTTATGTCCGCTTCAAGTTTGTAGAAATCCTGACGAGATGCCATTTGTGCAGCACTATTGAAAATAGTTGCAAATAATGTAGTTATAATAAATATGTTTTTCATAGTTCAAATTTCGTGATTTTTAAAACCATCCGGTTGAATTTTTTCATGAAGCCCCCTAATCAATTCACGAATCGCAGTCATTTCTTAGCACACATTTCAATCGTTTATCAAGTTCGGATTTTTTATCCCTTGATACACTTAAAATCATATTGTTATCCATAAGCAAGGTGTGATTCCCCTTATTGTATTGACGGACATATTTTAAATGCACAATATGAGAACGGTGGGTTCTTATAAAATTAGGATGCCCGCTAAGAATCTGTTCAAAAAAGTTAAGTTTTTTACTAATTACGAGTCTATCACCATTTATTAAATGTAAAGTGGTATAGCTTCCGTCAGCAGCAAGAACGACAAGGTGGTCTGTTAAAATCATTGTAAGACCGCCACCGGTGGGTACAGCAATTTTATGTAATTCACCTGACATCATTTTTTGAACAACATCTATTTGTTCCCTGTTTGTTTCAATCGGTTGAATTCTGTCTTTTACCCTGTTTACCGATCTTATTAGTGCTTCAATTTCTATCGGTTTTAACAAATAGTCCACCGCACCCACTTCAAATGCTCTTACTGCATAATCACTGTATGCTGTAACAAAAACAACCCTGAAATTGATATCCTCTATCAGTTCGAATAGTCTGAAACCATTTAGCTCAGGCATTTCAATATCCAGAAATACAAGGTGGGGAGAATGCTGCTTTATTGAATCTACGGCTTGCCGAACTCCATTTGATTCAGCAACAATCCGGATATCGGGGCAATAGGCCGTAAGTAAATTGCGCAGGGCAAGGCGGGCTCTTTCTTCATCGTCAACAATCACAGCCTTTATTATCATGTGGCAAATATCGAAAAATATTAATATTTTATTATTACTTTGGTACCAAGTCCATTTCCGTCGGCATCCAGTAAATCCTGTGTTACAACACTAGCCTTTTTGGATCTGGTATCATTTATCAGTACAAGTCGTTTTTGGTTTGCTTGCATAGCAAACGACGTGTGTCCCGGATTATTATTTGCATTTATTTCAGCCGATTTTCGCCTTCCAATGCCATTGTCAGTAATTGTGCATTCAAGCCATTCGCCAACATGTGAAAATTCGATATTAAGTTGTTTCTTACCATTGCGATGTAATAACCCATGTTTGATGGCATTTTCTACATAGGGCTGAATTAGCATAGGATGTATTTTGTCATCATCGGGCTGCACTTCTTTGGTTGTACTAATTTTGAAGTGAAAATCATCGCCAAACCTTAGTTTTTCAAGGTTGAGATATAAACTCAAAATTTCGATCTCCTCAGCAACTGTAATTTCTTCCTTATCACTCGCAGATAAGATGCGACGCATCAGAGTACTAAATTGAGTCAGGTAATAATTACTGTTCTTCACGTCTTGCATGCTAACCAATTGCTGAATAGAGTTTAATGCGTTAAACATAAAATGGGGATTCATCTGGGCTTTTAATGCGGTTAGCTGAGACAAAATAATGGCTTGTTCACGTCTGGCTTTTCGCCTTATCCATCTTATTCGTAGCGTGTAAGCCACTATTAATAGAGTAATTAAAATTGAAAAGAGGATTACGTAAAACCACCATTGCTGCCAGTAAGGTCCTAAAATTATTATTTTTATTCTTAATGAATTCTTTGAAATATTACCATCAATATCCGTTGAAAATGCTTCAAAGTGATATTCACCGGGGGCCAAAGCGTTAAATGTAATTACAGGGTTTACGGCAGATAATGAGTTCCATCCCGAATGAATTTCACGGATACGGTAATGATATTTAAGAAATCTTCCGCTTTTGAATGATATGGAACGCAATTTTAACTTGACCGTATTACCGTACATTGTTTCAATCCTATTATTAACTTCAACCTCATCGCCATTTATCCACAAACCGGAAATAATAACGTCTGTGGCTGGTATGTTATCACCATTATTTGGATATTTATACGAATAAAGACCACTACTTGAAGCAATATAGTAGTTGTTATTTACAGATGCTATCTGCTTTATTCCCTGAATAATCCACGGTTTTTTCTCTAAAATGCCACTCTTACTATCAATCAAATCTTTAATATATAAATTATTTTTAGTGTATATTAGTAGTCGGTCTTTGGTAGCATGCAAATAATAGTATTCGTTATCTGCAACTGAAAACCGTATTGATTTTCCCTTTATTTGAGCTTTATTGTAGTCGAGTCTCACAATTTCCTGATTCATGGTAATTACATAAGGCTTATTTTTGAAAATAGTAATGCAATAGCCGTGTATGTTTGATGACTTGATTTCATAATCAGCAGAGTCAAGAATGCCTATTCTTATTACTCCGGTATTAATTAAGGCCCATAATGATTTGTTTATAGAATCGGACACAATGCGCACTCCGGCTTCTGAATGTATCATTTCATATGGAGGAAGTATGGCTGGATTAAATTCGTTCAAATAGTAAACGAAAGTTCCTGTGCTTGTTACAGCAAATAATTTATCGTCAACCAAAACCATATCTCTTATTGTAGGCGTTCTGTGCAACCATGATTTTCCGGATTTTGGTTCTAAAATGGTTAACGAACCATTTGCAGCCAATAAATAATTTTTATATTTTATAAGTTTGCGTACGTCTTTTTTTCTACCTCCTGGTATTAAAAGTTCTTTTTGAATGTCGGTATTTTCCGGATGAAGCATATTTATTTCCCCTTGTAATGTCCCGGCAATAATTGTATCAATATTCCAGTACATTACAGCGGTTACAATTTCTTTCTGTTTTCCGGAAAAATTTAAACGAGTGGTATTTCTATCAGTAATTAAAGATATTCCAAATCCAAGGCTGGTTATCCAAAGATTCTTCTCGCGGTCTTCAAATACCGAACTTACCGGTATTCCATTCATCATTATCGGTTTTTCAGTTATCTGACCGGTGATTTTATTAAAAACATAGATGCCATTTGAGGTACTTACCCACAGCTCTGTTGAATTTATGTTTTGTATATTGAATATCCGGTATTCTGAAATTTTCGAGTCAATGTTCGCAATTGGTTTATCAAGATTTGTAGTATTATATATAGATGTTTCCAGTTCAGGATGTTTTACTGATAAAATAAATGAATTCCTCACATCACCATAAAACAGGTTCAAAGTGGACAGATTATTTAAATCTTCAGACTGATTCTTGATGCGTGATAAATGAATTTTACCAGATTTTATTTCTGCTGTATGAATACCATGCCCGGCAATCGATATTAAAATTTCATTGCCATTCGGAAATATATCCTGTACAATGGGGGTTTGATAGGGAAAATCCAGGATAATGCTGTCTTTTTTATTGGCATTAGGATAGACTATAAGTCTTTGCTTGTGGCATACCCATACGGCACCTAATTGATCAATGCAAAATGGGGGGAACGCCATATTCTTATTGGTGAAATTCCCAAATTCAATAAGACTGTCGTTTCGCAAATAAAATATCTGTCCGGTAAAGTTCTGACACCACAAAGTTCCTTTTCTGTCAAAATGCAAATGCGAAATGGAGCGACCGGTTCTTGTTTCAGATTTTATTGTTGTAAAATGAAAACCGTCGTACCGGTATAAACCTGAATTGCATCCAATATAAATCAACCCATCTTTGTCTTGCACAACCTGATAAACTTCATCATCGGGAAGGCCATTTTCAGTATTAATATTATAATGAAGTGGCTCTTGCGCGGTAATTGGCCATGCAGCGGTTAGTATTGCATATAAGCATAATATCAATAAAATGTGGGTCTTCAAGCGTGCATCAGTCTGTACAAATATATTCATTCATTATTAATGATCGTGTTATATCAACGATAAACAGCAGGCCATCATTGAATTGATATAAAATTCCGAACGATTTCCAGCTCGTTTCAATACTTAAGTTCTCGGGTCTCATCTCTTAACTTATTCATCGATTACTAACTATTGCTATCTTTGTGTCTTCAAAATTTTACCACAAATATGGAAAGTACCACAACCGACACATTAGGATATATCCGGGAGAATAAGGAACGTTTTGTTAATGAATTGCTTGACTTGTTAAAAATACCCTCTGTATCTGCTGACCCTGCGTATGCCGGCGATGTGGTACGTATGGCTGAAGCCATGAAGGACCGCTTACTGGACGCAGGTGTTGATGTTGTAGAAATATGTCAAACTGCTGGTCATCCCATTGTATATGCCGAAAAGATGGTAGACGAAACTTTACCAACAATATTGGTGTACGGTCATTACGATGTGCAACCAGCCGATCCTTTGGAATTATGGCACACCCCTCCGTTTGAACCGGTTATTCGTAATACCGAAATTCATCCTGACGGAGCAATTTTTGCCCGCGGTGCCTGCGATGACAAAGGACAGGCTTATATGCACGTTAAAGCATTTGAAGCTTTATTGAATTCAGGCGGGTTACCATGCAATGTGAAATTTTTAATTGAGGGCGAAGAAGAAGTAGGCTCTGATAATCTTGAAATTTTTATCAGGGAACATAAGGAAATGTTGAAGAGTGATGTCATCCTTATTTCAGATACCGAAATGTACAGTAAAGACGTTCCTACACTCACCGTAGGGTTGAGGGGCCTTACCTACGTTGAAGTGGAAGTTACCGGTCCTAATCGCGATTTACATTCAGGTTTATATGGTGGTGCGGTAGCAAATCCTATCAATATTTTGTGCCAGATGATAGCATCCATGCACGACGAGAACAATCATGTTACCATACCCGGATTTTACGATAAGGTACAGGAATTAACAGCGGCTGAAAGGGCAGATCTGGCAAAAGCCCCTCACGATGAAGCTGCGTATTGTAAAGCGCTGAACATAGCCGCAACACATGGCGAAAACGGATATACAACCCCGGAAAGAACTTCAATACGCCCTACACTGGATGTTAACGGAATTTGGGGTGGATATATAGGCGAAGGTGCTAAAACGGTTATTGCATCAAAAGCGTTTGCGAAAATTAGTATGAGATTGGTTCCCAATCAAATTCCCGATGAAATTACAAATTTGTTCAGCGATTATTTTAAGTCAATTGCACCGAAAGGGGTGAAAGTGGAGGTAAAACCACACCACGGAGGACCGCCTGTTGTTACTCCGGTTGATTCCGTAGAATATGAAGCGGCAAGTGCAGCCATGCAGGAATCTTTTGGCGTGAAACCCATTCCTTACCGCGGTGGCGGAAGCATTCCAATTGTAGCCATGTTTGGTGAAGTACTTGAAGTAAATACTGTGCTTATGGGATTTGGCCTGGGGTCAGATGCCATTCATTCGCCTAATGAACACTTTGGAATATGGAATTACATAAAAGGAATAGAAAGCATCAGCTTGTTTCACAAACATTACGCTGCTTTGAAAAAGGCCTGATAGCTTTTTTGTTGGTGGGTATTCTTCAGGCTTGTGTAACATTTAAAGATGTTGACATGAAGAAGTTTGGGGGCGTAAAAATGGAGACGTTCACCAAAGAAGAGATACGAATCAGCATTTCCGCGAATATAGATAACCCCAATAATTACAATATCAAAGTAAAAAAAGCCGATTTGGAAATTTACGTTGATGGCAAATTCCTAGGTAAGGCACATATTGATAAAAAGGTAGTGCTGAAAAAGAAATCTACTGCCGACTATCAGGCTATCATTGTCACAGATTTACGGAAGGCAGGCAGTAGTTTGATGACCATTGCCGGTGCGGCAATACTGAAAGGTGAAGCCGAAATTCGTGTGAAAGGCAAAGTAAAGGCAGGGGTCATTTTGTTTAGCCGCAAAATACCCATTGACGAAAAGAAAAATATTCCCCTTTCACAGGATATGCTAAAATCAATGGGACAGTAACTCCGTTTGTTTCTCGTCGTAATCTCCGGGTAAATATTAATTCCCTTTCCTGCTCTTTACTGATTTCAATTTTCTTGTCCGACTAATTTACGGAAAATCGCAAAACCAAAGTAATCATACTGCTTTTTCCGTTTGCGGGCATGGCACAGTTGCCTTTGCTTTGCCTCAAAATCAGTAAAATGAAAACAACAAGAAAATTTCTTTTAGCCATGCTAACAGGCATGTCCATCTCATCCTCTGCACAGTCAGGTAATGTGGTCGCTGTATTGTCTGTTGATTGCCCGTCGTGCGCAAAAGGCAACGAACATTTAACCTCCATGCTGCGAACGGAAGTGTCAAGAATGGGTGATGTAACGGTTTTAGATCCTTACGAAATAGAAGAAGTTATGAAGCAGCACAATATAAATGTCGATAATTGCTTTAGTAAGAATTGTGTACTTTCTGCCGGAAAACTTTTGGGTGTAGATCAGGTATTGTCTGGCACAGTAGAGGTTTATTCCGGTAAAACGGTAATTACGCTGCGTTTGTTTAGTGTCGTTCAGGGTTCTATGATTGAAACTGACGTAACCGAATATGTGAACGATCTGAATGAAATGCAGCGAATGCTGCGTATTTCGGCGCACCATATTTATCACCGAGATCCCGACAAGGTTTTAGCAGAACAATTAGTAAATATTGAACCTCCGGTTACTTCGCGCCAAACATTGCTTAACCTGAACGGTCCACGCTTCGGACTCTCATTTTTTACCGGAGAAACGGGCAGCATTTTAACTTCTTCAGAAAGCAACGGAGGGTTTAATATGTTTCCGGCAACCTTTGTATTAGGCTATCAACAGGAATTCCGGTACCAGACATCAGGTAATTTCCAGGCTCTTGTTGAAGTAATTCCTTCAATCTCGGGTATGGAGAGCGGATATATTATCCCATCATTAACATTGTTGAACGGATTCCGATGGGGCAGGGGAGGTTGGGAAATAGGATTCGGACCTACTTTGCGTTTGGTAAAGCAAACGCGCGGATTTATTGACCAGGATGGAATATTAGGTACCCCGGGTGCATGGATTACAGAGAAAGACTGGCAGGCAACATTTGACGACACTACAGGTATTATACCTCCTCCATATCCGGTATACCAACGTCCTGATTCCAGAGGAGAACTCGAATTGTCTGCCGGATTGCTTGTCGGCTTTGGACGTACTTTCCGCATCGGACACCTCAACATTCCTGTTAACTTGTACTTTAGTCCACGAAAAAACGGAAGTATGTATGGTCTTTCCTGTGGTTTCAATATCGCAAGAAAATAATCTTCTATTGTAAGAAGCACCTCACAGGAAAAATGTAGGAGTAGGTTAAGTAAAACCGTTTGAAAAAATTCAAATACTAAACCTAATTATTCTAATTTCCAAAACCATCATACTTAAGGGACTTTCTAAAAATTGCTATCTGCTGTTTTTTAGAGGGTTCCTTAATTTTATTAACTTATTAATAATTAATAAGTAAATAGCTTTTTCAACAATTCGTGAAACTTTGTTCATAACCTTGTCGTTCAACTGACCCCAACAACAAACAACATTGCTATGAGAATTTCACGGGCATTTTCAGCTCTTTTGCTCTTACTTTCTGTAGCTGACGCTACGGCTCAAATGGCAGTTCGAACCATTAGCCGCGACGAATACATTCAGCAATGGAAGGATGTTGCCATCATGCATAAAAATCAATATGGAATTCCTGCTTCTATTACTCTGGCACAGGGTATTCTTGAAAGCGGAAACGGGAACAGTGCTTTGGCACGGTATGGCAACAACCATTTTGGAATAAAATGCCACAGCGACTGGAAAGGAGAAACCATGCATGCCAACGACGATGCGCCCAATGAGTGTTTCAGAAAATACAAGTCGGCAGAGGAGAGTTTTGAAGACCACGCTGCCTTTTTAAAGAAAAACAGCCGGTATCATTTTCTTTTCGATTATGATTCTGATGATTACGTAAACTGGGCACATGGACTGAAAAAGGCCGGGTATGCCACCAGTGCTACCTATGCAACCGCATTAATAAAACTAATTGAAGAAAACAACCTGCAGCGATTTGATAAAGGAAATAATGATACGCCGCTGGCAGCCGTTATGGGTAGCATTACACGTCCGGCTACAGTTACACACCCTGTTAGGGTGCACAATAACAATATTAAATACGTAGTGGTTGCAAAGGGCGATACTTACTATAAAATTGCAACGGAATTTGATATGAGGCTATGGCAACTATATAAGTATAACGACATTGCCGAAGATGCTGTACTGAAGCCCGGTGATATTATCTACCTGCAGCCCAAGCGTAACCGTAACAAGTCTGTTGATGAACATACTGTCAAAGCCGGTGAAACCCTATTGTCGATTTCACAGCAGTATGGCGTTAAATTAAAGAAACTTGAAAAGCGCAACGATATTAAGGCCGGCGACGTCCTGAAACCGGGTTCTAAAATTGATCTGGGAGGAAAATAAATTCGGTTCACAGGTAACTGTTTGTTACAAAGATTTCTGTTTGTTGTTTGTTGTTTGTGGTAGGGCTGTCCCCGCTAAGGTGGGGATGGCCTTTTTTTTATAGTTCAGGTAAAGAAGAATAACGCTTATAAAATAAACATTTGGATTTTGAGTTACTTTCGCCTTAATTTGACTAGATGAAACTGCAATTAAAAAATAAATTTGTATTTCTTTTCCTCATGCTCTATAGTGTTCTGGCTTCGGGTCAGACGATGGCAAATGAATATTCCCATAAAAGTTATGACAGTGTTGTGGTCTTTACCCTTAATGACTATAGCCTGGAACCCGATTTTAATACAGGGAATGAACAGGGCAGCGTTATAATAACGGGAAGTGCACGGTTAATCGGGGAAGATATTGCAATATTCAGCCAACAAATCCGAAAAAAGGAATCTTTTGGAGAAAGTCAGGCCATGACTCCGGTTTACGACATTAAAATAGTTTATTACAAAAATGGGAAGGCAAAAGAAGATGTGAAAATTAGTTTATTTACAAATAATCTTTTTGCATCGTTCGCAATACCTGCCCAACGTCAGGGCGATTGCATGTGTAAGGGCAACGGAGGTTATTGTTGTACACATGGAGGAATAAGTCCCGGGTTCAAGAAATATTTATTTAATCTTCTCAAAAAATATAATCTGCCGGTTGAAAGCGAAGAGTATTTATTTACCGGTGAACTCATTTCTGCTAAAAAACAGGATACCTTCTATTCGATTAAGGCATGGGGCAGTGAACCATTCTGGACTCTGGAAATTCACGACTCTGTGGCCACCTTTCAAATAATTGATGAATCAAACGTAAACTACAATCTGGTACAGCGAATCTCAAATATGGGATTTACCAATGAAAGTATAGATACATTTTTATTCGGGTCTGAAACGGGAGATACAATGAAACTTACATTAGTGAATCAACAAGAATGTGTATGCGGATATGATATGAGTGACGGAAAAAGTAATACGATTGCAATTCTTTTTTTTAATACAAAGAATATTTATTTACAGTACCTTGGTTGTGCAAGCATATTCCTTCGGTAAAATCTGCGGAAGTAAATCACCACAAATTAGAATAAGAGCATTCTCAAGGCTGTATTTTGCAATCTGTTACATCCCTTTGGTCATAGGTAGTTTGCTACCGGGTTTGTCGTTAGCGCAGTCGTAAATTTCCAATTCAATGTTGTGAACGTCCTCAAAAGGATCATTAAAGGAATAATTACAATTCTTACCTGACAGTTCATACCAGTAATTTTCGTGTTCTGAACGATATATGCCCGTACCGGCATCGCGGGTTCCATCGGCAAGGTCTAATTGAAAGGTACATTCAGTAGCATCTTCTGACACAATGATAACAACCGGTTGTTCTGGTGGGTGTACATGTGTGTGCCGGTTGCCAGTTCCTGTGCTGCAATGTGTTGAACGCTAAACGCGAATAGGCCTGCTATAATAAGTTTTGATTTCATTTCATGGTAATTTGATACATAATGGCATCAAAATTAATACCAAAAAGGGAGTACCAAAATATCGGCCGTATGATTAGGATTTTAACAGTAATTCAATTTCTGAAAGCAGATTTTCTTTTTAGTTTCAGTCCGCAGGTTTAAAAATGTAATCTGCCGATTTAAGAAATTCCCGCTAAACAGAAGCTGAAACATTCGGTGTAATATCAAATGTGGCAAAATCTGACGACAGGAATTTGTAATACCCGGTTATGGCAATCATAGCAGCGTTATCGGTACAATATTCAAAAGCCGGAATATATGTTTTCCAGTTCATAAATTTCCCTGTACTTTGCAGTTCATTTCGTAAATGACTGTTGGCTGATACCCCTCCGGAAATAGCGACATGGCGGATGCCGGTTACTTTTGATGCCTTTATAAGCTTCTTCATTAAAATTTCTACGAATATTCCTTGAATAGAAGCGCAGATATCGGGCAGATTTTTTTGTATAAAAGCAAAGTCTTCCATTTGCTTCTGTTGTAAAAAATACAAAATCTGAGTTTTAATTCCACTAAAGCTAAAATTTAACCCTTCAATCTGGGGGATACTGAACTTGTATTTATTGGCATTTCCGAATTTTGCATATTGATCAATCAATGGACCACCGGGGTAGGGCAGGCCAAGTATTTTCGCTGATTTATCAAACGCTTCTCCAACTGCATCATCTAAAGTTGTACCCAACACTTCCATATTAGAGGCCGAATGAACCACCAGTAGCTGGGTATGACCACCCGATACGGTCAGACACAAAAACGGGAAGGGTGGAATGGGGCTCCCGTCGTCTATTAAATGTGCCAATACATGGGCCTGCATATGGTTTACCGCAATAAGTGGAATATCAAGTATCTGAGCCATACTTTTGGCAAAACTCAGACCTACTAGCAAACTACCCTGCAATCCGGGGCCGGTAGTAACAGCTATGCCATTCAGCAAGTTTTTGGTTATTCCGCTTTGTTCCAAAGCTGCAGCAACAACAGGTACAATTTTTGACTGATGTGCCCTGGACGCCAATTCGGGTACTACACCGCCATATTTTGAATGAATTTCCTGATTGTATACTAAATTACACAATATGTGGTTGTTAATGCTAATAGCAGCAGCGGTATCATCACAGGATGATTCAATGGCCAGCAAACAGATTTTTGAAGAATTCAAATGTTATGTAACTTTAGCTTTTTGTTCAAAATTATAAAAAATATCATTCTTTGGCTCCTGCGCATAACAGGTAGTGTGGTTGAGTATTCAGTCCTTCTCATTTTTATATTGTCGTTTCTGATACGTACCTCAAGTTTTCAAACCTGGTTGGCGCAACTGGCTGCGGGTTATCTTTCTTCTGAATTAAACACAACCATTACAATTGATAAGGTAGATATCCGTTTTTTTACATCGGTAGATTTAGAGTCCTTTTATATTGAAGACTTACATGGAGATACTCTGGTGTATGCTCAAAGTTTCTCTCTGGACATTAATAGCTTTACATTGAGTGGCGACAAATTAAGATTCAGCGAAGGAACCCTGCAAAATCCAAGAATTAATCTGGTTCAGTATAAGGGAGAAGACGACCTTAATTTTCAGTTTATTGCCGATTATTTTGCTTCAGAAGAAAAAGATACCTCTGCTTCCACGCAACACATTTTGTTCGACCGGCTCAGTATTAACAGCGGCTATCTTAGTTTGCTGAATCAGAACGATACATCGGTTTACAAGGGAATAAACTTTAGCGATTTAAAGGTGAAAAATCTTTATCTTACTATAGATTCGCTACTGTTGGATGCTGATACTACTTCCATGAATATAGTGAAGTTAAGAATGTCGGAACAAAGTGGTTTTGAACTGGCTTCATTACAATCAAAACTTACCATTAATCCATTGGGTATATATTTAAAGGATTTGTCTTTAATAACCAATAATTCGGAACTGCATACTGAATATCTTGAATTTGCGGTAGACGATTTTAGTGATTTTAATTCTTTTGAAGAGCTGGTGCGTATGAAAGCACATTTTTTGGAACCCAGCCGGTTAAATCTTAGCGACCTGGCCTATTTTGTTCCTGATTTATGGGGCATTGATCATGATATAGAATTACATGGCAAAATAAGAGGTACTGTTAGTAATTTGAAAACAAAGGATTTATTCATGAAGATTACCGATAATTCTTATTTTACAGCAAGTATTGATCTTACAGGGCTTCCGGACATTGACAATACATTTATTGCTTTTAGCATTGATGAATTGCATACCAGTAAAAAAGAACTGGAAACCATACGAATTCCGCCATTTTCAGAAGATAACTATCTAGAGTTACCATCAAATTTTGGAATGCTGGGCGAAATTGAGTTTTCAGGCAGTTTTATGGGATTTATAAGTGATTTTGTAGCTTACGGAGACTTGAAAACAGACATTGGCAGAGTAAAAACCGATATTGTTTTTAAGCACGACACCATTACAAATAATCTGGGTTATAAAGGAAGACTGGAAACTTACAATTTTAATTTGGGAGCTTTTTATTCTATTCCGGATATTGGTTCGGTTACAGCCAATGTGGCCATTGATACGGCTTATGGACTTACCATTGAAAATCTGCACGCAAAAATTTCGGGCGAAATTGCCAAGATGGATATGAATGGGTACTCATATAGCAATATGCGATTAAAAGGGGAATTTGAAAATGATTTCTTTTTTGGCGATTTAAAAATAAACGACCCGAATCTGGATCTTACTTTTATTGGTGATATTGATTTCAGGAAAAAAGTTCCTGCTTTTGACTTTACAGCAGCTATTGACGGTGCTAATCTTGTTGCATTAAATTTACTTTCCGATCAGGATATTTCTGCAAGTCTTTGTGCTAAAATTAAAATAAAGGCCGAAGGTGATAATATTGACAATTTTAGCGGTAGAATTGAAATTGAGGATGTTTCTTATTATGAAAGTGGTATAGATTACGAGTTTGGAGATATTGTGATTGAAACGTACGAATCTGGAGATGTTAAAAATTTAAGTTTTAACTCAGATTTTATGTACGCTGAAGCCTATGGAAAATTCCATTTTGAGAGTCTGGGAAATAATTTTCAATTTATGGCATCAGGTATTATGCCCGCTTTGTTTAGGTTAGAGGGAATAGAAAAAGTTGATACAGAAGAGAATTTTGATATGACCATTCGTTTCGATCGGCCGGATATCGTTACCTCTTTGTTTTTGCCTGAATTAGAATTGAGTGCCGGAACCGAATTTTTTGTTCAATATAATAGCCTTGATGATGAAATGAAATTAACAGGCCATGCACACCAAATTAAATATAACGCAATAGAAATTAATAAATTTGTTCTGGACGTTGAAAAACAAGCCGATTTTGTTTTAGTTAATCTGGGGGCCGGCACATTTTCTCCGGATTCAGGTACAGCATTCGACCATTTAAAAATTACTTTATTGCCTTATCAGGACCAGGTAGGAGCTGCAGTTAAATGGCATAACGACAATACAAATTGGGGCGATATAAATCTTGAAGCGCTGGTTCATACAGCTAGCATGATGGACCTAACCATTAAAAAGAGTTCATTTTCGGTTGATAGTTTGGAGTGGGTTATCAGTGAACGAACATTGGCAAAAATGGACAGTACGGCATTTTTAATCAATCCGTTGACCTTGCACAGTGGCAACCGAAGTGTGTGTTTAAATGGAAAAATTAGTGAAAATCAAGAGGATATTTTAGAATTATCTCTTAATAATATCAATTTAGACTTGTTTAATCCTCTGTTACCTGACAACATGCAAATTCAGGGTATAATGCAGGGCGATGCCAGCGTTGGTAATGTATATTCTGAATTGTATTTCTCGTCCGATCTTCAGGTTAAAAATTTAAAAATTGATAAGTACGATTTGGGAAATCTAACATTAAGTAATGAATGGAACAACAAGAAAAACACCATACAACTTGATGGAATTCTTGAAAAGAACGGCAGACCGAATATTGACATAAGCGGAAGGTATTACCCCATGCGTGAAGGTAGCGAACTTTCTATTTCCGGTTCGTTTGACGAAATGGATCTTGAAGTGCTGAATGTGTTTTTGCCACAAGAAGATTTCAGTGAATTAAAAGGAAAAGCCAGCGGAAAATTATCGGTTTTGGGCGGTCTGGAGGAGCCATTATTATCAGGGATGCTTGATTTTAAGGACGGGCAAATGAAAGTAAATTATTTAAATACTACATATACATTCAGCGGAAAGGTGGGTATTGCTCCCGATATGTTTACTATAGACTACATGCCAATAGGATACCGGGGTTTTACCAGAAACGGCAAAAAGCAAAAAGCATATCTGTCAGGTTCATTAATTCATCACAATTTTAAAAACATGAGCTACGACGTTTTCATGGATTTTGAACAGATGTTGCTTATGAATACCAATTACGAGCAAAATCCTTATTTCTATGGTAATGCATTTGGAACGGGATATTTAACATTTTTTGGTTACGACGACAACATGGAAATTACAGTGAATGTAAAAACCGAAAACGGTACCAAGGTATATCTGCCTTTATACGGAAGCAGCGATGTTGTTATGCAGGATTTTGTAACTTTTAGTGGAGATTCAACACAGATAGAGGAAGAATACAAGGTAGACCTTACAGGTATTACTATGAACCTTGAAATGGACATTACGCAGGATGCAGCGGTTGAAATTCAGTTCGACCCTGCAATTGGTGACGTAATGACCGGTGTGGCTGAAGGTCATTTGAGTATGAGCATTGATCAGTTGGGCGATTTTAAAATGCTGGGCGGTCTAGAAGTAATGAAAGGAGAATATCTGTTTACACTCTATAACATAGTAAATAAAAAATTTAACGTAAAACCCGGTGGTACAATAAAATGGGAAACGGGAAGTCCATACGATGCCACCGTTGATTTGGCAGCTATATATGGTGTAAAGGCATCTTTGAGAGAATTGATGATTGATGACCCGGATAAATACAGTGATATTGTTCCGGTAAACTGTTATATGAATTTGAAAGAAGACCTTTTCAATCCGGTAATTTCATTTGATATTGACGTTCCTAAAGCAGACGGGAACGTGGAAGCAGCATTGAACAGAATTCGTCAGGACGAAGCCGAGCTGAACAAGCAGATGTTTAGCTTAATGGTAATTAATCAGTTTGCAACGCCGGGTTATGCTACCGGTGCCAGTGCCAGTACAGGTTTGGGTGGAGCAATGGGTGCAACAACTGTTGAAATGCTTAACAATCAATTAAGCAACTGGCTTAGTAATATCAGCAAGGAATTCGATTTGGGCTTCAACTATCAGCCCGGAGATGCCATAAGTAACGATGAAGTAGCGTTGGCATTTGAAACACAATTGCTGGATGATAAGCTTGTGCTTAGCGGTAACTTTGGAGTATCGTATGGCTCGGCAAATACTCAAAATCCAAATCAGCTGATTGGTGATTTCAACGCTGAATATAAAATTGACAACAATACACGTGTACGGGCATTTAACCAAAGTAACGATTTTGATGCCACAAGGCAAAGCCAGGCGCCTTATACGCAAGGAGTAGGTATTTATTACCGAAAAGAGTTTAACACCTTGCGCGACATTGGCTGGGTGAAAAAAGTATTTGGCGATGGAAGTAAGAAAAAAGAGCGGAAGGAACAAAAAAAGAAAAAGAAACAAGGAGAAGTGCCTGAACCTTCAGCATTGCTACCGGAGAGAAATCATTATGAATTAGGTAAATCTATCATTTCAACTATTTCCAATCCGTAACCAATCAATCCGGTACGCTTTTGCCGAGTGTTGCTTATTAATTTAAGTTTTGAAAGTCCTAAATCTCTTAGTATTTGCGCGCCTATTCCATAGTCTTTACGATCCATTTTAAAATTTGCTCCGGCTCCGGATTCAATATCGGCATATTGTTTCAGCGCTTCCAGTTGTCCAATGGTATTTAAATTTTTATTCTGCTGATTCATAAGTACCAGTACTCCTTTTCCTTCGGTACGCATTACATCTAAAACGTCTTTTAAACGCGGGCTTTGACTCAAGTCAAGTAAATGCAGCAAATCGTTTACTATTACACTGCTATGCATTCGGGTTAGTACCGGCTCGTCTTCTGTCCAGCTTCCCAAAGTAAGCGCCAGGTGCACATCTGATGTATCTTCCTGTTCATAGGCAATCAGCGAATAATCTGCCGTACCCTGCCGGGATGGTAGTTTTATTTCAAATTTCTTTTTTATAAGCGATTCATGTTCCAGACGATAGGCTACCAGGTCGGCAATAGATACAATTTTTAAATCGAATTTCTGCGCAAGTTTTTTCAATTCAGGCAATCGGGCCATACTGCCGTCTTCGTTCATAATTTCTACTATCAAACCTGCGGGTTCCATGCCTGCAAGCCTGGCCATATCTACAGCAGCTTCAGTATGCCCTGTTCTTCGCAGAACTCCGCCTTTTTTTGCCTGCAACGGAAATATATGTCCGGGACGCGCAAAATCTGTAGGCTTCATGGTTTTATCAATAAGTGCAAGAACCGTCTTGCTTCGGTCGGCCGCCGAAATACCGGTAGTGCATCCATATCCCATCAGGTCAATGCTAATTGTAAATGGGGTTTCGTGTAAAGCCGTATTTGAAGGCACCATCAGCTGAAGATCCAGCTCACGGCATCTTTCTTCGGTTAGCGGTGCACAAATCAGTCCACGGCCATGCGTGGCCATAAAATTTATCACCTCAGGGGTGGCATTGCGTGCGGCAGTTAAAAAATCACCTTCATTCTCACGGTCTTCATCATCAACTACTATAATTACCTTACCCTTTCTTATGTCTTCAAGTGCCGATGAAATATCATCTAACGTCAAGTCTTCGCTCATGCCGGCAAAGGTAAAAACTTATCATGTGCATTTACATTTCAATTATTTTGTGATGCGCTTCCGGACGTTTTTTTTACTCCTCAAGTTTTTCGTCCGACAGCCGCGCGGGTAGGGGAGAAATCAGAAATTTATTCAATATATCAACGGTTTGCTGCCAGCTGTAATATTTTACAACAAATTCCCGGCCTGCTTTACCTGACTGAATGGCCATTTGCTTGTTATCAAGCAGCATTTTCACCTGTTTTGCGTATTCTATGGGCGATTCGGCTATAAAAACAGGTGATCGACTCTCTGTGTTCAAGGCATTCGCAGCAGCCTTGCTGGTAATACTGGGAAGTTCCATACTCATGGCTTCCAGTAATTTATTTTGCAAACCAGTGTTCAAATTCATCGGAGCCAGCATGATGTGTGCCAAGGCGTAGGCTTCACGAATGTCAACCCATGGGCCTTCAACAGTAACGTACGAATTGCGCAATGCTAAAACCTCCTGACCAGGCTGCGCTCCTGCTATTAGTATTCGTGCATTCATACCCATCGCAATTAATTCAGGAAGTATTTCTTTTACAATATATTTGGCAGTGTGGATATTAGGCGCGTAAGACAAATTTCCAACAAACACGATATCGTATTTCTTTTCAACCTTGGGTAAAGAAATAAAATAATCAGTATCTACGCCGTTTGCAATAATCTCTATCTGATACTTTCCGGGATGTCGTATCAACTCTCGATCTTGAGCCGTAATCAAGGTATGTTTGTCAAAATAATTGTAGATTAAACTTTCATACTTAATCATTCGCCGGCTTTCGCGCCGATACACAGGACGTAAATAAAATGGCTTTTCGGCTGCCAAACGCGCCATTCCCACCCCCAGCGCATCCATGTAATCAATTGTCTTCTCAATATCATACAGGCTTTTTACATATTCGGCAGTTCTTACCAACTGACAATAAATATGGTCGGGTTTCAGGTTTTTAATATCTGAGCGCATTTTTCCGGCAAGGACCCGATTATGAAAATATAAAACCTGAAAGGGCTTACCCGAAATTAGCCCTGTCAGTAAATTAAGCTTACTTTTCCATACTGGTAAAGGGTATATGTTAACCGTGGCACAGAATTTTGAAATCTCATGTAAATGTTCGGGCCTCACAGGTCCTGAATGAATACAGAACAGGTGAATTTGATGGTATCTGCTTAGCAATTTTATTTGGTGGTACGCCCGTAACTTATCGCCTTTTTCAAGAGGATAAGGAAAGCGGGAAAGAACCACCGCCAGTTTCATTTCATTAATGTTTGATAGAATTCAACCAAACGGTTACCAATACGGAGATAACTATATTGATCTTCAACCAATTTTCTAGCATAACATCCAATTTCAGTAATCAGTTCCGGATGTTCTGTCAACCGCTGGACTGTTGCAGCAATTTCTTCGGGAGAATTGGCAATTAAAAGGTGTTTACCGTCTTCATATTGAATGCCTTCGGCACCTGTAGTTGTAGATATTATCACCTTTCCCAGTGCCAGCCCTTCAATTATTTTTACCCGCATTCCTCCGGCACTTAATAGGGGCACAATCATAATCTGATGTTCGCACAAATATTTCTTTGCATTTTCAACTTCTCCGTCAACCACAACATTATGCATACCGGTTTCGTGTATCCAGTCAGGCATATTCCTTCCTGCCAGATACAATTTAATATCAGGAATGCGCTCAATAATTAAAGGCCAAACGGTTTCCAGCATCCATTGTATTCCTTCTTCGTTTGGCTTCCAGTCCATGCTCCCCAAATGGAATAGTCCGGGGTAAATTACCGGTTCCGTACGCATTTGATAATCGTTGATATAAATTCCAAAAGGTATGGTAATAAGTGGCCCTTTGTAACCCATATCAATGTATTTAGCAGCATCTTCAGGAGTGATTGCTGCCAAACCATCTACCTGACTTAGGGTGTTCTTTTCATGCTTTCTAATTTGCCGCGATAACAGTTGTAAATACTGCCGCTTCAAAATATTGCGGGTTGAACCTGCCAGACGTTCCCATATTATGTGTTCCAGATTATGAGACCGCAGCACAATTTTGGCCTTGCTGTGGCGCCGGATACTGCCAATGTAGGGTGTCATGAACAAGCTTTCAAGATGCACAATATCAAATTTCTCTTTCTTCAGTATTTTAACAAGCGCAGCATCAAAGTCGGGCGAGAAAAAGCGGGAAATATTATATGAATCATCAGTGATAACACTTGAAAATGCGTCTACAACATTAATGCGGGTATCCACAAAAATTGTGTCGTAACGGGTTTGCTTTAAAAAATTCTTATCTACCTGTTCAGGCAAAAATGAATGTTTATGGGTTTCAATGGCCAATATGGTTAAGTCGTGCCCTGCGTCCAGTAATCCTCTGGATATATTAAACATGGCTAAACATCCTCCGTCAACAGGAGGGGCAGGTGGTTTATGACAAAGTTGAAGAATTTTCATTGGGATTTCTTTTAGCGGGTGCTCTCTGTTCTTTGTCTTTTTCTCTTTCTGGCTGCAAAGAAAAATATTCTTTTATAAGTATCCATATCCAGCAAGCGAGAATCGTTCATACTTTGAACCAAAAGAAATATGGCAAACGGGCTAAGAATAAAAGCACTCAGCCACATACCCGATAGTACGTCGATTACTCCTGTTTTTGCCATTTTTTCTCCGGTAACCGAAACCATGTAATACGTTATAAATAGCACTATTGAAAACACCACCGGCAAACCAAATCCTCCTTTGCGAATAATTGCGCCCAAAGGAGCGCCAATAAAAAACAACAGAATGCAGGCGTATGATAACGTAAATTTTCGGTGTACTGCAACCCAGTGCTGTCGTATCATGTCGGTTAACATATCCAGCTTCAGTATATCTGTTTTGCTCATTATCATTTCTTTTTTTCTGCGAACACTGGAAATTGCCATTTGGTATATTCGTGCACGGTTTGTATCGGCAATTATTACTTCATGCGCAAGGTTACTGTCGGGTATTACCCGGCTGGAATCGCGATAAATATACCATGTCTGTTTTAAATTTCGATCTAGACTACGATGAATGTCAGTTCTTTCGTTTTCCAGAGTGTCAATGGTTTTTAAAAGTTGCGTAACACTTAGCATTTCGTATGTCTCCTGGTACATGTTCAAATCAGAGCGCTCAAGATTAAAGTGCTGTAATTTAATATTTAGCTCTATATGCTTGAAACGGGTCTGCTGGTATGGATGTTTAGAATCCCGAATGGTTTTTCGGTCCAGTTCTTCGTCAATTACACCTTCCCATAAATCAACCAATAGCATTTCGTTGTTTGCTGATGGCCGAATTCTTGCCCTTTTGGCTGTAATTTCTCTGCGGTTCATGGAACCATCTTCGTTTTGGTCAATAATTAATACATCTTCAAAGCGTTCATGGTCAATTTTTCTTTGAACCTTCAAACTCATACCTTCTATTTCATTGTAAAATACCCCTTCTTTAATGGCTATGGTTGGCTTTTTTCTGGTAATGTCGCTGATAAGCACCCTAAGTTTTAAATTTGCTGCAGGCCAGGTGTAGTTTGAAAAATAAAATGCACCGATACTAATAAAAAGGATAAGTATTGCGGCCGGAAACATAATGCGCCACAAAGACATTCCTCCGGCTTTCATTGCAGTGAGTTCGTTGTTCTCACCTAAACTGCCAACAGCCATTATGCTTGAAAGCAAAATAGCCAAAGGCAACGCCATGGGAACTAAGTTTGCTGTGGCATAAAACATCAATTCTGATACAATAATACCATCAAGACCTTTGCCCATCAGGTCGTCGGCGTACTTCCACAAAAACTGCATCACCAATAAAAAGAGAGAAACCGTGAAAGTAATTAGAAAAGGAGGGATAAACGACCGAAGGATAAGCCGATGTAGTCTTTTCACTTTTTAAAAGCTTAGGCTTGAGAGCCAATTACCTGCCGAAGGTTGCCTACGTGCTGATTCCAAAGTAACCGGGAGTTTTCCAATTCACTATCTTCAGCAAAATCTGTAATGATTAAAGCCACTTCACCCGTCATTGGGTCTTCGTTTATTCTGAATTCAAAGTATGTACGTTCATTGTCAATACCTAACCACTGGAATCTGACAAAATCGCCATTTCTTCGACCCAGCAAACGAGCGGTCTCCTCCTCACCGTCCCAAACAAAGGTATATTCATCACCACGAATATTTACATCGTCGGCAAACCATTCTGCCAAACCGCTGGGGGTAGAAAGCATATTATACAGCACACGGGTACTGCTGGTTAGGATAAATTCCAATTCAAATTTCTTTTTTTCTGACATAACTCGTTGCCTTACCTTGTATTCAACCGGTTCTCCTGCTTAAAACTCTCCGCCAGTTCAACCAAACTTCCATGAAAAACTTGTTCAGGGAAGCGCGCCGTCTTGCAAACTATCATTATTATTAACGAACGTTTTCTAATAACTGAATTCCGAGTTTAAAAGTATGTTCAGAACCGGTACCGGTTGCAAGTATATAACATTCAACAGAAAAATCATCCTAAAAAATGATAAAATAAAAGATTTTCATTGCAAAACAATCTGTATTGCGCTGAATTTTGCACAATTATATTCATACAACATATTATCTAAAAGTAACTTATGCCTATCTGTTGACAGATGATGATTATAGGATATCATTTTATCTCGATCAGGTTAACAGAACTGCGGTAATAAAACTTAGAAGCGTGAAAACTGCATACATTTGCGCCATGTCAAACCTAAAAGAAGAAATATCCCGACGCCGAACATTTGGTATTATATCGCATCCCGACGCTGGAAAAACGACACTTACCGAAAAACTTCTGCTCTTTGGAGGTGCCATTCAAACAGCCGGAGCTGTAAAAAATAATAAAATTAAAAAAACTGCGACTTCCGACTTTATGGAAATTGAGCGTCAAAGAGGTATTTCGGTTGCTACGTCAGTTATGGCTTTTCATTACAACGGAATGCAGATTAATATTCTGGATACTCCGGGTCACAAAGATTTTGCAGAGGACACGTACCGCACCCTTACAGCAGTTGACAGTGTAATATTGGTGATAGACTGCGTGAAAGGTGTTGAAGAACAGACAGAACGACTGATGGAAGTATGCCGGATGCGCAACACTCCTGTCATTGTTTTTATAAATAAACTGGATTTGGAAGGGCAGGACGCTTTTGATTTACTGGATGAACTGGAACAAAAGCTCGGTATTAGGGTAACTCCATTAAGCTGGCCTATTGGCGTTGGGCATACTTTTCAGGGAGTGTATAATCTTTACGACAATACTCTGGACTTATTCAGCGCCAGTAAAACTTTAATTGCTAAAGATGTAATAACCTATAAAAACATTCAAGACCCGGCCATTGACCGGCAAATTGGTGATAGAGCTTCGGATAAACTTAGACAAGAAGTGGAAATGGTTAGGGGAGTGTACGATGCACTGGATATTAGTGTATACAGGGAAGGAAAAATTGCCCCGGTATTTTTTGGAAGTGCTGTTAACAATTTCGGTATTCGTGAACTACTGGACACATTTGTAAGAATTGCTCCCAATCCGTTGCCACGGGAAACAGATACAGGTATGATGGCTCCTGAAAATGAACGATTCAGTGGATTTGTCTTTAAAATACATGCCAATCTAGATCCAAAACATCGCGACAGAATAGCGTTTTTAAGAATTTGCAGCGGTAAATTTGAAAGAAACAAATTCTATAAACACGTCAGGTTAGACAAGGAATTTCGCTTTAGTAACCCCACAAGTTTTATGGCGCAGGATAAAAGTGTTATTGATGAGGCCTGGCCTGGTGATGTTATTGGATTGTACGATACAGGTAATTTTAAAATTGGTGACACCCTAACCGATGGTTTAAAGTTAATGTACAAAGGTATTCCCAGTTTTAGTCCTGAAATTTTTATGGAACTTGAAAACCGGGATCCGATGAAAAGCAAACAGTTAGAAAAAGGTATTAATCAGCTTACGGATGAAGGTGTAGCCCAATTGTTTGTAATGCAGCCGGGCAATCGAAAAATTGTTGGAACCGTAGGTGCACTTCAGTTTGAGGTAATTCAATACCGTCTGGAACATGAATATGGCGCAAAGTGCCGGTTTAATAGTAAAAATTATCATAAAGCATGCTGGATCACATCGGCAAACAAGCAGAAACTTGATGAGTTCCTTAGAATTAAAGCCAATTACGTAGCCTGGGACAAAGATCAGAACCCGGTGTTTTTAGCCGAATCGGCTTTCCTGCTACAAATGGCGGAACAGGATTATCCGGAAATTACTTTTCATCGTACATCATCATTTAAGATGGAGACCGTTGCATAATGACGCGCAACGAACGTTTGGTGTGGATAATATGGTCTCTTTTAGGAGCCGGGCTCATTGTTTTATTGATATTAAAACCAGAGTATTTTGATGCAGAATATCTTAAAAAGGTTTTTTCCGGTAATCCGGTAAGAACACTCGTGCTTTTCTCGGTTTTTCTCGTAATCAGGGCTTTTACCATCTTTCCGTTAACGCCTTTTATTATCGCTGCTGCCTTTATATACAGTCATCAGCCGTGGATTGGCATTTTGCTGTGCTGGTTTGGCGGACAGCTTGCAAGTATTATTCATTATAGTTTTCCTCATTGGCTAGGGGTTGACAGATGGGCGCAAAAAAAATTCGGAAAACGGCTCGCTAAGGCAAAATCAAAAATTGAAAAGCACACTTTCTGGTATGTATTTCTTGCCTGTACTTTTCCTATCATGCCCGGCGAGCTGGTTTATTATCTAAGCGGAACCATGAGAATTCCATTTTTACCCTATCAGTTGGCCGTAGCCGCAGGACACCTGATAGTGGTAACAGTGTATATACTATCTTTGAATTTGGTTTATGCATAATGCAAAACTAAACACCTCAATATCCAACAGAATACAAGATGAAAGAACATATAAAGCAAATAGTTGAAGAAGCTTACGGATTTCTGTTTGAACCGGAATTAATGGATGAACTTGTAATAAATGGTTCATATAAAAAGCTTGCACCGGGCGATGTATTGATTGAACCCGGACAACAGATAAAATTTATGCCCTTACTTCTTAACGGTTCGGTTAAAATAATGCGAACAGATAAGCAGGAAAACGAGATGCTTTTGTATTATATTGAGCGCGGGGACACCTGTGCCATGAGTATGAGCTGTTGCCTGGGGCGAAATAAAAGTGAAATACTTGCAGTTGCCGAAGAAGATACCGAACTCATTACTTTTACAGTTGAGCTTATGGATGCCTGGGTAGTTAAATATCGTTCCTGGCGAAGTTTTGTTTTTGAAAGCTACAGCCAGCGTCTTCAGGAATTGCTGGAGACTATTGACAGCATTGCCTTTATGAATATGGACGGCAGGTTACTCAAATATCTGCAGGATAAGGTAAAAGTAACAGGATCAACCACCATTAATAATACCCATCAGGAAATTGCTGATGAATTGCATACCAGTAGAGTAGTGGTGAGCCGATTGCTTAAAAAACTAGAGCGAAATGGAGTAATTCAATTACACCGTAACCGGATTGAGGTGCTGCAATTCTAAAAAATCTGTTGTAAGATTGTTTGTGATGGCTGGTATTTGGTTGAAAGGTTCAAGAAACATTAGTACTTTAGCAGCGTGTCAATAGAAGTTATAAATATTACAAAACAATACGGTACTCAAAAAGCGCTGGATAATGTCTCATTCAGCATTGGCTCCGGTAATATTGTAGGTTTTCTGGGGCCAAATGGTGCCGGAAAAAGCACCCTGATGAAAATTCTTACCTGTTATATTCCTCCAACCAAAGGCCAGGCAAAGGTATGCGGGTTTGACGTGATGGAAGAAAGCATGAAAGTAAGGAAACTGGTTGGTTATTTGCCGGAACACAATCCTTTATATACTGATATGTATGTTAAGGAATACTTACGGTTTATTGCCGGATTACACAAAGTAAAAAAAGCGGCAACACGTGTTGACGAGATGATTGAAACGGTGGGACTTACTTTAGAGCGTAAAAAAAAGATCGGAGCATTAAGTAAAGGATATCGGCAAAGGGTAGGGCTTGCCCAGGCCATGATGCATGACCCGTCAGTACTGATCCTGGATGAGCCCACCAGTGGGTTAGATCCCAATCAACTTGAAGAAATTAGGGCGTTAATAGTGCGCATTGGCAAAACAAAGACGGTGATGCTAAGTACGCATATTATGCAGGAGGTTGAGGCCATTTGCGATAGGGTAATCATTATCAACAGAGGTGTTATTGCAGCCGATAAAAATGCGTCCGAAATAAGAAATTTTGAAGGTGCAGTACAGGTAGTAAGCGTTGAATTCGACAGAGTGGTAAGTAAATCTCAGCTAATGAAAATTAAAGATGTTTCAGCGGCAAAGGATCTGGGCGATAACAAGTGGGTTATTGAAAGTACTGGTACAGGTGATTTAAGAAAGGAAATAGCACGTTTTGCAGGCGAAAATCAGATTTTAGTGCTGGCTTTACATCAGGAACACCGCACAATGGAAGACGTCTTCAAAAGCTTCACCCGGTAAAGGGAACCATTAGTTTGGAAAGTATTACAGTCTGACGGGTGGTTATTGCACTGTTTCCAGCAATTGTTTTCTGTATAGTTCAGCGTAATTACCATTCAGAGCAATTAACTCATTGTGTGTACCATGTTCAATTATTTTACCATGGTCTAAAACCAATATTCTGTCGGCCTGCTTTACTGCCGATACCCGATGACTAATAAACAAACTGGCTTTCCCTTTCATTATTCTTCTCAGATTGGCTAATATGGTTTCTTCAGTTTCAGCGTCCACAGCCGAAAGACAATCGTCAAAAATTAAAGTCTCAGGGTTGCGTATAATGGCGCGGGCGATACTAACCCTTTGCTTTTGTCCCCCCGATAAATTGATCCCTCTTTCACCAAGCATGGTTTGAAAGGCCTGCTCAAATTCAATTATATTATCATAAACATCTGCATCTTTTGCCGCCTGAACTATCAGTTCTTCAGAATCATTATCATTCATTCCGAATGCAATGTTGTTGCCGATGGTGTCGCTGAATAAAAATACTTCCTGTGGCACATATCCAATACTGCCCCGCAAACTTGTTAATGGTACTTCACGTATGTCTTTCCCGTCAATGGTAATGTTTCCTTCTACAGGGTCATATAACCGGCACAACAAATTGGCAATGGTACTCTTACCTGAACCAGTACGACCAATAATTGCAACGGTTTCGCCCGGTTCAATGCGAAAAGACACATTTCTAAGAGCTGTTACTCCGGTACCTGCATATGTAAAAGAAACATTATTAAAAGCAATGGCACCCGAAACTTTTTCCGCCATTTCTTCCTGCATTACCGCTGAAGGAATTACGGGCTCTTGCTTTAAAAACTCGTTAATTCGTTCCTGAGAAGCAGCGGCTCTTTGAATTAAACTGGTAACCCAACCCACCGAAGCGAATGGCCAGGTAAGCATATTAACAAAAATTACAAAGGCGGCAATATCACCAACACTAATTTTTCCTTCAAGCGCCTGTACACCACCAATCCAAATGGTTATAATAGTACTTAATCCTATCAGCGTGGTGATGGTTGGCAGAAACAAAGCGTTAATTTTTACCAGTTCCAGGTTGCGATCCTTGTAATTCCCGCTTTCCCTGTTAAACATCTCCTTAAATTCTTTCTCACGGCCATAAGCCTTTAAAACCCTGATTCCACTGAACGTCTCCTGAACAAAGGATGAAAGTTTTGATTGCTGTTTCTGCACCTTGTGACTACGTCGGTTAATACTGCGACTCACAAAATAAATAATAACACTCATAACAGGCAGTGGAGCAAGCACATATAATGTAAGTTCTACACTTACCTGTAACATTGTAGCTATGGTAAGGATGAACATAATTAAAAGATTGGCAGTGTACATTATACCCGGACCCAAATACATTCTTACATGGCTAACGTCTTCGCTGATGCGGTTCATTAAATCGCCGGTACTTTGTTGCTTGTAGAATCCCTGATCAAGGTGTTGGTAATGTGCATAAATCTCATTCTTTAAGTCATATTCAATATGCCGGGACATTACAATAATGGTTTGCCTTGTAAAAAAGAGAAAAACGCCTTTAAGAAGTGTTAACAGCAGGTACATTCCGGCTGCAATCAGGCCGGCCTGGGTAATGGCAGTTATTAAATCATTTTTATCAACACCCGGGGCGTGCCGTTTTTCAAGGGCTTCTTTTATCTCATCAATGCTGTTGCCGATAATCTGCGGCATTTCCACGCCGAAGTAGTTTGAAACTACGATGAACAGCAGCCCCAGTATAAAACGCCATTTATAACGTCTAAAATATTTATTAAGATACCAAAGGGGTTTCATCAATTATCCATAATTTGGCCGCCGAATTCAAACAAACAGCAAAACTAACCATAAGTTTTAACCCTTTATAAAATCATGAGTAATATACAGGAAATGACAGCAAAAGAAACTGCCCGGGAAGTAATTGGTGAAATGACTGTTCATCAGCACGAGCAATTATTGTTTTGTTACGACCAGCCCACAGGCTTACGTGCTATTATTGCGGTACACAATACCGTTTTAGGCCCGGCATTAGGAGGAACAAGAATGTGGAACTATGCTTCAGAACAGGATGCTCTTACCGATGTGTTGCGTTTAAGCAGAGGCATGACCTACAAAGCTGCGATTTCGGGTCTGAATCTGGGAGGCGGAAAGGCTGTAATTATAGGTGATTCACGCAGCCAGAAAAGTGAAGCATTATTCAGGCGCTTTGGTAAATTCGTTGACAGCTTAGGTGGAAAATATATTACAGCTGAAGATGTGGGCATTTCGCCAAAAGACATGGGCTATGTTAATATGGAAACGGATTTTGTTTCAGGTCTTCCCGGCAAAGGCGGAGACCCCAGTCCGGTTACTGCCTACGGTGTTTACATGGGTATGAAGGCGTGTGCTAAAAAGCAATATGGAAATGATAGTTTGACGGGAAAACATGTTGCCGTTCAAGGTGTAGGACACGTTGGCGAATACCTGGTGGAATACCTGGTAAAAGAAGGCGCCAAAGTTACTATTACAGACATTCATCAGGATACCTTACAGCGTGTTTCTAAAAAGTACGGTGCAGAAGTGGTTGCACCTGATGCCATTTACGACGTAGCAATGGATATTTACGCACCCTGCGCACTGGGGGCAACGGTGAATGATGAAACTCTTAGTAAATTGAAATGCGGTATTATTGCCGGAGCTGCAAATAATCAACTGGCCAAAGAAGATGTTCACGGACATGTGGTGATGCAAAAAGGAATTATATATGCTCCTGATTTTATGATTAATGCAGGTGGTTTGATAAATTGTTATGTAGAATTGCACGGTTACGACAAAGACAAAGCAATGCGTCAGGCAGAGGAAATTTACAGTACAACCGAAACCATTATCCATCGGTCTGAGATTGAAAAAATACCAACCTATAAAATTGCAAATAAAATGGCTGAAGAAAGAATTGAGGCCATTGGCAAAGTGAAATTGCCTTATTGATTTTGATAATTAACGCTCGTTTTTTGAAATGATTTTAAACAGAAGACATCTTCGGGTGAAGGTATTGCAAGTGTTGTATGCATGGGAACAAACCGAAGGCGCTACTTTAGATGCAGCGTTGAAAGAACTGGAACTTTCGATTCAGAAAGTTTATGATTTGTACTTAACTTATCTTTCACTTCTGGCCGAGATACCTGCTGCCGGTAACCGCAGAATTGAAGAACTTAAGAACAAGAGGATTCCTGATCCTGATGAAGAAAAAGCGTATGGTAATTTTTTAACCAATCCGGTACTTAATGCATTGTCGGTAAATTTGGTACTTAGAAAAGCCTGCGAACAGAGAAAAATTAACTGGGTTGGTAACCAGGATATTTTAAAAAACCTGCTTCAGGTGATAAGAAAAGGTCCTTATTTCGATAAGCTTTCCAGTGGTGCTGCGTTCACATTTGAACAGTTTGTTGAATCTACTTCTCATGTTTTTATTGACCATATTGCCAATTCAGAGTGGTTGCAAAATGAATTGGAAGAACGAAGTATTTTTTGGGTTAATGATATGGATTTGGTGTGTGCCATGGTAGTAAAAACCATAAAAGAATGTTCTGAGAATAGCGATGAATACCAAAATATTTTACTACCATTGTATAAAGACGCAGAAGAAGATTCTGTATTTATAAAAGAATTACTAAAAAAGACAATCATTCGGACTACTGAGGTAAATGAAGTAATTGACAACAACACTGATAACTGGGAACTGGAACGAATTGCGCTTATGGACCGGTTAATTATGCGGATGGCCATTGTAGAAGTTATGGAGTTTTCTTCTATTCCTGTTAAGGTTACATTGAATGAATATATTGACATCAGCAAATTCTACAGCACTCCTAAAAGTAATACATTCATTAATGGAGTGCTTGATAAAGCTTTTGCAGAATTGAAACGTCAGAATAAAATAAACAAAACCGGCAGGGGACTGGTTGAATAGGACAGGCGATAAATCGTCCCAGAAAAGTTTCTGCTATAATTTAAACATCATTATTACTTTTGCGCCATGAAAAAGATTTTGTTTGCTGTAATGGTTGTTGCTTTGGGAGTAACCGGTTGCACCACCAAAGAAGATCCCGGACTGGAAGATGTAAATCCTCAGGATATTAATCAGGACAATCCTGCTGTGTTGACATTTGAAGAAACTGTTTATGATTTCGGAAAACTGGTTCAGGGCGATAAAGTAACCTATGAGTTTAAATTCACCAACACAGGAAAATCGAGACTTATCATTGTTGATGCCAAAGCTGATTGCGGATGTACAGTACCCGAGTGGCCAAAAGAACCCATAGAGCCCGGAGCATCAGGCGTTATTAAGGTTGTATTTAACAGCTATATGAAACCTATTGGCCCTATAACCCGTGAAGTAAGGGTACGTGCCAATACATATCCCGAGACGATTACAAAAATCTCTATGACCGGCGAAATTGTTGGACCCGGTGCAGAGTAATTTCCAAACAATAAATAATAAAAATGAAAAACCCAATCCAATCTATTTTACTTGCCGACCAGGGATCAAACCCAATGATGACCATATTAATGTTTGGTCTTATTATAGGTGTAATGTACTTTTTTATGATTCGTCCGCAAATGAAAAAACAAAAGGACGAGAAAAAATTTCGCGAATCAATTGATAAGGGCATGCGAATAGTTACAATTGGAGGCATCCACGGTAAAGTAGAAGAAGTAAAAGATACTACCCTTATTATTTCAGTAGAAGGTGGTGGAAAGCTAAGAATAGAACGTTCCGCTGTTTCTATGCAGTTCTCAGGTAAAATTGTTGATCAAAACGGTTAATCGTGCTTAAGGTAGGGCTTACCGGTGGCATTGGCTCTGGTAAAACTACCGTAGCCGGTATGTTTGAAGCATTGGGTATTCCTGTGTTTTATTCAGACACCGAAGCAAGAAAACTGCAAGAAACCGACAAAGAGCTTGTTGCTGAGATCAAAGAACTATTGGGAGCAGAAAGCTATCTTCCCAACGGGCAGTTAAACAGAAAATATATTGCTTCCAGGGTATTTGCCGATTCAGATTTACTGGGCCGGTTGAATGCGCTGGTGCATCCAAAAGTTGCCCGGTCTTTCAAAATCTTTTGCGCAGCTGTAAAAGCACCCTTTTGCATTAAAGAAGCAGCAATACTTTTTGAGTCTGGTGCATACAAGGAGTTGGACAAGGTGATTGTAATTACCGCCCCTGAAGGCGAACGAATAAAGAGAGTAATAAAACGCGACAAAACCAACGAGCAGGAAGTGAAGCTCAGATTGGCGAATCAATGGACAGACGAACAACGCGTTTCAGGTGCTCACTTTGTTATTGATAATCGCAACGGTGCTATGTTGTTGCCTCAGGTTCTTGAAATTTACCATACCTTGGTAGCAGACAAATGAGAAAACTGCTGACCATAGAACAAATACGACTTACGGACGCATTCACCATACAGCAAGAACCTATTTCTTCAATTCATTTAATGGAAAGGGCGGCACTTGCCTGCGTTAACCTTATTCAACACTTAACAGACATTGAAGCACAAAATTATCTGGTGGTTTGTGGCACAGGAAACAACGGCGGAGATGGTCTGGCCATTGCACGACATTTGAAACAAAGAGGCGCTTCGGTTCAGGTATGTCTGGTTCAGGGTAAGTACAGTACCGACAACCAGTTGAATCAGCAGAGGTTAATACCATTTTTTGTGCCTGTTTTTGATGATGTTCCGCAAATACAACCGGGAACAATAATTATAGATGCTTTGCTGGGAACGGGCATATCCGGAAAAATAAAAGACCCTGCACTGGGGTTTATTCAAAAAATAAATAAGACAGCGCCTAACCATAGAATCATTAGCATAGATATTCCATCGGGATTACATGGAGATGAAATAAATTCGGCACCCGAAAATGCAGTAAAAGCTGATGATACACTAACTTTTCATTCACCCAAAAAAGCCTTCTTTTTTAAAGAAACAGCTACCTGTTGCGGAAATATTCATGTATTGGATATCGGCTTAAATGACGGAGGGATATTTGACAATGAAGTAAATGATTGTCTTGTTGAAGCCATTGATATCCAAAAGTTACTTAGCAAGGTTAGGCAACGATTTTCATATAAAGGCACATACGGGCATGTATTAATAACCGGAGGCAGCCGCAATACACCGGGTGCAGTAGTTTTGGCCGCCGAAGCATCCGTTCAGGCAGGTGCAGGTCTTACCACAGTGCATTCTGTAGATGATGCCATTCAATTATTACCGGCACACATTATGAGAATTACCGACCCACGAAATGAGTATATTACAGACTGGCCGTCAAAAAAGCATTGGAGTGCCATTGGGTTTGGTCCGGGAGTCGGCACTAATGAAGCCTCAGCGCGGGTATTAAAGCAAATTATTCAGGACTATAAAGGTGCATTGGTGATAGATGCCGATGGCTTAAATATTCTTGCAGAGAATAAAACATGGTATCCGTTCTTATCACATGGAACCATTCTAACACCGCATCCCGGTGAATTACAACGACTATTAGGCCAATGGACTGATAACGAAGAAATGTTGAAAAAGAGCCGGGATTTTGCGATGAAATATGGTGTTATTCTGGTGCTAAAAAATTCATATACTATCATTGTAAATGCCGACGGCAAAATGTATTATAACCCAACAGGTTCTCAATTTCTGGCAACCGCCGGAAGCGGTGATGTTTTAACCGGAATCATTACCTCTTTCAGGGCACAGGGCATAAGCGCAGTAGAATCGGCAATTGCAGGAGTTTATATACATGGATTTGCAGGACAACTGGCGGCAACAGAATCGGGAAAATATTCTATATCAGCAACCGAATTATTGCAATACATTTCTAAATCAATCAGACATTTATGCGAATAACCTATATCATATCGTCGCCAATACCGGCAGAACGTTTCGTGCACGTTACCATGCAAATTACAGGAATTGAGCAGGATACAATTCTGTTGCAGCAACCCGCATGGCGTCCCGGCAGATACGAACTGGGTAATTTTGCAAAAAACACCGGTATGCCGGTTGCGGTCTGCAATCAACAAGTTATCAGGCCTGTTAAAATTTCTAAAGATGGCTGGAAGGTATCCGCTATAAAAGGGGATTGTCTTGAATTCAGTTATACCTATTACGCTGCTGAACTGAACGCCGGAAGCACGTTTACCTCTGACAGTTTTCTGTATGTAAATCCCGTAAACTGTTTGATGTACATTCCGGGTACTGAAAATACTTTAGAGTGCTCGCTTAAAATAAAAGTACCATCGGAATATAAACTTGCTTTAGCTACACCTTCAAAATATGAGGTAGATGCGTATGTTGCAATATTTAAGAGTTTTCACCATCTGGCAGACAGTCCTTTCATTGCCTCACCAAAGCTTGATAAATTGGATATACCTGTTCAGGGTGTAGCTGTAGAATGTTGGTTTAATGGCGAGTATAAGCTAGACACCGAAAAATTGGTGAAGCACTTTCAGTTGTTTGTTGAATATCAAAATCGTTTATTTGACGGCGTTCCCGTGCAACGGTATTTGTTTCTATTTCACTTTTTGCCCGTTGCAGCATATCACGGGGTAGAGCATCAGGATTCAACGGTTATTGTCCTGGGACCTTCGTATGCCCTGATGCAGGAGTATTACACCGAATTGTTGGGAATATCGTCGCATGAATATTTTCATACATGGAATATTAAAGCCATACGCCCTGCCGAGATGCAACCGTATAATTATACTTCCGAGAATTATTTTAGAACCGGATATGTAGCAGAAGGCGTTACAACATACATGGGCGATATAATCCTGTTGCGGTCGGGGGTACTTAGCTGGGAATGGTACGAAACCGAACTAAACAAGTTGTTACAGCGGTACTATGAAAATCCGGCACGATTCAATGCCAGTGTTGCTGAATCATCCTTCGACCTGTGGCTTGACGGATATGTTCCCGGTGTTCCCGGAAGAAAAGTAAGTATTTACAATGAAGGTGCTCTTATGGCCCTTATTACAGATATTAAAATATTGCAAAATACAGGTGGTAAAGCAGGGTTGGAGCATGCTATGCAGCATATGTATAAACTATACGGTACAACCGGTAAGGGATATACCGTAAGTGATTATTTGAATATACTTTACACGATATCGGGAATGGATTTTAACGCACTATATAACGAATGTGTAGAAATGCCCGGCGATTATACCTCATATCTTACTTCGGTTTTAAATGCAGTGGGAATTGAATTAATCACTAAACAGCCTGATAAGATATCAGAAAGAAATTTCGGGCTGAGAACTTTGGTTGTTCCCCAGGGCGATGAAGTGAAAAGTCTTGGACCCGGGTCGGTAGCATCAGGTGTACTTTCAGTGGGCGATATTATTACCGGGGTTAATGGTTACAACGTACAGAACAACCTGGACAGATGGTTGGAGTATTTTCAAAATGAAGTTATTACTGTTCAAGTGTTGCGGGCCGGTGTTCGCAGGGAAATACAAATGCAGGCAGATGAAAACACCTGGTTTAGTACAAAAATAGTATCTGTAATGCCCTCACCATCGCAAGAACAATCGCAACTTTTTAATATCTGGACAAACAGAAAATGAGTACAGACGCCAAGCTGATTGAAAAGAAAGACATTTTACTTGCCCGTCGCATTTGGTACTTTATAATGGGCAGGCTGGGACCGGGGCTGCTTACCCGAATTTTTCTGGTAACAGCACTCGTTTTCTTTTTTTATTATGCCGGTTGGAACATTTTCAGATATTTTGCGATAACCCATATACAAGCGCTTGATCATCCTGAACCTATTCTTCAATCACTACAGAATATTGGCTACCGATATGGTATTACGGATGCCGCGGAGACTTTTACAGAATTGTTTTTGGCGCTTAGCGTAACTCAAATTATGGTTATACCGGCACTTATATTAATATACAGAAAAATTAGAGCAGGCTATTGGTTGTACCTGGCAGCTCAGATTTCTTTTTTATTCTGTCCGCTTTTTCTGGTGAACAGTAAATATTTTACCGATGAAATAGATATGACAGATAAAATAATTCCGGGAATCTTGTTTACAACAGCATTGCTGTTATATCTGCGCCTGAGTTCAGTGGTTAAATCGGAAAATGATAAATCTAGTTCAGCGCAGTAATCATACTGATTTCAACCCGAACATTTTTCGGTAATCGGCTCACTTCAACAGTTTCGCGCGCCGGAAAATTCCCGTTAAAATAACTGCCATAAACGGCGTTAACAGCAGCAAAATCATCCATATTGGTTAGAAAAATGGTTGTTTTAACTACTTTGTCGAACCCCGTACCGGCTGATGATAGGATATTCGAGATGTTTGTCATAACTTGCATAATTTCAGATTCTATATTCTCGTTGTTTAAATCACCGGTTAAAGAATTTATGGCGATTTGACCACTCAGGTATAGAAGGCCGTTGTGCTCCATAGCCTGACTGTAGGGGCCAATAGGCTCGGGGGCGTTTTTTGTGTAATGTGTTTTCATTTTTTATGGAATAAAATACTGGCCGAATTTACACAATATCGTTCGCCAGTTGTTGTAGGTCCGTCATTAAAAACATGTCCTAGATGTCCGCCACAATTACTGCACAGTATTTCAGTACGTATCATTCCAAATCCGAAATCCTTTTTTCGTTCTATCAATGCCTCAGGCATCTCACGGTCGAAGGAAGGCCATCCGCAATGCGAAGCGAACTTCATTTCGGAGGAAAAGAGAGGGTGACCACAGCCTTTGCACACATACACTCCTTCTTCAAAATGAAGATTATACTCTCCGGAATGAGGTCTCTCGGTTCCCTTTTCTCTAAGAATTCCATAAGCAGGTTCACCCAATTGCTGATACCATTCTTCAGCCGTTTTCTCAATTCGGTACTTCTTATTCATTAAATTTGTAAAATGATTTCCAGAATCAAACAAATAAAGCTTTCCGATGTTCAAAAGTTACTGGTAACCGTTTTAATTACTGCTATTTTGGCTTTCCCTCCTTTTCTGGTAATTTACCACTATGTGCCGGCCATGCGCGTTGTGGGTATAAGGGTCGATCATTTTCTTGTCTATTTTATATTGTTTGCATTGCTGTTTTTTGTTGTAAAAAAATACAGAACTATTTTTTATGGAATTTTCCTTACCGGACTGGTAGTTATTACCATAACAACGTTGGCAGGAGGTTATAGTATTCAAAAACTTTATCAGGATTATAGGACCTTGTTGTACAATATACAAACCGGGAGCGTACAATTTAAATTCAATAAAAAGAACAATAAGTTTGCTAACGAAGACCGTTTGAGAAGTGCTATTGATTATCAATCAAGTGAGGTTAGGTCTTTTGCCGTAAACATTGCTGTTATGCATTTTGAGGATTATGCCAACTCGGAACAGAGAATCAGTATTCAGGCCTTTTCGGTATTTAAGGAAATCAGGCGGCGATGGATGTATGTTCACGACCCGGCATTTGAAGACTACTATGCAAAGGCCAGCGAATCGGTTCAGGTAATGCAATATGACAATCGGTTTAAAGGCGATTGCGACGATTATAGTATACTTATGGCTGCATGTGTAAAATCTATTGGCGGACAAGTTCGAATTGTACGTACTGTAATACAAAACGATGATGGAACCGAGACCGGCCACATGTATCCTGAGGTGAAAATTGGTGACATAAAAGATCTGGAACGATTATCATATTTAATTAAGGAAGAGTTATTTCCGTTAGAAAGCAAGAACAAAGATTTGTTTTATCACATGGATACTGACGGCTCTGTGTGGTTAAATTTTGATTACAACGACCATTACCCCGGTGGCAAATACCAGAGCACCATCAGGGAAAGCGAAATAGAAATATGATACTACTGCTAAGCCCTGCAAAAACCATAGAAACCGGCAAAACTCCGGACAATTTGATGACTACTGAGCCTCAGTTTACTGCACAGGCTCAAAAACTGATGAAAGTTTTACAGAAACTGAAGGGACAGCAGCTGCAACAATTAATGGACATCAGTGAAGCCCTGGCTGACCTGAATGTGCAACGAAATAAGGTTTGGGGCACTACTAAAGCCGAAACCGGGATGGCTGTGTACAGTTTTAACGGAGAGGTGTACAGAGGAATGAAAGTAAATACGTGGTCTAAGAATGACCTGGAATACGCTAAAGAGCATTTAATCATATTGTCAGGTTTATATGGCATGTTAAAACCTACAGATGCCATTCATCCGTACCGTCTTGAAATGGGTACAAAACTTAAGGTGGATAAAAACCATGACGGTTTATATAATTTCTGGAGCGAAACCCTTACCAAAACAGTTCTTCAAAGGGTTAATGAATCAAGAAATTGCCTTGTAAATCTCGCGTCAGATGAGTATTTTAAGGTACTGAAATTAGATAAGAAAAAAGTAGACATCATAACTCCTTCATTTTTGGATATGAAAAACGGAAAGTATAAAATGCTAACCGTTTATGCCAAGTATATGAGAGGGGTAATGGCATCATGGATGATACAAAACCAGGTACGCGACCGCAAAAGTCTTTTTACTTTTAAGGAAAACCATTACTCATTAAATCCGGAATTGAGTACGGATATGAAGCCTGTGTTCACACGGGGATAATTCTTTTTTTTCACGCCTGTTACTTGATTTGCTTTTTGGCAAGAAATAGGCATTAACTTTAACCCAAAATTAAATGGAATGAAAAATTTTCTGATTGCAACTCTTACTGTTCTTTCTATTTCTGCCACAGCACAGGTACAATTTAAGAATGTTAGCTTTAAGCAGGCACTTGAGCAGGCCGGAAAAGAGGGTAAAATGGTGTTTATTGATGTTTACACTACCTGGTGCGGACCCTGTAAATTACTTGACAAGGAAGTCTTTTCAGATCCGTTGGTAGGCGAAAGGCTGAACAAGGATTTTGTTTGTTTGAAAATAGACAACGAAAAGGGCACCGACAAGGACGAAATAGCACCCTATGGAATAAAAGGGTATCCAACCATGCTGGTGTTAAATGCAAAAGGTGAAGAAGTAAAGCGTCTTTACGGATATCATAATCGTGAAGAAATGTTTGATAAACTGGACTTACTGCTACCTGAAAACGAGCAACCCAAAAATAAAGCGGTGGCGGCATTGAAGGCGAATCCGTCAACTGATGAAGAATGGAGAAAGCATCTTTCTTTACTGCGCGAAAAAGATTACCTTCTGTTTGCAGAGTACACTCAGAAATATGTAAGTCATTTTCCTTTGGTAGCTTTAAATGATGAATTAGACCATGCCATATTTCAATCGGTTACATTACCACTTGAGAATGTATTGGTAAAAAAGATACTTGAAGAAGGATTCAATGGAAGTTCCATTTATACCTATCAGAAATATCTTGAACTGGCACTGGCAAAAGAATACTGTCTGGCAGAATCTCATCAACAAAAAGATGAGATAATTAACAGGGCAAAAGGGCTACATGCAAAGTTTATGGAACTTACAAACAACGACTTCGCATCTGAAGAGTACTTTTTAGATACCATTAAACAGTTGTCTTCTACTTTTGAAAAGCCTGAAATCAAAGAAGAAAAAAAGAATTCAGATTCTGAAACTGGTGCAGAACCTGATAAAAAGACTAAAAGCAAGAAGAAAAAGAAGCAGTGAAGCTTATCTCATCCACTTTAAATGCTTGGAAAAAAAGAATATAAACGCAAGGCTTAATCCTCCTACTATAATTCCGAATGCCGGATTCTGGTCGTTATTAAAAGAACCAATTATTAATAAAAGTCCGAATATTCCATTGCTAACCGCATACAGCGTAAATCCCGATTTTTTGCCTCTGTTCATTTGTACCACACCAAAAACAGACACAATACATACCAGTATAAGGAACAGGAATACTCCTCTAACCAGCATAATGATTTTGTCAAGGTCTACGTCGCTGGGAAGATTCAGCATATCAATAAATTGCTCAAAAATGGCGAAATAAATTGCAAATAGGATAATCCACAGGGTGTTGCCAATATAACTAAGAATAGTAATAGGCGTCATCCCTCCCGGTTTTTCCTGTTTTTGTTCAGTAAATTGATCTAAAGTTTCCATTGGTTAGTTTTTAATGAAGGGTCAAATAAACGAAATATTTTCAATAATTGATTGAGATCAAAATTACTCATTAATTTTCAATTCTTTGCGACCAAAACAATACATAAAACCGTTGCGGGATGCAATGAAAACCCGGCCTTTATAACAAACCGGTGTGCTTTCAAATCCACCCGGTAATTTGGCAAGTACATTAAATTCAAGTTTGCTGTTGTATTCAAGTAACCAGATGTTTGTGTAGGTTGCAACCAATAATCTGTTCCCTGCAAATATTGGAGTACTTATAGATGGTCCGGTTTCCAGGTTATAAACTACCTCCGGTTTTGGGTACACTGTAATATGATCATGTGCGGTGTCTGTTCCTTTAATTGTTTTGTGTTTTATTACATATAGATTACCGTCTAGAGCAACGGTCGCAGCCAGTTTTTCTCCCGAAGAACCGACCATTGTATAATCGTTAACAGCAGCCGAACCGATAATACCGCCGTGCCAGGTTGCAAACTCTTTGTTTTTTACAGGCAAATACCATTCAACACATCGCTCCGGATTTTTATGGGGATTAATTTTCATAACACCACCTCTTCCTTTTATAAATTGCTTTTCAAGTGTTATTAAGAGACAGGAATCGGAAGTAACCACAGCAGAACCGTCCATATCACATCCCAGGTGCAGATCCCAATCGATGCTATCGGTAAGCAAATTGTATCCAAACACATGTCCCGACCCGCATGTATAATATAAATGATTGTTTAACAGAGCAGGGGAGGACTCTACCACCAGTTCTCCGCCATGTGTTGCCTGGTCTTTCTTTCTGAACATTGGATGGTCTGCAATAGAGACTGCGTACATAAGACTGTCGGAACGAACTGCAGCAGAAGGAGCAGGATTGAATTTTCTCAAAAAGCCATTTTCCAAACCGATATAACCGAAATTATTTACCACAATGCCTGATCCATCAACATCGCGGCTAAAGCTGGGGCCTCTTTCTACCTGCATCCTCCAAACTTCGTTTCCTGTAAAAAAGCTGATGCATCTGTAACTGGTAACAGTATCACTGCTTAACCAATTTCCGTTACCCAGTCTGCTGCCCTGCATAATTAAAACACGATTCTCCGGTTCTGAAGGTGCCGGATCTATCCATATTGTACCTGTTCCTTTAATAATGTCATCGAATTTATACTTCCAAACTACCTCTCCTGTTTGGGCTTTTATGCAACGCAGGTGGTGGTCAAAAGCACCCTGAATAAGAAACGGTTCGCTGTTATACTCCAGCAACAAGGGCTGTCCGGTCCAGCCAGCACCCATCCATTCTTCTGCACTGTCACCCTGAACATAGGTTATTCCTTTGCCCAAGGGTATTTTCCAAATCATTTCAAGAGTATCCGGAAGACTGTCGCCGTAAAAGGCACGAAAAGAATTGCCGAGAAAAGTAGGGATTATCAATTGTATTGAATCGGAAAGAAATTCATTGCCCGATTCAAGGGTTGGCTGTGTTGCGGTTATACTATCTTCAACAGTGCTTCCGTAACTCACCGGAATATACCTGTCCAGGGTAACGCCGGCAACAATACCCGCAGAGATAAATAAAGCTGAAAAGGCTATTTTTCGCACATGCAAAGTTGTAAATATTTTAAAATCTAACAGGCAGCCATAAGAATTTTGTATTTTACCACCAGTTTAAGGAATTGATAAATATAATGATAGGAACCATTGTTAATAAATTCTAAAGTGAATTGAAATAATTTTATAAAGTATTACAAACAACATATACATTTGTGTCAAATCAAGGAGGATTAGCGACACATCCGCTCATAAATTCCCGTCATAAGTGCGGTTTTCCTTAAATCATTTAATCATATTAATTCATCGTATCTTTTTATGATACACCCAAACACCGAACTTAGGTTCATCAGTCCGTTAAAAGGATATGGCGTAGTTGCCACCCAATTTATTCCCAAAGGTACAATAACCTGGGTACAAGACCGGCTGGACCGGATATTTACTCAGACAGAGGTTGCGCAATTGGAACCCATGTATCAAGACATATTAAATACCTATACTTTTCGTAATAAAGAGGGTGAATATGTATTGTGTTGGGATAATGCCCGTTTTGTAAATCACAGTTATAATTCAAGCTGCATGTCAACTGCTTATGACTTTGAAATTGCCATTCGAGATATACATCCCGGAGAAGAACTTACTGATGATTACGGTTATTTAAATGTTACCGAACCCTTTGCTGCCGAACCTGAAGACGGTACAGACCGATCTATGGTACTGCCTGACGACTTATTGAGATTGCACCCCATTTGGGACGAAAAAATACAAGAAGCTTTTCCGTATATTAAAACAGTTGACCAACCGTTATGGGGTGTAATTTCGCCTGAAATTAAGAAGCAAATTCATTCCATTATTGAAGAAGGAAAGGAACCGGCAAGTATTTTAGAATGTTACTACGCGGGTAAGTAATTTGATTGTATAAAATTTAAGCCATTGTGGAACATATTCTTGTAGATGAAATATTAGGAGAGTTCCGGCGAAGGGTTTTTGCCGAATCGATTGTTCGCATTAAAAAATGCCTAAATATTCTCAACGAAGAACAAATTTGGCAGCGTCCGGCAAAAGAAATTCCTTCTGTTGGCAATTTGGTGTTGCATCTTTGTGGTAACGGCAAACAATGGATTCTTTCGGGGTTGGGAAAAAAGGAAGATACAAGAAAAAGAGATGCTGAATTTGCAGCTGAAGGAGGTTATTCAAAACAGCAGTTAATTAGTTTGTTAGACGGTTTTAAAGCCGAGTCTGATGATTTTCTTACGTCCATTGACGCTGGAGAATTAATGTTATTACATAAGGTACAGGTATTTGAAGAAACCGGAGCAAGCATACTTATACATGTAATAGAACATTTCAGTTATCATACCGGGCAAATTACCTTAATTACCCGCTTATATACAGGAGAGCGTACCGAATATTATGCCGGTGTAAACCTGAATTAAGCTTCTTATAACAGAAGAATAATATCTGTGCCATCTTGCAGAATCAGATGTAAGCATCACATTTTAAAAAAATAAAGAAGCGAAGGATATGAACTGTACATTTAAATTAAGTAAATTTTTTTAAAACTGACGAAGAACAAAATTTTGTTTACTATATTAGGCGCATCAAATTATTGAAACTTCTTGTTTTTTACAGAAAGAGCGGGTAAAACGAAAAATAAACATAAAAAGGAGAAACAAATGAGCGAAGTGGCAAAGCTGGAAGTTGACGGAAAGGTGTACGAGCTTCCAATTATTACCGGAACAGAGAATGAGCGTGCAATTGACATCAGTAAACTGCGGGATTTGACCGGGTGTGTTACCCTTGACACGGGTTATAAAAATACGGGTGCCACCAAAAGTGCCATTACATATCTTGACGGTGAGAATGGAATTCTTCATTACAGAGGGTATTCTATTGAGCAGTTGGCTGAGAAAGCAGAATTCCTTGAAGTAGCCCATTTGCTAATATACGGCGAATTACCAACGCAAAGTGAATATACCGCCTTTAAAAGCAGCATTACCAAACATACATTGGTGCACGAAGACATGCGTCATTTCTTTGAAGCTTATCCTGCTAAGGCGCATCCTATGGGAATTCTGGCAGCAATGCTTAGTACCCTTAGTACTTTTTATCCCGAATCACAAGATCCTAATCGCCCAAAAGAAGCCGTAAACCTTACCATTCACCGGTTAATGGCAAAATTGCCTACTTTGGCTGCCTGGGCATATAAAAACAGTGTGCGTCAGCCACTGGCGTATCCAAAAAATAACCTGGGATACTGCGAGAATTTCCTTTATATGATGAACGCCCTGCCGGTTGAAGAATATGAAATAGACCCGGTTGTAGTTGACGCATTAAATAAACTGTTGATTCTGCATGCAGACCACGAACAAAATTGTTCTGCTTCAACGGTTCGTATTGTGGGTAGTTCTCATGCTAATCTTTATACTAGTATTAGTGCCGGAATTTCTGCGCTTTGGGGGCCTTTACACGGAGGTGCCAATCAAGAAGTAATTGAAATGCTTGAAATGATCAAAGCCGATGGCGGAGATATGGCAAAATGGATTGAAAAAGCTAAGAGCAAAGATGATCCGTTCCGCTTGATGGGATTCGGACATAGAGTGTATAAAAACTTTGATCCGAGAGCCAAAATTATCAAAAAAGCATGTGATGATGTTCTCAATAAAATGGGCGTACACGACCCGGTTCTCGACCTTGCAAAACAATTGGAAGAAGTAGCACTGAAAGATCCATATTTTGTTGAACGCAAACTGTATCCAAACGTCGACTTCTATTCAGGAATTATCTATCGCGCACTGGGTATTCCTACCGAAATGTTCACGGTTATGTTTGCATTAGGTCGTTTGCCAGGCTGGATTGCTCAATGGAAAGAAATGATGGAGAACAAGGAACCCATTGGTCGTCCCCGCCAGATATACGTTGGCAAAACCAACAGAGAATTCGTTCCTATTTCACAAAGATAATTTGTTAAAAATCAATTGAAACTCCGGCAAGTCCGGAGTTTTTTTTTCAGCGTATGTCAATTTCGTATATTTTCGAAGGATGCTATTATTGCTAGTTTTAATTACTGTGTTACTCTTTTTTGCGAGTTTGTTCACCGGTACTGTGCATATTCCGGCAGCCGATGTCATTCACATACTTTCAGGGGGGACCGAAGTGCCTACAGCGTGGAATTACATTATAGAAGACCGGTTAAGCAGAAGTCTTATGGCAATTGCTGCCGGTGGAGGATTATCGTTGGCAGGATTGGTAATGCAGACCTTATTCCGCAATCCGCTGGCAGGACCGGGTGTGATGGGAGTAAGTGCAGGGGCGGGAGCAGGGGCAGCTTTTGTATTGATGTTTCCTGTTTTGGCCGGCATTACCGGAGTTCTTATACCTGCCGGAATTATTGGTGCTGCAGCAGTATTAATTATTATATTATGGGCATCCAGGGTATTTTCCGACCCGTCCCGGGTATTGGTAACAGGTATGATGCTAACATTCTTTACATCGGCTATGGTAAGTGTTATGTTTCAGTATGCTCCGGCACAGGGTATGCAGCGTTATATTATTTGGGGATTGGGTAGTTTGGGCGGATTACAACTTAATGAGGCGTATCTCATTATGTCATGTGTTCTTTTGCTCTCGCTAAGTACCTTGTTTTTTTCAAAGCATTTAGACCTTTTACTTCTTGGCGATGTACAAGCTGAATTGAGTGGGTTGAATGTGCTTATTACCCGAAGGATTACCCTAATGCTATCAGGCGTGCTTACCGCGATAATTACCGTGTACTGCGGACCGATTGGATTTGTGGGACTGGCTGTCCCGCAGCTGGTAAAACTAACAGGAAAATCGGGGTTACACCATCAGTGGATTCCGAAAACCATAGTTGCGGGAATGGCCTTTATGCTGATATGTGATATATTTACCCGAATACCGGTGCTGCTACCTTTAAATGCTGTAACGTCCATTGCCGGAGCACCCGTTGTAGTATGGATTCTATACCGGTACAGGTACAACCAAAACGCAACCGTTTAATGAATCCGGTACTTTACACCCAAAACCTTAGTGTAGGTTATCATACCGGTGTTATTAACGGATTGAATAATATTAATTTACAACTTAATCCATCTGAAATAGTGGTGCTGATGGGCAGAAACGGTTCTGGAAAATCCTCTTTGCTAAAAACACTCCTGGGATTGGTTCCCCCGGTTAGCGGTAGGGTTTTACTTCAGGGAACAGACCTTCAGAATTTAAAACGTCATCAAAGGGCCAGAATGATGGGAGGCATGCTTACAGGGACATTGCGCCCCGATTATTTAACTGTTGAAGAACTTATTACAACCTCTCGGTTTGCTCATAGCAAACAGGCAAATTTTAATAGCATTTTGCCGCTGCAAAAAGCCGGAGTAGGGCATCTGGCCGGAAAGAAATTAAAGACACTCAGCGACGGTGAGTTTCAAAAAGTAATGGTTGCCAGATTAATAGCGCAGGAATGTAATGTGTTAATTTTAGATGAACCGGCAGCCTTTTTAGATATTCCGGGCCGGAATGCGCTCTATCAATTGCTGCTTAATCTTGCTCATAAAGAAGGGAAAGCCATTCTTATCAGTAGTCATCATGAAGCCTTGTGTGCCATGGAACAGGTTACATGCTGCCTGTTAACAGGAGAAGAAAAAGGAATAGAAATGTTGCCCGGCGGAAAAGAAACAGGGGAGTACGTTCAAAACCATTTTAATCAAAGCCTATGAAGTTCATGTCAGAAACTACGTTTCAGGAGTTGCCCGTTTTTGGCTACGAAACACGGTTTATTAACCTGGGTTCCTGTTTCTCAGAAAACATAGGAAACAAGCTTTCTGCCAGTGGCTTTTACTGCTATCAAAATCCGATGGGAATATTTTATCATCCTATGCCCATGGCCGAATTCATTGAAAGGGCAATAACCATGACTCCTTATGTTCCGGCCGATGTATTGGAACGGGATGACAAATATTGTTTATGGAATGCCCACAGCATCGTAAATGCCGAAACACAGGAATTACTGTTGCTAAAGGCAAATAATATCATACTTGAATTCAACAAACAACTTAAAACAGCAAGTGCTTTGCTAATTACCTTTGGCACTGCGCAGGGATTTCAGCTGAAAAAGGATAATACCTGGGTTGCCAATTGCCATAAAAAGCCTTCGGCTACCTTCACTGAAGTAATGAGCCATTCTTCAGACATTACAGATACATGGCAAAAACTGTTATCGCGGTTGTTCGAATTTAACCCCATGCTGCAGGTGGTTTTTGGGGTGAGCCCGGTAAAACATTACAGAAAAGGACATATCCACAATTCTATTAGTAAGAGCCAACTGATTGTGGCCGTACATCAGCTTGTGCAGGCCTCTCATTCATGTTACTACTTTCCATCGTATGAAATTATTACCGATCAGTTGCGCGATTATCGGTTTTATACCGAAGACTTTGCACATCCTACCCCGCAGTCCGTTGACTATGTCTGGCATCAGTTTATTAAAAAGTGCATACACCCCGATTGTGTGGAAGGAATACAACTGTTTCAACAGGTTGAAAAAGCACTGAGACACCGTAATAGTGGGGCAGGAGGGATGCATTCAGGTCAGCACACTCATATTGAAACTTTATTGCAACGTATACGCAATGACTATCCTGACAGCAATTACGGGAAATTGGAAACACTGACCGGATATAAAGTTTAATAGTTTACCTGAATCTGCGCGGTGTCGCCCAGCGTTGCAACCACATTACCCGACTGGCTGAAGGTATTGCCGTTTTTAGTGTAGTATGCCTGCCAGGTAATGGTTTTACCGGAATACACCATACATTTTGAAGACTCATTTACCGATGTACCGGTAAAATTCAATGGGGTACCATTGCAGCAAACAAAGCAATTGTCGTAACCACCGGTATATTGAAATGTAATCTCGTCTGCACTGTTGTATGGAGTGGTATTTACCAAAGTAACGCGTACCCATGATTTTCCGGGTGCCGAAATATCTTGCTTCCTTTCAGGGAATTCATTAAAGTCATCCGGATTAATGATTAAATCATAGGACTGATATGACGATGACGAACCTTTCAGTAAATATTCAGCAGATGTCCTTTTATCAAATCCCAGCCTATAATTGCCGTTTACATCGGTTACTCCAGAAGTAACGGTTTGCATACTGGTATTAAATGTACCTCCCTGTAAATCCTGAGAATACAATGTTATCGAGTAACCGGTTATCGGAGCACCGGTAACTGAATCCGTTACAGTACCATAAACGGCCAGTTTGGGTGTTTCCTTTTTACATGCAACAAAAGCCATAGAAATCCCGGTCAGAATAAGGAATAATAATCTTTGCATCTGAGGCAATCTATTTACCAAAATTAATGAAATTCATGCGAAGTTCATGCGTATATTTAGAAACCTAAACCAAAAAAAATTAAAACTGCTTTTTTATATCTACATTTTGTTGAAATACAGATTTCTAAAGCCACGGGAAGCGCAATGCTGCCTGGATTATACTAACAGATCAACAGCCCAAAACCCCTGCGCAGGTTTTTGTTCCGCTTCATTGGCGCTATACACCACTTTC
>CAZDUI010000008.1:0-96565 GCA_964508605.1 uncultured Weeksellaceae bacterium | reverse complement strand
TAAATGGTCTGGAATCGGCATACTTCCCAATGGGTTGCTTGTCGGGTTTGGTTTCCAGAACTTCACCGTTGCGGATAATCCACAAGGGGTTGTTGGCACCTGCCCATTGCAGTTTAACCGGTTCCCCTCCTTTGGCGGGGTCAGGAGAGGTAGTCAAACTGCAAAGGCTGATGTCCATGCCATCTTTTACATCATCGGCGCTTTTTTCAAATTCGGCAATTACAATTTTACGGGTTTTGTCTAAAATGAGACCGGGGTCTGTCAATCCAAACTCTCTTACTGCGCGGTTCAGGGCATTGTTGCACACCACACTTACCATGGCGCCGGGCACTCCGTGGCCCGTGCAGTCGGCAGCTGCGAATAGTATTACAACCTCCCTCTGTCCTTCGGACATCTCCCCCCCATCGGGGGGAGAATTAAAGAGTGGGGCTGTTTCCATCCAATAAAAATCTCCGGCAACAATATCTTTGGGTTTGTATAAAATAAAAGAATCGGGCAAATGCTTTTGAAAGGTTTGGGCAGGTGGCAGCAACGCTGTTTGAATCCGCCGGGCATATGTTATAGAATCGTGAATTTCGGCCAGGGTGGTTTGAATTTCGTCCTTTTGCCGAAATATCACTGCTTCAAAATCTTCGTTGATGCGGCGCGAATAGAAGGTGAAGGTAAAAATAAGCAGAATCAGAATAATACCATTGAGCATGACGTAAGGCTTCACCAGTTCGGGTTTCAATACAACAACTGGCTCGTAGCCCGACCCCACCATTTCAATCCATACAAAAGCAGAAATTATGAGCACAAGAAACAATACGGCCATTCGTTTCGACTGAAAAATAAGAACCGGCGCCATGGTAACGGGCAGTAACGCAAACTGTGCTCCACCTTCGGTACCCACAGCCACCACTGTTAGAGGTATCGCAAGAACATAAAATAGCAGAGACATGGTTTTTACCAGAAAATACTTTCGTTTGTTCAGCAGGTAAACATCCATTACCAGAAATACCACGGTACACATTACCGGCACCATCATTTCGTAATACCCGTTTATGACGTCAGAAATTCCAAAAACGATGACCATGCAGGTGGTACACAGCGCCAGAATATTTAACAAACGTACCCTGCGATATTCTGCCATGCTCAAATCCTGATGCAATCCGGCATTCAGTATCAGCTGAACCCACTTTCCGGGTAAGGATTTCTTAAAATTCACTGCCTAAAGATATACAAATGCGCTGAGCATCATGTAATCCGAAAAAAAAAAAAATTGGCAGTTATGCGCACCTTTTCAGGCGGCTTTTGAGCAAATCTTTCAGTTTCCTGCCTGCAGCATCTTGCCTACACCTGCATCCACTTTGCCGGGATATTGTTCCAATGCCACCCGCAAACACACCACTGCTTTTTGCAACGCATCTACATTAAGCACGTATGCCAGTCGTACCTGATTTTTTCCGGCACCGGGCGAAGCATAAAATCCGGAGGCGGGCGCCATCATTACGGTTTGATTTTCATATTCAAACGACTCCAGCAACCATTGACAAAAGTGGTCGGCATCCTGCACGGGCAATTCGGCAATGGCATAAAATGCACCACCGGGCTTAGGGCAAAACACGCCGTCAATAGAATTTAATCCGTCAACCAGCGTGTTTCGGCGCAGGGTATATTCTGTTTTCACAGCGTCAAAGTAAGATGACGGTGTTTGCAAAGCCGCTTCAGAGGCTATCTGCCCGAATGTAGGAGGACTTAATCTTGCCTGTCCAAATTTTAATGCGGCAGCCATAAATTCCTTATTGCGGCTAATCAGCGCCCCTACCCTTGCGCCACACATGGAATACCGCTTGCTTACCGAATCCACCAGAACAATATTTTCGTCCAGCCCGCTTAACTGCAGTGTACTGTAAGGCACCGCTCCATCATAACAAAACTCGCGGTACACTTCATCGGCAAAAAGAAATAAGTCATGTTTTTTTACAATGGCTGCCAATGCTTCAATTTCTTCTTTTTTATACAAATATCCGGTAGGGTTACCGGGACTACATATTAAAATGGCACGGGTGGCCGGGGTTATTAATTTTTCAAATTCGCTTACCGCTGGCAATGCAAATCCGGTTTCAATCACCGATGGCACAGGTACCACTTTTAATCCGGCCTGTACGGCAAAACCGTTGTAATTGGCGTAAAACGGCTCGGGAATAATAATTTCATCTCCCGGGTTACATGCAGTCATCATGGCAATTATCAAAGCCTCTGAACCACCTGTGGTAATCATGATGTTCTGATAATCCAGCTGAATATCAAAAGAAGAGTAATATCTTGCCAGCCCTTTGCGATAACTCTCAAATCCGGCACTATGGCTGTATTCAATCACCCTTTCTTTCAGGTTGCGAATGGCATTGAGAGCCACTTCAGGAGTTTCAATGTCAGGTTGACCAATATTGAGGTGATACACGGTACGCCCCGCTTTTTTGGCTTTCTCGGCATAAGGAACTAATTTTCTGATAGGTGAGGCAGGCATGGCTGCGCTCTTTTTAGACAGAACAGGCATAATGAACAAATTTGTTTACCGCAAATTTCGGTAATATTCTGCAGATTTTTGTCAACCTTGCTAAAAAGCCCATTTTAAAACAATACAGCCCTGCCAAATCGCGCAAAATTACTTTGCCGCAGGTGCCGAACCCAAAGGCTTTACAGGAGCACTGTCGGCGTTAAGCACCGTCCCTTTAATGTATAAGCTTACGGGTTCGGCACTTCCATTACTGGTTACTTTTACCGAACGGTTTATGGGGCCAATGCGTTTTGAATCGTAATTTACAAGAATGCTGTACTTTGAACCTGGTTGAATGGGCAATTTGGGATAATCGGCAACCGTACAACCACAGCTACCCTCCGCCGCTTGAATAATTAAAGGTTCGTTACCGGTATTGGTAAAAGTAAACTCAACACTGGCAGGATCACCCCTTTTAATGTCTCCAAAATTGTGAACACTTTTTTCAAACTCAATTTCGGGCTGCGCCAGGGCGGTTGCCGAAAAAACCACCACGGTAGCCAAAGTAATAATCATCTTTTTCATATTTGTTATTTTCATCGAATTTCGGCATTAATTTACACGTAAGTATTTATTTAACAAATATTTAACAATATAAAAGTCATAAAAAAAGGCATTCCGAAGAATGCCTTTAAAATTAGAACAGAAACCTTATTTATTGAGCTTTGGGAGCGCCGCCGTCTGATTTAACAGGTGCTGTGCTTTCCTGATTTACGGTACCTTTAATTCTTAGAATTACCGGCTCGGTAGAACCATTAGATTCAATGGTAACCTGTTTGTTAATAGGGCCTACGCGCTTGGTGTCATATTTAACGGTAATTACCGCAGTTTTACCCGGAGCGATAGGATCTTTAGGCCACTCGGGAACAGTGCAACCGCAAGAACCACGGGCATTACTGATAATTAACGGTTCAGTACCTGTATTGGTAAAGCTGAAGGTTGATGCACCATCGGCGCCCTGAGAGATGGTACCATAGTCGTGAACCATTTTTTCGAATTCAATTTTTGCCTGAGCGTTTACGGAAGTTACAACGGCCATAAACAACATCACTGCGAAGGAAAGCATCACTTTTTTCATGATTGTTTGTTTTTTAGTTTTCTGTTTCAAAATTAATAACACATTTTGGTTTTGGTTACCATTTAACATTTCTTTAACAAGTTTTGTTTTTTTTGAGTTGTTAAAGGCTTCAGTCTTCTTTCAATATTTGTGCCATACAGGTAAGTCCTATTCACTCACATAAAAGAATTGTATCTTTGTCTAATTAAGTGCTGATAAACCCACGGTAGTATAAAAACCCATGCCCTTTAGCTACGTCTGTAAGCTCCCAATAAAATTACACGCTGTTTTACTGTTATTTGCGGCGTGTTTGTTTATAAATACCGGTTACGGGCAGGCCGATGCCGATTCGTTAAAAAATGCGCAGCTTGCTGATGAAGCCTATACGCTGCTAAGTAAAGCCAGAAGTTCTTTTAAGTCGAATCCTGAAGAATCGGTAAAAAACATTGAAACGGCCTTGCAGATAGGCATTCAGCTTACCGATTTAAGAATTGAGGCATATTGTTATTACACACTGGGAGGCTTTCACCAAAGCAAGCGCAATTATGCCCGCAGCATTTCGTATTACCTGGAGGGGTTGAAGATTTTTAAAGATCTTAAGGATGTGAAAGGTCAGTATATGACCCTGGAGGCGCTGGCCATTACCTATGAATCGGACCGGAAATCGGATAAGGCCATTCAAATGAATACCCAGTTATTGAATCGTGCTACTGAAACCGATAATAAGGTTGAGATGGCACAGATTATGATTCGTCTGGGACGATTAAATCAGTCTCAGAAAAATTTCCCCATTGCTGCGGACTGGTATAAAAAGGCGTTAAAAACCCATGAAGACCGTAAGGATACAAAAGGAGTGATTGAGGTGCTGAATTATTTGGGTATGCTGTACCAGGAAACCGGCGAAAACGACAAGGCCCTGGAGTATTTTACTCTGGCCGGAGAGAAAGCCCAGGAGAGCAAGGATGCCGGAAACATTTCAATTTCGTATCAAAGTTTAGGCAGTTTTTACCGGCAGCAAAAAGACCTCAGCAAGGAACTTGACGTGTTGCTGGAAGCCATTAAGGTGAACAGGGAAGTTAAGAACGAACCCGCAACCCGCGACAATGCCTTGCGCATATCCCGCATATATATTGAACTGGAAAAGTATGCTGAAGCTGAAGAATTTCTGGCAGAAGCCGAAATACTTTGTAAAAAAACCAAAGCATCAGACAAATTAAAAGACGTGTTGCAAATGTTGGCGTTTGTGTACGAAAATCAGGGAGAGGACGATAAAGCATATCTTATCTACAAACGCATTACCGCACTTAACGACAGCATACATAAGGTAACCACCACCGAACTATTACAGGTGAACCGTCTGGACGAAGAACTAAGCCGGAAAATTAGCGAGATTAATTATTTAAAGCTGTTAACCAAGGAAAAAAACGACAGTTTAAAACTGGTGCGCAAGGAAAATGAGGTAATTGAATTAAGGCTGGAGCGCCAAAAACAGGAAGCGCGGATGCGTCAAACCCTGATTTACGGTTTGAGCGGCATAGTGTTGATTTTGCTGGTATCGGCATTTCTGGTATTAAAATCGTCCCGCGAGAAAAGAAAAGCCAACCGCATGCTGGCCCTGCAGAATTTAAGGTCTCAAATGAATCCGCATTTTATTTTTAATTCGCTGAACTCCATTAACAGTTTTATTGCCCGTAACGACGAACGCAGCGCCAACAAATATCTGAGCGAGTTTTCGAAACTTATGCGCGCTGTATTAGAGAATTCCAAGCACAATTTTGTGAGTATGAGCAGTGAACTGGAAGTACTGAAAAGATATCTGGAACTGGAACACCTTCGGTTTACCGAAAAATTCGATTACGATTTCGGGTACGACACAGGCATTGATTCTGAAGAAATTATGGTTCCTCCTATGCTGGTACAGCCATACATTGAAAACAGCGTATGGCATGGTCTAAGATACAAGGAAGAGAAAGGCCATTTGAATGTATATTTCAGCCGCAAGGAAGACCATATACTGTGCGTGGTAGAAGACAACGGGATTGGCCGGAAAAAATCGGCAGAACTTAAAACCCGGAATCAACAGCACAAGGGCGAAAGCACCGCATTGAAGAATATTGAACAACGGTTGAAAATTATTAACGAAATTCACGATCTGGATTTAAGGGTAAAAATTACCGACCTGGATGCCGGCGGGGCAACAGGAACAAAGGTTGAAATTATGATTCCGTTCATATCCAACGACCTGAAAGATTAATAAAAGAACAATATGAGCAAGTTAACAGCAGTATTGGTAGAAGACGAAATTATCAGTCGCGAAACGCTGAGAGGTTACATTGAAAAGTACTGTACCGATGTGGAAGTAGTTGCAGAGGCCGGGTCGGTAACTGAGGGTAAAACCATTATAGAGCAATACAAACCTGACATTGTATTCCTGGATGTTGAAATGCCTTTCGGAACCGGTTTTGACCTATTGGAACAATTAGACGAAATTACGTTTGAAACCGTTTTTGTTACCGCTTATAGCAACTACGCAATGAAAGCACTGAATTACAGCGCCTCATACTACATTTTGAAACCGGTGGACATTGAAGAACTGGTAAAAGCGGTAGATAAAATAAAGGTAGAACGCAAAAACAAAGACTACAGCGTTCACACCAAGGTGTTGGTTGAAAATATGCAGATTACGGCCAATCAGAAAAAGAAAATTGTTTTACCTGTACTGGATGGCTTTGAAGTGGTAGAGGTAAAAGATGTAATACGCTGTCAGGCCAACGACAATTTTACCGATTTCTTAATGGCCGACGGAACGAAAAAGCTAATATGCCGAACCTTAAAGTTTTACGACGAGATATTAAGCGAATTGGGTTTCTTACGTGTTCACAGGTCTCACCTTATCAATATGGAGTATGTAAAAGGTTACAAAAAAGGCAAAGGCGGTCAGGTAATAATGAGTGACGGTTCTTTGGTAGATGTTTCTCCGAACAGAAAAGACGATTTTTTAGCCCACTTCAGATAACCAAGCAAAATGAATCTGTTAACCAAAAATCAAATTGACGACCATATTATCAGAACCTCTTCGGCGTTACAATCCCGACCTGACATTACAGAAACCGAATTCAAGTCCATTATAATAGATTTAGGCACCTCTGAAACGGAATGGAAATGGTTGATGGAGGAAGCTGCACACCGGGAAAACGAAGCCGGGAATCATATTAAAACAAGAAATTATCATGATGCCTGGGAAACCGCCATGGCAGCATCAGGTATAAATCCGTTCAGCGCCCGTGCGCTGGGTTTGAAAGCCAAAGCAGGCTTAATGCTGTATCTTGCCGGAGATGAAAAGGTGTTGGAAAAATCTTTACAAGCAGCCAAAGCAACACTGAAACTTGACCCCAACAACGCTTATGCCGGCGAAGTAATGAGTGCCTTGCGCAATAAATCTGTGCAAAATAGAAATGAAAGATCTTCAAGAACAAGAGTTGTCCTTTCTTTGGCTATATCGTTACTTATAGTGGGGGTTACAATGAGTATTGCATTTTTCTTTACAGGACAAGCGGATACAGATAGTACTGAAAGCGTTGAAAAACAAAATACCAACGAGTTGATAGAAAAAGAGGAAGCAGTAAATGCCGCATGGGCACAGGTGATAAATGTATTGCGACGCAGGTCTGAAATCCTTCCGCAAATAGCTTTGATAATAAAAGATGATCCGGAAATTCTTACAGAACTTGAAGAAGTTACCAATGAATACGAGCATGCCTTGAGTTCCGCCGAGCAGGCATCGGCATACAACCGCGCCATTACACGAATACTGCAAAAGGTAACACCGCAGTTACAAAGCCTTACCGACGAAGCAGCCATCCATCTTATGGTGCAACTTGAAGGCGCCAACAACCGCATTTCGGTAGAAAAGGAAAAGTATAACAATGCGGTGCGTGAATATAATACCGCATTGAGAAAACTAGGTTCCGATGCTCCTTCTGAATTCAAACCCAAATCGTATCTGGAATGAAAAAACTACTCGTACTTGCCTCCCTTTTTATTTGCCTGACGGTATCGCCGGCCCTTGCCCAAACCTATACGGTTGAAACCGTTTCCAACGATAAACTGTCCAACCGTTTCGACTATACATCCAATCCTGATGATCTTATAAGTGCAGCAACAGAAGATTCTGTGAATACTGTTTGTAAACAAATAGAAGACAGCACCGGAGTACAGGTGGCCGTAGTATTGCTTAACAGTATTGGCGATGAGGACAGCCATAATTTTGGCGTGGAACTGTTCAACACCTGGGGTTTGGGATCTGCCGATGAAGAATCCGGGTTACTGATATTGATGGTTGCAGACCAGCGAATTATTGATTTTATTACAGGTTATGGTACCGAATCTGTTCTTACCGACAATTTGTGTTACCAGATTCAGCAGGATAACATGGTACCGCATTTCAGAGAGGACAACATGGACAAAGGTATGATTGAAGGATTGTTGCGTGTACAACGAGAATTATACGCCAACCCTCCTTCTCCTTCCAGTCAGGAACCAAGTTATCTGCCGGTTCCGGAAAAAACGGTTCAAAACGAATCAGAAACACAGCAAGATTCCTATCAAAACACCTGGTATGCGTTTACCGGGTCCGCTTTTTTAAATTTATACATCTGGCTTAATATCATTTTCCTGCTTATAGCGCTTATTTTCATAGTTATTTCGTTTTTCCTGAAAGACTATTACCGAAGGTATCAGGTTCTGTCCACGTTTACACTGGGCATTTTCTACATTTTTATCGTTGTATTTATACCCATAAGAATGTGGGTTAAAAAGCTGCAACATTCGGCCCGCAATGCAACCCGATTCAGTAAGAAAACCGGATTGATGATGCACAAGCTGAACGAAGAAGAAGACAACAAATACATTGAAGCCGGAAATGTTACCGAAGAAAAGGTAAAAAGCATAGATTACGACGTTTGGGTAAGCGGCGAACCCGACGATATTTTAATATTAAAATATTCTACCTGGTTCAGCAAACACAGCAGTTGCCCGAAATGCAAGTATAAAACCTACTATAAGGCATACGACAAAACCCTGGTTAGTCCTACGTACACCAGTTCGGGGAGAGGAGAAAGGAAATACCAGTGCGAACATTGTAACCACACAGCAATAACCACATATACCATTGCCCGACTTGTAAAATCGTCAGGTAGTAGTTCTTCAGGCGGGTGGAGCAGCGGAAGTTCGGGAGGTGGAAGCCGCAGCAGTTCAGGCGGATCGTGGGGCGGCGGACGAAGCGGCGGAGGCGGTGCCCGAAGTCGGTGGTAAAATACTATTATTAAACCGGTTGTCTTTTTCTGTCTGTATTGAAGTAGGCTCCGGCATTGTACTTTTGCTGTACCGAACCTTCAACAATAAGTAATGCTACGGTAGCCATATTTTCTGTTTCGGCAAGCAAGACACTATTGCCATAGCTTTGTTTAAAACCCGAGAGTTTTGAATGAATAGCAGAAAGTTTTGTGTGCGCTTCTTTTAATCCCGCATCTGTTCTTACAATAGCGGCATGTTCACTCATTAATTGTCTTATTTGTAATCGCAAATCATTCACTTCTTCGGTGATATTACTTTCATTGCCATGCAATGCCATAGGAATGGAATGCGCTGCCGGCTCAACCTTTTCTACAGCGGCAAATCTTTTTGCAGTAGCCTCATAACAATTGCGTGCATACACCAACGCTTCAAGTAACGAATTACTGGCCAATCTATTGGCTCCGTGCAAACCGGTACAGGCACATTCTCCGCAGGCAAACAATCCTTTAACATTGGTTTGCCCGGCAAGGTCAGTATTAATTCCTCCGCACAAATAATGCATAACAGGCACCACGGGAATCAGGTCTTTTTCCACCAGAATTCCTTCGTCTCGGCAGGCATTCATAATATTGGGAAAATGAGCAGAAAACTCCTCCCTGTTTATATGACGGCAATCGAGATATACATGCGGCAAAGAACTTTTTTGAATCTCGGAATAAATGGCTCGGCTAACGATATCCCTTGAAGCAAGTTCTCCGCGGTCGTCATACTGAAACATAAACCTTTCCTGTTTCTCGTTCAATAAATAAGCACCCGCTCCCCTTACGGCTTCGCTAATAAGAAACATGCTGTCTTTCAAAGGCTGATATAATGCCGTAGGATGGAATTGAATAAACTCCATGTTGTGCATTTCAGCGCCAATTCTATAGGCCATAGCCACCCCGTCCCCGGTAGCAATATACGGATTGGTGGTATACCGGTACACCTGCCCTGCCCCACCCGATGCCAGCAATACCATTGGAGCCGAAATGAATTGCATACTGTCCTGTTTACCTTGCACCACAGCTCCTGCAATGGAGCCATCGGCATTCTTAATTAAGTCGTAAACAAATGTATTAATGCGCAATTCTATATTATCCATGCTTCTGATACGCTCCAGCAGCAGCCTTTCAATTTCAAAACCGGTCATATCTTTATGGTGCAGAATTCTGTTGGCAGAATGCCCTCCTTCCAGCCCTAGGTTTAACACTCCCGACAACTCAGTGTCGAACCGTGCGCCCCAGTCAATTAGCTGTTGAAGCAGTGCGGGACCGCTGCGCACCACCATTTCCACTACCTCTTTGTTACACAAACCGTCGCCGGCCCGCAAGGTGTCCTGAATGTGTTTTTCAAACGAATCTTCCGTCTGATTCCATACCGCAGCTACCCCGCCCTGAGCATATTTTGTATTGCTCTCTCCGGCATCGGCTTTCGTCAAAACAAGAATTTTTCGGTTTTTAAAATGACCGGCAACCATAATGGAGTACGTTAGCCCGGCTATGCCGCTGCCAATTACCAATACGTCACACTCTTCTACTTGCTGCATCAGGCGGCCGATATTTCAAACATTCGTTGCAAAGGGACCAGTGCTTTCAGGCGGATGTCTTCAGGTACCAAAATCTCAGGCTGCTCGTGCTTTAAACACAAATATAATTTCTGTAAGGTATTCATTTTCATAAAAGCACACTCACTGCAGGCACAGGTATTGTCTTCATGTGCCGGCGCTGCTATCAGTGTTTTATGGGGAACTTCCTTTTGCATCTGATGTAAAATTCCGGCTTCGGTGGCTATGATATAGCTGTTATTCGAATCCTGCTTTACAAACTTAATCATACCTGTTGTACTGCCAACAAATGCCGCAATCTTTAGAATGGATTCTTCAGACTCGGGATGAGCAATAAATTTAGCATCAGGATGTTGACGCTTCAATTCCAGAATTTTTTCTATGGCAAAAGCTTCGTGAACCACACAGGCACCTTCCCACAACAGCATGTCGCGTCCCGTTTTTTTCATCAGGTAGGCTCCCAGGTTTTTGTCGGGAGCAAAAATAATGGGTTTGCCGGCGGGAATACTGTTTATAACCTTTTCGGCATTGGCCGATGTGCAAATAATATCGCTGAGTGCTTTTACCCTGACTGAACAGTTGATATACGAAACCACCACGTGTTCAGGATGTTTGTTCACAAATGCTTCAAATGCATCTGGCGGGCAGGAATCAGATAAAGAGCAGGACGCCATCAAATCAGGTATAATAACCTTGCGGGAGGGGTTGAGAATTTTGGCTGTTTCGCCCATAAAATGCACCCCGGCAAAAACTATGATATCGGCATTGCTGCGAGCCGCCTCCAGCGATAACCCCAGACTATCGCCCACATAATCGGCCAAATCCTGAATTTCAGGCGCCTGATAATAATGCGCCAGCAGCACAGCATTTTTCTGCTTTTTCAGATCTGAAATCTCTTGTGCCAGATTCAAATCTTTATCTACCGGTAAATCAACATACCCTTTTTGCAGGGATAAGTTCTGTATAATCATCTCAAAACAGGTTCATTTCAGCGTAAATGTACTTTTCTTCTCCTTAAAACGGCCGCAAGGTACTAATCGCAGTGCAAATGAACTATGATTTTCGCCAATCTTACTGCAACGCCAGAACCTTACTTATAAAACAATCCCTGCAAGGCTTTGTTATCTTTGCAAAATGACGGGCAAATTGCGATTCATACTGGGAATGATTTTTACAGGGCTTACCCTGCTATTCTTTGCACTCAGCCGTTTTGGAAATACCGTAACACTGGCCCAGCAAACCGAAAGTGTTTACACCTATTTGTTTGGTTTATCGCTCATCCTTTCCTTTGCCTTTACCATGTATCATGGTATAATTTCTCAAAAGCGACGCCAGAAGATTTTTGTATTGCTTGCCGGATTGCTGGTTTGTACTTTTACTTTAGGCTACGAATTGCGGGAGACAGTCCGGTATTCGGCAAACATTGAATTTATAAGCTGGAAAAATTTTGGCGACCACGACAAACGCAGGATTCTGCTTTTTGAAGATGGAAGTGCACACTTTGAAATTACCCGCACCGATATACCAATGGGATTTAACGCATTATGGACAAAGAAAGACAATGTCATCTCCTTTGACTGCGATGTTTATACCCAATCGAAAGGTTTCTTCTCGAATACCTATATTATAGACTCCAGCCAACTTGTGATGACTCCCGTAAATCGCAAGCCTGATTCAACGGGGGTTATGACGTATTTTCCCGATTAATCGGGCATTTGGGAATTAATTGTCCATTTCACTTGCCATCCGCTCCTGTTCGGCCAAAGTCCAGCCGTCGGTTTGCATGGTTTGCAGCCATATTTTACCCGACTTTCTGTAAATCTGCACATTCACGCCAAATTCCTCTCGCATTAAACGTTCAAAATTCTCAGTTTTAAGTCCGGCGTGCAGCTGAATTACCACGTCGTCAGAGGTTACAGCCGTCCTAAACGTAAGTTTTTCATGGGGTTTTAGTTCATTTTCACTTTTATTCCCCTGCCCGGGCTTGTGATCTTTATTATAGAATTTCACCAACAAATGCGGAAAAAGTTCTCCGAATTTTTGCTGTGCTTCCTGCACGGTACACCCGTTTTTTAGAATCCATTTCATGGTATTTCCTTTGTATTGTACGGCAAAATTCAGAAAAGGAACAGTACTTGAAACTGATGAAATTCAACGAAAAAGATGAGAGTCGTCAATACCGAAAATTGCAATTAGTCGTTCCACAGAATTTTAATTTTATGAAACTCTCCTTGCTGTAGCACACCATCGCGGTTATAATCAATAACCATTAATAATATAACGCTGTCTCCGGGAAAAGATTTATTGTTTGTGTCCATAAGTGACCGTATTTCTGCGGCCAACCGCATTTTTTTACCGGGTTTTATCAATTTTGCCCGCGCATGCTGGTCGTTTTCGAAATAAATATAATAGTGTCCGTCGGTATCCGTTTCAAATTCAAGATATTCCCCCGTCCCGGGAGCTGCTATGCCGGAGCCGTGTGCAAACCAGGCAGTCTCCGTAATACGCGTTCCTTCAATAAAATCGGTAGCTCTTACATCTTTTTCAGAAAAATACAGCTGCAACGCATAGTGCTTCTTTTTTTTGGTCTGATACCGCGGAATATCGAAATTCAGGATAAAAGAGGTTCTTGACAGCGTAACATCGGTATAATCGCCAATTATCTCATATTGCGAATACCCCTGTTCAATAACCAGTTTCATTCCGGTTTGTGCATGTAATGAATTAGAAGAAAGTATTACAATATTGAACAACAGACACCCGAAGAAGGCTATATATTTCATTTTAAATTAATTAACACCTATTAATCGAATAAACTGGGCTGCACTCCGGTCGGTCCTGCCCCGTTTGCAGGTTTATTTGAATTATCTTCTTTATTCTCAACCGAATCCTCATCCGATTCTATGTCATCTCCGGCTTTGCGCTTATCATTTTCAGGTGCAATTCCCGGTTCTTCCTCAGGAATGATAATCTCAAATTCAGGTTCCGTCCTTTGAACAGGTACACCTTCTTGAGAATCTACCTCAGCCGTGTCAACAGATTGATCAATCTCGTCAAGTATTAAATCCGAAAGGTCAGGAAAATCTTCGGGTTCCCAGTCTTCACTTTCGTCGGGTAAGAGCGTAATTTTCCTTGCCGGGTCCTTATCTAATTGATTACCTACTGCTTTCTGACCTTTAATATCAATAAATTCACTCAAATCTACTGCGATTGACGCGTAAGTACCCGTATCCTTTTCTTTTCTGTCAATTTGAACCTGTACTACCGGAGATTTTAGAGTACTTGCCAATTCCAGCCTGCTGCCCGGCGTTTCACTAATAAACAGCACGGGTTTATCGGAAGCACTCTCGCATAAAAACCTCTTTACAAAGTGCTTTTTCTTGTCACCATCAAAATATACAGCACTAATGGGTTTTGCCGGTGTCCACTTTTCAATATGAATCACATCATCTTCAAAATGAGTACTTACATCAAAACCGGTTAGCCTATAGTTACCACTTTTGTATATGGTAAGAATTTTATCTTCTCCTTTAAATTGTCCCAGGCTGTTTCCACGTCCTTCGTCATTAATGCGCTTTACCGAATCGTCAAACCATATCTCTTTGCTATCCAGTGTACTGCCTCCTATCTCTTTTTGCATTACTTTAATTACCTTCTCACGCGTTAATCGGTTTCCGGCAACTGCTCTTCCTTTAATTTGAAGTTCAGAGAAATCAAAATCAATTTTGGTTTTCCTTAAATTCGGTCTGGGTTTTAAATGCACCGTCACTACTTCTTTTCTTCCATCAGGATTCACCGAGAGATATAAAACCTTGCTTCCTGCGGTACCTTTGGTAAGGTCGTATTCTTTCTCGCGCGTTATGGCCGAAACTGCAAATCTTTTAACCATTGCCTGTGCTCCGTCTCTGCCGTCCCTGTATATTAAATGATAAATGGTGCGGTCGTCATTCTTCTTCCACACACTGGCAAACAAAATGTTTTTACCTACAAATTTTTTATCGGCAATGCGCACAACCTGCATTACTCCATCTTCCCTGAATATAATAATATCGTCAATATCTGAGCATTCGCTTACCGGTTCACCGGTGCCAATTTTTTTATCCCATCCTATAAAGCCCTCAACATAATCTACATACAACTTTTTATTGGCCACAATTACCTTACGTGCCTGTATGGTATCAAACTTTCGAATTTCGGTACGTCGCTCCTTCCCTTTACCGTACTTTTCCTTAATATGTTTAAAATACCTGATGGCATATTCAATTAAATTGGCCAGATGATTCAAAACCTCCTGAATTTCACCTTCCAACCTGGCAATCTCTTCTTCGGCTTTATTAATATCGAATCTTGAAATTCTTTTAATTCTTATTTCGGTGAGTCTGGCTACATCCTCATCGGTTACTACCCGCTTCAGGTGCTTTATATAAGGCTTCAACCCCTTGTGAATAGCCTGAATAACGCCTTCCCACGTTTCTTCTTCTTCAATATCCCTATAGATTCGTTTTTCAATAAATATCTTTTCAAGTGATGCAAAGTGCCAGGCCTCCTGCAGTTCATTCAGCTTAATTTCCAGTTCAAGCTTTAGCAAGTCTACCGTCCTATGGGTACTGTGCTTCAGCAAATCGGCCACACCCAAAAACAGTGGTTTATCGTTCAGGATTACACTGGCATTCGGAGATATTGAGATTTCGCAATCTGTAAAGGCATACAACGCATCGATTGTTTTATCGGGCGACACACCTTTATCTAAATGAATCAGAATTTCAACAAATTCAGAGGTATTGTCTTCAATTTTACGAATATTGATTTTTTTGGCATCGGCTGCCTTCAGAATGCTTTCAATCAGTGACGTTGTATTTGTTCCAAAGGGTATCTCTTCAACAACCAGTGTTTTCTTATCCAGTTGCTTAATTCTTGCCCGCACCCTTATTTTTCCACCTCTCAACCCATCGTTATACAATTCAGCATCCATCATACCACCGGTAAGGAAATCGGGATATAATTCAAAGGGTTTGTTTTTAAGAATATTAACCGATGCGTCAATAAGTTCGTTGAAGTTGTGGGGTAATATTTTGCAGGCCATACCTACAGCAATACCTTCGGCTCCCTGGGCCAGCAACAAAGGAAACTTGATGGGCAAGTTCATGGGTTCTTTGTTCCTTCCGTCGTATGAAGCCAGCCACTGCGTTGTTTTTGGATTAAAAACAACTTCCAGCGCAAATTTGCTAAGTCGGGCCTCAATATACCTGGGTGCAGCTGCACCGTCGCCGGTTAGAATATTACCCCAGTTACCCTGTGTATCAATTAACAGTTCCTTTTGTCCCAGCTGCACCAGTGCATCACCTATACTTGCATCACCATGCGGATGATACTTCATGGTGTGGCCTATTACGTTGGCTACCTTGTTATAGCGCCCATCGTCCAGTTCCCACATGGCATGCATTATTCTTCGCTGCACAGGCTTCAAACCATCGTCTAATGCGGGGACAGCACGCTCAAGAATTACATACGATGCGTAATCAAGAAACCACTCGCGGTACATGCCACTAACGGGTACAATATTTTCCTGTTCGTGGTGGCTTCCACTATTTCCGGGTTGTGGTTCGTCATTTCCCGACGGGTTCTCTATATCCTGATTATTATCGTCGGTCATTGTAATATAAGTTCAGCCGGATCTTTTTCAATTTTCAGGTTATCAATAATAAAATCCTGACGTTCCTGGGTGTTTTTTCCCATGTAAAAACTCAATATCTGTTCTATGCTGGCATCTTTACCCATCACAACCTGCTCAATTCGCATATTTTCACCAATAAAGCCTTTAAATTCATCTGGGCTAATTTCTCCCAAACCTTTAAACCGGGTTATCTCAGGATTTTTTCCCAATTTTTCAATGGCAGTTCGTCGTTCTTCGTCGCTGTAGCAATAAATGGTTTCTTTTTTATTTCGTACCCTGAACAATGGAGTTTGCAGAATATACATGTGTCCTTTGCGCACAATATCGGGGAAAAACTGCATAAAAAAGGTAAGTAGTAAAAGACGTATATGCATACCATCCACATCAGCATCGGTAGCAATTACTATTCTGTTATATCTTAAATTATCAATATCGTCTTCAATATCCAGGGCGGCCTGAATAAGGTAAAACTCTTCGTTTTCGTACACCACCTTTTTGGTGAGCCCGTAAGAATTTAAAGGTTTTCCCCTTAAACTGAAAACTGCTTGTGTATTTACATCTCTGCTCTTGGTAATGCTGCCGCTTGCAGAATCACCTTCGGTTATAAACAAGGTACTTCCCGTTCGTCTTTCATCTTTTAAATCTGTAAGATGAACCCGACAATCCCTTAGTTTTTTATTGTGCACCGATGCTTTCTTGGCGCGCTCCCTGGCTTTTTTCTGAATACCCTGCAGTTCTTTTCTGTCGCGTTCGTTCTGTCGGATTCGCGCTTCCATTACCTGCACTATGTCCGGGTTGCGATGTAAAAAATTATCGAGTTTTTCTTTCAGAAAATCGTATATAAACCCTTTTACCGACTGGCCTCCGGGTTCCATTTCCTGCGACCCGAGTTTCGTTTTGGTCTGCGACTCAAAAACAGGCTCTACTACCTTTATACTTATTGCTGCCAACATCCCTTCACGAACGTCGGGCGCCTCATACTTATTAAAAAACTCGCGAATAACACGGGCAATATTTTCTTTAAATGCACTTTCATGCGTTCCACCCTGCGTAGTATTCTGCCCATTCACAAAGCTGCTGAAATCTCCGCTACCGGTATAGGACACCCCGTGCGTAAAGGCAACTTCAATATCTTCTCCGGCAAGATGAATGATGGGATATTGTGCCTCACCGTCCATGTTATGAGACAGATAATCTTTAAGACCATTCTCACTAACCAGCTTTTGCCCGTTAAAAACAATCACCAATCCTTTGTTCAGGTAGCAGTAATTCCACAACATTCGCTCTACATAAGGTAAGCGATACTGGAAATTTTTGAAAAGTTCCTGATCGGGGATAAACTCTACGTACGTGCCGTTTTTCTCCTGGCTTTCTTCGGGCTCGGTAACCTGTATCAGTTTTCCTTTGGTAAAGGTAGCGCGGCGCAATTTGTTGTCCCTTACCGCATACAGTTCAAAATGACTGGACAGTGCATTGACCGCCTTGGTACCTACTCCATTCAATCCCACTGACTTTTTGAATGCCCGCGAATCGTATTTTGCGCCGGTATTCATCTGGCTTACCACCTCAACCAACTTTCCCAGAGGAATTCCACGACCAAAATCGCGAACGCTTACTTTTCCGTCACGAACAATAACATCTATTCGTTTTCCATACCCCATTACATATTCGTCAATGGAGTTATCTATAACTTCCTTCAGCAGAATGTAAATACCGTCGTCGGTATGTGCCCCATCGCCCAGTTTTCCGATATACATACCCGGTCTTAGCCGGATATGTTCGTCCCAGTCAAGATGCCGGATGTTGTCTTCGCTATACTTAATTTCTTCGCTCACGTGAACCCCAAAGATATATCACCCCTTCGGTGTACTTTAAGCGCACAACAGCCAGTTTTTAACAATATTACCAACCATCACGCAATACATTAAATATCAGTGTTCTTCGCGAACAACAATTAATACCGTGTCATCATCCAGCGGTACGTAGCCCATGTCGTAGCAAAAGGAATATGTTCTTCCTGATTTTGTTGAAAATTGCTCGGTTACATATCTCCAGTCGAACCCCTTGTCGGCCATTTTCTTACGTTTTACGGGAGTTTTATCCTTAACATTCAAATCCTGAAGTATGCGCCGGTTTCGTCTAAGTATGTTATTGATATTGCGGATAACGAGCGTATCATCTCTGTTTTGGCGATTATGCCAGTTATTGCGACACTGGTCTGAACAGAATTTTTTGTCAGCACGCCCCAGAAGCGGCGTTTCACATTCGGGACATAAACGCTTTTCCATAAGACTAAGATACTATTATTTTGGCAGGAATATGGCAAGGAAGCAATTTTCCTTCCGGCATCAGGTTTTTATTTGCTTTTCAATACAGTATCTAAGTAAAAAAAAATCCCAATTACCACGCCTGAAACGCGCAGTAATTAGCGTATAAGAGAATACCGACAGGTTCCGATGCACAGGTTCCCCTATAGAAACATGCTTGCACCCTCCCATTCTTACTCTAAAATTCATCCCACAAAATATCTGCCCGCAAAATTTCGTTTTGTATTCTAATAACGTCACAAACCTTATCTTTGTCCTTATGTCGTTTATGTACCCCGGATTTCTTTGGGCTCTGTTACTTTTGACGGTACCGATTATCATTCATCTTTTCAGTTTTAGAAAGTTCAAGAAAGTTTATTTCAGTAATATCCGGTTTTTACAAACGGTACAACTTCAAAGTCAAAGCAAAAGCAGAATTCGTCATTTCATTATTCTTCTAAGCAGAATGCTCATTTTCACATTTCTGGTTTTGGCCTTTGCACGTCCGTATATTGCTGCTGAAGGGAATGTAAAGCCAAGAGAAAAGACAGCCGTTTCGGTGTACATTGACAACTCTTTTTCTATGAACACCTTAAGTTCTACGGGACTACTTCTTGACCTGGCAACGGAACAAGCCATAAAACTAGCCGGGCAGTACGACGAAAATGATAAATTTCAACTTCTTACTAACGATTTGGAGGGCTACCGGGACCGTTTTGTATCAAAGAATGAATTTATAAGACAGGTAAAGGAATTAACCATTTCACCTGCATCGCGTCCGTTGTCCCAGATCATTTCCCGTCAGCAGGATTTGCTAGCCTCTTCCGGGCTCAAAGGAAAAGCTGCTTATATCATTACAGATTTACAGGAATCGGCGATAGACGTTGCGGAGTGTACAGAACCGGAGTTTCCTGTAAACATCATTCCTATTGCCCGACAGTCGCAGGATAATCTTTATGTTGACAGTGTTTGGTTTCAGGCACCGGTAAGACAATCAGGAGCGCAGGAGGAACTTCACATCAGGGTTGCGAACACATCTGCTGAACCTATTGAAAATATGCGCATTACTTTAAACGTTTCGGGAAATACAAAAATAGGTTCATTAAACATTGCTCCAAAAAGCACGGGTGAAGCAGTAATTGGTTACAGTAATACAGATAAAAAAGATCACAAGCTCAGCATTTGGCTTGAAGCCGGAGAAGAGCAACCCGGATTTGATGACACCATGTATCTTGCTTATAATGTGCGCAATAGTATTAGTATTCTTGTACTAAACGAGCCCGGAATTGAGGATTTTATTACCCGTGCATTTGGTAAAGACGATTTTTTTAAAGTGACTACGCAGGACATTCGTCAGTTCGATCCTTCCGAAATTATGAACTATGACCTTGTGGTGATAAATTCTGTAAACGAACCCGGTTCAGGTATTAGTGAAGTTATTAAAAACTATACCTATGCAGGAGGAACTGTTTTTCTTTTTCCCGGAATTACGGCCAACATCGGAAGCTGGAATTTGCTGCATCGTGAACTGGATTTACCGGTAATAACCGGTACTGATACATCAAGTTTGTCGGTTGCCTCCATCAACCTTGAGCATCCCGTTTTTAAAGGTGTTACAGCAAATAATACTCAAAAAATATCTTTACCGGTAGCCCGAAAGAAATACCCAACGGTAAGATCGGTGAACACTGCTGAAGAAATATTAATGACTTTACGCGATGGCACTTCATTTTTAAGTCAGTTCAAAAGAGGTCGCGGCTTGATATTCAGGTGTACAGTACCGGCAGCAGCGGGCGGTGGAAATTTCATCAGACACGCATTTTTTGTTACCACACTCATAAGAGCCGCCGAATTAAGCAATCGCGGAAACCCGTTGTATATTACTATAGGCGCTGAACAGGCGTTGAACATACGCACGCCGGTAAATGCAGCTGAAACCGACTATCGCATTCAGAAATCAGGAACAGCGAACTCATTTATTCCACTTGCCAAGGTAAGAACGGATGGCACAACCGACTTATTCACTGCCGCGTCGTCTGGCATTACGCTCATTCACAAAGCGGGTATCTGGGAGGTGATATCAGCCGGTGAACATTCCTTTTCATTTGGTGCCAATTACAACCGGCAGGAGAGTGAGTTGACACCGATAAGCCGTGAAGATTTAGTACAGAAACTCGTTGCATCAGGGATAGAAAATATCAGGGTGGCCCAAACCATTTATTCAGATAATGAAACCGGAAATCAGGTTTTCAACAAAGACACTGAGTATTGGAAACTGTGTCTTATTTTCGCCCTTGGCTTCATACTAATTGAAACAATATTATTGCGACTATGGAAAGTGTAAACCTTCTGCTAAAAAATGTAACCCTGGTATGTAAAGGACACCCCAATCACTTACAAACTACCGATATTACAATAAGCAATGGCATTATCACAGGTATAGGCAACTCCCCGTACGCCGGTAATTATAAAACCATAGACATTCCCGGGCTTCATGTATCAAAAGGCTGGATAGATACCTTTGCAATGGCCGGCGAACCGGGTAACGAACAAAAAGAAACCATAGCATCACTGCAGCATGCTGCGGCTTCAGGAGGGTTTACACATGTTTTGCTTATGCCGGCCACACAACCACCGGTTTGTTCAAAATCTCAAATAAAATACATTACTGAAACATCTGCAGGTCATATTACAACTGTATTACCCGCGGGATGTATCTCGGCAGAACACGCCGGAAAAGACCTGGCCGAAATGTACGATATGAGCTTAGCCGGAGCTGTTGCCTTTACCGATTATAAAACTCCGGTAAATTCAGGTGTGCTTAGCAGGGCCATGCAATACAATAAAACTTTGCAAAAACCTATTCTCGTTTTTGCAGACGAACCTGCAGTGTATGGTGGAAACGGACAGGTGAACGAAGGAGATGCCAGTACACTTACCGGACTGAAAGCCATGCCTTCTGTTGCAGAAGAAATTGCCGTTGACACGTATTTAAAAATTGCTGAATATAACAGTGCCGCTCTTCATATTGCAGGAATCAGCTCTAAAGGAAGTGTAGAATTATTAGCGAAAAAGAATATTGAAAATACCCCCATTACGGCCGGCGTGTTCTGGATGAATCTATGCTTCACAGAAAAGGAAATGATGACATTCGATTCAAATTTTAAGGTTTTCCCTCCTTTGCGCAGTAACATGGACAGGTTGGCACTTATTGACGGTATAAAAAAGGGTATAATAACAACCATTGCCACCGACCACACTCCCTGCGACATTGAAGAAAAAGACCTTGAATTCGATCATGCTTCATTCGGTGTACGTGGACTGCAGGGGCTGTTTCCGGCTTTGCGCACTTTTGCACCCGAACTCTCGGTTGAAGATATTATTGAATGTCTTACTTCGGGACCCGAAAAAGCTATTAATTTTCATCGCGAACCCATAAAAGTGGGCACACCCGCCGATTTAACCTTGTTCCTGCCAGATACCGAATCTCAGTTTGATAAAAACAGTATTTCTTATGGGCACCCCAATACTCCGCTGTTAAATTATAAGAACTTTACCGGAAAAGTAGCAGGCATCATTGCAGGTAATCAATATTTACTGGCCTAATTAATTTCATTGATTATCAACACTATGTTGATAACTTTTTAAGTTTCTTTCCAAACCCTTGTTTATCAAAAAATAAACTGTACTTTTGCAGTCCAAATTTTTAATATGAAAAAAATACTCTGTATTCTTTCTGTTTTAACAATTGGCCTTACAGGTCAGGCGCAGGATAAAACCAAATGGGGTCAGGCACAGTTGGCATTGCAGGAAGGCCGCTATTATACAGCAGTAAAACTATATGAAGAATTGTTGCGGGTTACCACAGACAATTCTGATATATGGATGGAAGCCGGTGTTGCCCAATATATGATGGGAACCAATAAACAAGGATCGTTACCATACTTTGAAAATGCCATGAAGCATACCAAAGGAGACACCATACCTGAATTGATGTTATACATGGCCAATGCAAAGCATGTTAACTACGACTTTGACGAAGCCATTTGGTATGCCAATGCATTTAAGCGCATGGTAGATCCAAAAGACGAACTGATTGCAGACGCCAACCTTTTGATAACTCAAAGTGGTGTTGGAAAACAAATTTCTGCCGAGAAAAAAGAATGGGAAATCACCAATATGGGGCCAAAAATCAACAGTGAATACCCTGATTTCAGACCTGTTATTACCCTGGATCAGCGCTTGATACTATTTACAGCCCGCCGTCTCTGGAAAAACGGTAAAAACAAAGGTTATCTTACTGAAGATTCAGGAAATTATTTTGAAGATATCTATTATTCTTTCAAGGGCAAAGGTGACAAATGGGAAGAATCGGAAATGTTTGAATTTAATGAGCTTACCCGAAACGAAGCCACAGTAGGTATTTCAGGAACGGGCCAAGACGTATTACTCTATATGGACGACAACAAAGGCGATGGTAATATTTTTAGTGGTAAGTTGATTGACAAACAGTTAAAGGAAGTAACCATGCTTGCCGGAGACATTAACTCAAAGGGCTGGGAAACCCACGCAAGTTATTCTCCTGATGGAAATACCATTTACTTCACATCTGACAGAAAAGGTGGATACGGTGGCCGTGATATTTATAAAATGTCCAAACTTCCTAATGGTAGCTGGGGAAATCTTGAAAACCTTGGGCCAACCATCAACACCAAATACGATGAAGAGTCGCCATTTATGGCATCTGACGCGGTAACTTTATATTTCTCTTCCAACGGCGAAACCAGTATGGGAGGCTTTGACATTTTCTATTCAAAAAGAATGGGTGATGGTACCTGGTCTAATCCTGTAAACATGGGTTATCCGCTAAATACAACAGATGACGACGTATTCTTTGTTTTGGGTGCCGACGGTAAAACCGGGTATTACTCTTCCAACCGTCAGTTGCGCAGGGAAGATAAATTTCTGATGGAAACATATGGCGACCTTGATATTTATAAAATTGCATTTGACAAATCTTATATTGAAGCGGCAGCTATTCTTACCGGTATGGTAATTTCACCCAAGGGTATTCCTCTTACCGAAGGTATAGAACTGGAAGTAACCCGCGAAAGCGATCCCGACGACATCTCTTATTTTACACCCCGTGTTATTGATGGTGGATACATTGCCCTGCTGGGACCTTGCGACAAATTTCATGTAAACATTCTTCGCGACGGAGAATCTATTTATCAATTTGATCAAACTACCGAATGCAAGCCCGGTTTTCAGCAATTCTATAAAATATTAATGCTAAACGACGGCGACAACACTGTAAAAACTGTTATTCCAGACGCACCTGAAACCGTTAGATTTAAAATCATTAACAGCCCAAAAAGTCTTATCTTAACTGACGTTGTAGATTTAAATCCACGTTTTTCAAACGACGTACGCACAGTAATCAACATCGAAAATATGTTCTTCTTATACAAGAAGATAGACAACCCTGTTTATGAATTGCAGTTGGAAAACATTGACGCCAATATTGCCATGAACACCTGTATTGCCATTCTGGATACAGCGGGTAAAATTATAGGCTACGCCAAATATATTGAAGGAAGCAAATACATGGCAGACATGAATAATTTACTGCCTGAGTGTCCTAAGAGTGGCTATGTAGCTATAAACAATGATTCAAACGGAAATAACACTACCGGAATTGAGCCGGTAAGTTTTAAAAAGATGCACGGTTACAATAAATACGATGTTGCCAAAGAAGCAGAAGATTTCAGAAAATTCATTGAAGGAACTGCAAAAATTGCTGCAGCCCGCGGATTTGTAGAAATCTCTATTGAAAGCTCAGCCAGTAAGGTTCGTACCAAAACATTCGGAACCAACGATAAGCTGGCTAAAAAACGTGCTGAAGAGGCCCAGCTGGTTATAAAAGAAGCTTTGATAAAGGCTGGCGTTAAAGAAGACCAGATACGTTTTGCTAAGGTAACAGCGCTGGTTCAGGGTCCGGAATATACTCTGGACTACCAGAACGAAGCCAAATATCAGCCGTTTCAGTACGTTCAGGCCTCTGCAAAATAAGAGGAAAATTGCCTGATTGAATTTGCTGTATTTCCTTAACAACTTTTAACAGGTCATTCGCCTGCAATATGACGCTTTAAAGGATATTTGCATACAAAGTTTAATGTATGGAAAATCCCGGAACTGTGCAACCTCAAACCGACATTCGTTCTCTGAACGAAATAATAGAACGCGAAAGTGCATTTTGCGACTTGATTCGCAATGAAATGGACAAAGTAATTATAGGTCAGCGCCACATGGTTGACCGCCTGTTGATTGCTTTACTTTCAAATGGACATATCCTGCTTGAAGGTGTTCCCGGACTGGCAAAAACGCTGGCCATTAACACCCTGTCAAAAACCATCAGCGCAAAATTCAGCCGAATTCAATTTACCCCAGATTTGTTGCCGGCCGACCTTGTAGGAACGATGATTTACAATCAGAAGAAAGAAGAATTTATTGTCCGCAAAGGTCCCATTTTTGCAAACTTTGTATTGGCCGACGAGATAAACCGCGCACCTGCAAAAGTACAAAGTGCTCTGCTTGAAGCCATGCAGGAAAGACAAATAACCATTGGCGACCAAACATTCAAACTTGAAGAACCCTTTTTGGTGATGGCCACCCAAAACCCTGTTGAACAGGAAGGAACGTATCCTCTACCCGAAGCGCAGGTTGACCGTTTTATGCTGAAAGTGGTGCTGGGTTATCCAACAAAGCAGGAAGAACAAATTATAGTACGAAACAATCTAAACCCCGCCGGTATGCCGACACCTGCCGCAGTTATTGGGGCCGATAAAATCCTTGAAGCACGTAACTTTGTTAAACAAGTGTACATGGACGAAAAAGTAGAACGATACATTGTTGACATTGTCTATGCTACCCGAACTCCTGATGAATATAACCTGAAAGACCTTTCGCCGTTGATTACTTTTGGAGGAAGCCCGCGTGCCAGCATCAGCATGGCGCATGCAGCCAAAGCCTATGCTTTTATCCGCCGCAGAGGGTATGTAATTCCTGAAGATATAAGGGCGGTATGCCACGACGTGCTGCGACACAGAATAGGCCTTTCTTATGAAGCAGAAGCCGAAAACATTCAAATTGACGAAGTAATTAACAGAATCCTTAATCGCGTTGAAGTACCTTAATTAAGTTATGGATACCAGGGAACTGCTTAAAAAAGTAAGAAAAATTGAAATAAAAACCCGGGGACTCACCACTCAGGTCTTTACGGGAGAATATCACGCTGCCTTTAAAGGAAAAGGAATGGCATTCAGCGAAGTTCGTGAATATCAACCCGGCGATGAAATACGGACTATTGACTGGAACGTAACTGCCCGCTTCAATCATCCTTTTGTAAAGGTATTTCAGGAGGAGCGCGAATTAAGCGTAATGCTTTTGGTTGACATGAGTGCTTCAGGTAATTTTGGAACCCTCTCTTCATCAAAAAGGGAATTAATGGCCGAAATTGCAGCAGTTCTCGCTTTTTCTGCAATCCAAAACAACGACAAAATAGGCTTAATGCTGTTTACACGATACACAGAATTGTTTATTCCACCTAAAAAGGGCAAAACGCATGTATTGAGGATTATTAGGGAAATAATCGATTTTGAGCCCAAAGAATCAGGTACTGATATCGCTTCCGCCGTCCGCAATTTTGCCAATACTATTAAAAGAAGAAGCGTTGGTTTTCTGCTTACCGACTTTTTAGACCGGAACTGCGAAAAGGCACTGCGTATCTGTAATTCCCGACATGACCTGGTGGCAGTACGAATTTCAGACTCAAGAGAATCCGAATTACCGCGTGTAGGCTGGCTGCAGGCTAAAGACCCTGAAACCGGCGAGCTCCGGTGGATAGATACCCAATCTGCAACAGTAAGGAAAAAATATAAAGCCGAAGCATTACAAAGGAAAGATGAAACATTAAAAATGCTGCGGAGAAGTGGTGTAGACTTTACTTCGATTCAAACCGGAGACGATTATATTTTACCGCTGATGAAACTGTTTAAACAACGTGAAAGGGCTGCATGAAGAGGATTCTTACATATTGTATGTTTATGTTGGCAGGGCATACCCTGCTCTCTCAAATCAATACGCAACTTAAGCCCGGGAATACCGTTTTTGTGGGAGAGCCGTATATTCTTACTCTCTCAGTGGCCGAAGGAGATAGTGTGCAATGGCCTTTTGTTAAAGATACACTTCAGAAAAATCTTGAAATTCTGAAAACGGACACCATTGTTCAAGATGGTAATCGTCAGTTTATTATGTCTATAATTACCTTTGATACAGGTTCGTATTTTATTCCTTCTCTACCCGTAATTGTTGCCGGTGATACTTCTTACTCGGACAGCCTGAAAATCAATGTTCGTTTAATGGAAGTAGATACCACACAAGCCCCCAAAGATATTAAACCCATTTATGACGCTGTGAGTAAAGATGTTTCAGATTCAGAAGAAACCTGGATTTCAAAAAACTGGCCATGGCTGTTGGCTTCAGCCCTTTTACTATCCATGGCTTTGATGTTTATTTTTTACAAAAAGAAGAAAACAAAAACCAGTCCTCCACCCCTTCCCCCACACCTTGAAGCCCGTAAAAAACTTGAGGAACTTAGAATTTCTCAACCCTGGTTACAAGGTAAACACAAGCAGTTCCATACAGAATTAAGTGACATCTTAAGAACATATATCCAAAACGAATTCGGAGTACAAGCCCATGAGCAAACCACAGGTGAATTGGTTAAAAATCTTCGGCAGGAACTTAGAAACCGTGAGGCTTTGAACATTCTTAAGCAAGTGCTTTCTTTGAGTGATTTGGCAAAGTTTGCAAAATACACCCCCGTATCCGACGAAAACGAGCAAGCACTATACTCTGCTCTTAAGTTCGTAATAATTACTGAACCTGATAATGAATCTATTGATAACACCAAAGAAGTTTAATGCCTCCGTTTCCTGAACACATATCAGATTTTGCCAATTACCACTACCAATCTGCGGATATGTTGTGGTTACTTGTGTTAATCCCCGTTTTGTGGGCGTATCAAATATTTGTGAAGAACAAAAGAAGGAATTTTCTTATTCTGCCGGTGCTTTCTGTTTCATCGGTAAAAAGCAGAATGCCAGAGTATGTATCTTTTGTTTTACTGGGAATTGAAAGTATTGCTTTGGGCTTAATTATTATTGCCATTGCCCGACCTCAAAATTCTGAAGATATTGAATACATAAACAAGCAATACAACGAAGGAATTGACATTATTCTGGCCATGGATATTTCAGGAAGTATGTTGGCCGAAGATTTTACACCTAATCGTTTGGAGGCGGCAAAAATGGTGGCCGAAGATTTTGTAAAAAACCGCAAATACGACAACATGGGCCTTGTGGTTTACGAAGGTGCTGCATTTCTACAATGCCCTCTTACCAACGACAAAGATTTTTTAATTTCATTTATCAGAAAACTGGAGGCTGGCACAATACAGCCAGGAACTGCCATTGGAACAGGATTAGGTACAGCAGCAGGCCATTTGTACAAAAGCAAGGCAAAAAGCAAAGTAGTTATTTTAGTTACAGATGGTGTGAGCAATACCGGGCAGCCCCCAATTACCGCAGCTGATGCCGCTAAAGAATTTGGGATCAGGGTATATACTATAGGCATTGGAACCAACGGTACTGCCATAACCCCCACGCGGGACCCTATGGGTTTTGTAACACGACAACGTGTTCCGGTAGAAATTGATGAAGAAGTACTTACCGAAATTGCAGAACGAACCGGAGGCAGATATTTCCGTGCAACTGATAACGAAGAACTAATAGAAATCTATGCAGAAATAGACCAGCTGGAAAAAAGCAGAATTGAAACCATTTCTTATCGCTCCGATCCACCCGAAGCGTTTTTCTGGCCTCTTATCATCGGTGCTGCACTCTTCCTTTTTTCATACCTTTTTAAGAACTTATTCTTTAACGGAATTTCAGAAATTCATTGAACGCAAAACTCAAAATATCGCATCTGTTGCTGGTTTCCGCCATCTGCGAAATCCTGTTCTGGGTTCCGGTGTGGATATTATACGATTTTGCCTCTGAAAGGGAAGAGTTTCGAATTGAACATCAAGAACTTGTATACGGCTTTCTTTTTATCCCCATATTATTTGCACTAACATTCTACCGGTTTCAAAAATATAAATGGTACATAAAAAGACTGGGAAGCGAGAATATCATTGTCAATTTTATTAAACCGCCGCACAGTGGTGTTTTACTTTTAAAATACACTTTCCTTCGATTTGCCCTGGGGCTGTTTACTATTGCCCTTATGAATCCGCAATATGGTTTCGGTACTGAAAAGCAAGAAACCAAAATGGTGGAAATTATGTTTGCATTAGATGTAAGCCGCAGCATGCTTGCAAAAGATCCAGGCAGCAGCCGCGACAGACTAGGCACAGCCAAATTAGCTATGGGTCAGTTTATTAGAAACCTAAAAGGCGACAGAATCGGGCTGGTTTTGTTTGCGGGTAACGCAGTACTTCAGTTACCCGTTACCGACGACTATGACGCAGCAAGACTGTTTCTGAATAACGCCTCTACCGAAACGGTATCTTCTCAGGGAACAGATATTGGTGCAGCGCTGGCCAAAAGTCTCGAATCTTTTAACATGGATAACGGTATTCGCAAAACCATCATCATCATTTCAGACGGAGAAGACCATGAAGCTGCTGCACTTATTCAGGCGCAATTGGCAGCCGAAAAAGACATAACCGTTCACACCATCGGTATAGGATCGCCTAAGGGTGTTCCCATTCCAGAATACGACGCAACAGGACACAGAACCGGCAATATTCGTGATGAAGAAGGAAATACCGTGCTTTCGCGTCTGAATGAAGCCATGCTGGCAGAAATTGCACAGGCCGGCAATGGTACCTATACTTACGCTGTAGGGCATCAATTCGGGCTGGAAAACATTCTTGAAGAAGTGAACAAAATGGATCGTACTACAGGTGATTTTGAAGACTATTCCGATTTTAAAGATCAGTTTCAGTATTTTGTAGCCTGCGGCCTCATTTTCCTACTGGCATTCATATTAACAACCGAAAAGAAAAGCAATGTATAAATACATCATCATATTATGCGCTGTCTGCAGTGGTTCAATGGTTCATGCTCAAAAATCGGAAGACCTGATTGCAAAGGGCAATAAAGAATACAACAAACTGAATTATAAGAAAAGTGCTGAGCAATACGAAAAGGCATTACAAAGTGAACCGGAAAACATAAAGGCACTGTACAACAAAGGCAACGCGCTGTACAGACAAGAAGATTTTGCAGGCTCGGCCAGGATGTTTGAAAAAATGGCGGACCTGAGCAAAAGCGATGATGACAAAGCCCGTGCCTATCATAACCTGGGGAATTCCTATTTACAACAAAAACAATATCAACAAAGTATAGATGCTTACAAAAAAGCCCTTAAAATAAATCCGACGGATGAAGAAACACGATACAACCTGTCGTATGCCTTGTCTATGCTGAAAAAACAGCAAAACCAAAACCAAAACCAGAACCAGAATCAAGAAGATAAAAAGGATCCAAAAGACCCTGAAAACGACGATAAGAAAAATCAACAAGAAAACGACAAAAAGCAGGAAAATAAACAGGATAAAAAGCCTGAAAACAATAACGACCCGGACAAAAATCAAAAAGACAAACCGGACCAGGGCGAAGGCAAACCAGATCAAAAACAAGATAAGGATCAGGCTCGCAGGTTACTTGAAGCAATGCTTGAAGACGAGAAGCGTATACAACAAGATCAGAACAAGAAGAAAGGCGAAAAAGTTTTAGTAAAATCTAAAAAAACATGGTAAGAATTCTGCTGTTGCTTATTTCCCTGACTACTTCCTTTTTCACCAAAGCTCAGGTTAGTTTCACTGCATCGGTGAACAGCAATGCCGTCTCAACCGACGACAGGATAAGACTAGAATTTACGGCAAATGTGGAAGGGAAAATTAAGTATCCCGACCTCTCTGCATTTGAAGTAATTTCCGGTCCATACACATCCTCTCAAAGCAGCATTACCATTATCAATGGGCAAATGAAGCAAGAAGCTCAATATACCCATGTACTTATATTGATGGCTAAAAATGAAGGCACTTTTGTTATAGAACCGGCCACGTATACCGTATCAGGAAAGGCTTATAAATCTAACGAAATTAAAATTCAGGTTTCAAAAGGACAAGGAAATGCAAATCAAAGCAACCAGGCCGGCAACGGCGGCGGCGCACCCAATATTCAAAACAATCAATCGCTTACTTGCTCTATAACACTCAATAAAACAACAGTTTACCAGGGAGAATCAGTAATCGCAACCTATAAAGTCTACAGTCCTTACCAGTTCTACCAGCTTTCCGATTTTCGTCCCGGTAGCAACAGCGGATTCTTTTCCCGCGAGATAGACTTAAACCTTAAAAACAACACCTACGAAATTCAGCAAGAAACAATTAACGGCCGCAGATATTTCAGTATTTTACTAAGAAAAGAACTGCTCATTCCTCAAACTTCAGGTCAATTGAAATTAGAACCCTTTGCTGTGGAAATGATTATGATTAACGGAAGAGGATTCTTCTCATCAACTTTTGCAGAAAGTGCAAAAAGTAATGCGCCTGTAATTACGGTTAAACCTTTGCCTGCACCCCCCGATGACTTTATTGGAATAGTAGGCAATATTTCGCTTTCAACCGATATCTCAAAAACAGAAATGAAAGCAGACGAAGGATTTGATTACACCATAACAATAAAAGGTTCAGGCAATATACAATTCTCAGATGAACCAAAACTTAAATTACCCACAGAATTTGAAGTTTACGAACCTGAGGAGCAATCTAATATTACAACAGGCATCAACGGTATGCAGGGCTCAAGAACGTATAAATACTTTATTGTTCCCCGTATTCATGGAACCTATACCGAGATTCCGGTAACAATCAGCTACTTTGACCCATCAACCGGCACTTATAAAAAACTTGAAAGTGACCCGGTAAATCTTACCATTGAACGCGGCTCCGGTAGCAATAATAACCCCACTGCCGGATCAATGGGTCCGCAGAAGAAAGAAGTCATTACCGAAAAAGAAATGCGCTACATACAGCTTGATGATGATAGTATTACCGAAAGGGAAACCATTTTTTCATCATGGTTTCTTGCCGCAGCATCCCTCCCTCTGCTTGCCCTTGGCTTCTTATTTATAGCGGAGCCACGATTAAAAAAACAAAAAACCGCAGTTGAACTGAAAAGCATGCGCAGTAGAAAGGAATTAAAGCTTGCCCAAAAATTACTTTCCGAAAATAAACACAAGGAGTGCATTGCAGCCATTGAAATAGCTATGAACGAGTGGATTCAAAGCAAAACAGGAATTTCAATGAGTGAACTGAATAAGGAAACTGCTACCGCCCGGTTTATTCAAATGGGCATTCAAAGTGATGATATTGAACTTTGGAAGAAGATAATAACCGAATGCGAGATGGCAAGATACGGGCTCTTTGCAGAAACAAACTGCAAACAACTACTGTCGGATACAGAAAAGTTAATCAACCACCTTGAAAAACAACTCTCATGAGCCGATTGATTTTTATAATACTTCTCTTTATTTGCGCAACGCCCGGAAATAGCGCTCCGGATGAAATTCGCACTTTGTACGACAAAGGAGAATACACTACCGCTATTCAATTGGCCGACAGTCTTGAACATCAAAATTACTATGGGTTCTCGTTGTTCTACAACCGGGCTTGTGCACACCAAAAATTAGGTGAAACAGGAATGGCAATTTTATATTATAAAAAGGCTCTTTTACTTAAACCACAGCACGAAGATGCAATTCATAATTTAAACATGGTAAGAGAATTATGCATTGATAAAATAACGTATGATGACGAAGCGTCACATTTGGGAGTAATTTTACAAAGAGGCTATATGAGATACACTGTAAATACCTGGCTAATTATAGCTGTATTCATCTTGTTCCTGGCAGCCATATTTAAGACCATTCCCTTTCTGTTGAAGCGAAATTACCGAGCATGGAATCTGGCAGCAATCATTACTTTGCCACTATTCATTTTTCCGTTGCTTGCAGCGAATGCAAGATTGCAAAGGCTACATTCTGCAGACGAAGTGGTTATATTAGTACCTTCTTCAGACATTCGGGAAGCACCGGGAGCCGACGCCAAAGTTCTAACTTCGTTGCACGAAGGTACAACGCTTGAAATTACAGGTGAATCGGAAGACTGGTACGAGATTAAAATAAACAAAACCGTAGGCTGGATACTAAAAGATGAAACCGGAACGGTGGCTCTGCAGAATGACTAATAGAATAAAAGAGTGAAAAACTGACCGGCACGAAGAGAAAATTATGCCAGAAAGACAGGAATTCTCTAAAACCACAGACAAATTGTCTCTTTTTCTTCTTTGGCCTGCATGTTGACTTTTCCGTCGCAAACTGAATCACTATGAACTTCGACAAATTTACCATCAAAGCACAGGAATCCATTCAGGAGGCACATCAAACAGCATTGGCTTTGGGCCAGCAAAGAATTGAGAACGCCCACTTGTTGCAGGCTATATTAAAAACTGACGAAAATGTAACGCCTTATCTGTTAAAAAAATTCAGCGCATCACCACAAACCATTTCGGCCGCTGTTGCCCGCGTTGTTGACAATTACCCAAAAGTATCCGGCGGACAGGTTTATGCAGCAGAAGAATTGAACCGGACGTTTGCTGTTTCGCGTAAAATTGCCGACGAGATGCAGGATGAGTTTGTTACGGTTGAACATTTGCTGTTAGCCATAAGCAAAGCCGGCGATACTGCAGGACAAATACTAAGAGATGCAGGCATTTCGGAAAAATCGCTCAGACAAGCCGTAATAGAGTTGCGAAAAGGAAGCAAGGCAACCTCAGCGGGACAGGAAGAAACCTTTAATGCCCTTAATAAATATGCAAAAAACCTGAATGACCTTGCTGCCAAGGGAAAGTTAGATCCGGTAATTGGACGCGATGAAGAAATTAGAAGAGTGTTACAGATTCTTACACGTCGAACCAAGAACAATCCCATCCTGGTAGGAGAACCCGGCGTTGGTAAGACAGCAATTGCAGAAGGCATTGCCCACCGGATAATAAATGGAGACGTTCCTGAAAACCTGAAAGATAAGACCATTTTCAGTTTAGACATGGGAGCACTGATTGCCGGAGCCAAATACAAAGGCGAATTTGAAGAACGATTAAAAGCGGTGGTTAAAGAGGTTACTTCTTCAGACGGTGAAATAATCATGTTTATTGACGAAATACACACACTGGTAGGTGCCGGTGGTGGCGAAGGAGCAATGGACGCCGCAAATATTTTAAAACCTGCCCTGGCCCGCGGAGAATTAAGGGCGGTTGGGGCCACTACCCTAAATGAATATCAGAAGTATTTTGAGAAAGATAAAGCACTGGAGAGACGATTTCAAAAAGTTCTGGTAGACGAGCCTGATGCTGAGGACGCCATTTCTATTCTAAGAGGTATTAAAGAAAAATACGAAACACACCACAAAGTTCTTATAAAAGATGAAGCCATCATTTCAGCCGTAGAATTGAGTCAACGCTACATTACCGATCGTTTCCTTCCGGACAAGGCCATTGACCTTGTGGACGAAGCAGCAAGTAAGTTGCGTATGGAAATAAACTCGAAACCTGAAGAACTGGATGAAATTGAACGGCGAATAATGCAGCTTGAAATTGAAAGAGAAGCCATTAAGCGAGAAAACGATGTTACCAAACTGGAACAAATCAGTGCTGAATTAGCCAACCTGAATGAAGAAAGGAGTCAATTTTTAGGCCGGTATCAGGCAGAAAAAGAACTGGTTGATAAAATGCAGGACTTAAAACAAAAAATTGAAGACTTTAAAGGCGAAGCCGATCGCGCAGAAAGGGATGGAAATTACGAAAAAGTAGCCGAATTGCGATACGGAAAGATAAAAGAAACTGAGCTGGAATTATCCGATTGCCGTGAAAAGCTTTTGTCACTTCAGCAGAATCAAAAAATGATTAAGGAAGAAGTGGATGCCGAAGAGATTGCAGCAGTAATTTCAAAGTGGACCGGAATACCGGTTTCCAGAATGCTGGAAACTGAACGGGAAAAACTCTTACGGCTTGAAGATGAACTTGGAAAAAGAGTTGTAGGGCAGTTTGATGCAATTGAAGCAGTATCTGACGCAGTCCGCCGCGCCAGGGCAGGCGTACAAGACGAAAAAAGACCTATCGGCTCTTTTATATTTCTGGGGACTACCGGTGTTGGTAAAACCGAACTTGCCAAAGCACTCAGCGAATTCCTGTTTAACGATGAAAATGCCATGACCCGCATTGATATGAGCGAATATCAGGAACGCCATACTGTAAGCCGGTTGGTGGGAGCACCTCCGGGATATGTAGGATATGACGAAGGCGGACAATTGACAGAGGCTGTTCGAAGAAAGCCATATAGTGTGGTGCTTTTGGACGAAATTGAAAAAGCGCATCCCGACGTTTTCAACGTTTTACTGCAAGTGCTGGATGACGGCAGACTAACCGATAATAAAGGAAGAACCGTGAACTTTAAAAACACTATCATCATCATGACTTCCAATATCGGCTCACACATCATACAGGAAAACATGGAGCGAATGCACAATGGCAACAAAGAGAAGGTTTTAGAACAAACCAGAGCCGAAGTGTATGAATTGCTTAAAAAATCCGTGCGCCCTGAATTTCTGAACAGAGTAGATGAGATTGTTATGTTTGAGCCTTTAAGCCGGAAAGACGTTTTGAATATTGTACGAATTCAGCTGAATCTTCTGGCCAGGCGCCTTGACGAGAACAACATACACCTACATGTTACCGAACCAGCTCTGGAATGGTTGTCTCAGGAAGGGTATGACCCGCAATTCGGGGCACGGCCGGTAAAAAGGGTGATTCAAAAAAGAGTTCTCAATGAATTGTCAAAACAAATATTAAGTGGAAACATTGACACTTCAAACACGGTGGTGTTAGATATTATAGACGACCACGTCATCTTTAGAAAACCGATTCATGACAGGGAAGAGATTGCCTTATAATCAATTCGTTTTTTTGTAATACCCCAATCGTGTAGCCCCTTTAATTTCAAGTATTCCGGTTGATTCATCAATTTTAAATTCAAACCGGATTTCAGAACCTTCAAGAACAGGAATGTATGTTGACAACAGCGTTCCTGTTATCTTGTTGTTATCTAACCGGGCAATAAAATATGACGGGCACCCCCACACCCGGTCTCCTTCTTCTTCTATATCCGTAAAAATTCCGCAGGCAAACATACTCTGGTTCTCACCGGAAACGAACTCTATGGCCTGGGTTGATTCCTCTTCAATAATATCTGCTGTTATTTCAACGTCCACTGCTTCCCATCGTCCCAGCAACACATGGTTATCCGGCAAAAATCCTTCAACCGAAGACTGCGCATTTAATCTACCTTCCAAAACAAAAAACAAAACACTTAAAATGAATAATATGCTCAATTCATCATGTCGAAATATTTTATTCAAAATCTTCATAGAGTAAATATTTTTTTCGAATCATTTTAAAAGCATCTACATCCGGTTTCCATCCATTCTTTATTTCATCAGCACTCTTACCAGCCTTTATCAACTTTTGTATTTCATCTGTTCCACACAAAATATTAAAACTTCCTTTTTCAGTAAAGAATTTTGATTTGTCGGGGTATGTCTGATACGCTGCCACCAACCAATTTAAATAAAGATAACGAACATCTCGCATAGAATCTTCACCAAATTCAGCCAGATTAAAACCGCGACAAGATTGCCCCATATATAAAGGCCTGGCCGCTCCGGCTCTGCTGGAAGGAACAATTACCGTATCGCCGGCAGGAAAGCCCGGAGCTCCAAAAAACTGAAAAGGAATGCCGGTACCCCTGCCAACACTCATTACCGTACCTTCAAAAAGACACAAAGACGGATACAAATAAATGCTGCTCATATTTGGCAAATTGGGCGAAGGTTTTACAGGCACCCGGTAAAATTTTTTATGGTTCCATCCACTACAGGGAATTACCTCAAGGTTTGCTTTTACACCTGCTGCCAGCCAGCCTTCGCCATTAATCATCTGCGCATATTCACCAATGGTCATTCCATGCACTACCGGAACCGGATGCATACCAATAAAGCTTTTGAAACCCGGTTTTAACACCGGACCGTCAACGTAATGTCCGTTAGGATTCGGTCTGTCAAGTACCATAAACCGAACATTATTTTCGGCGCAAGCCTCCATAATGTAATGCATACTGCTGATGTAGGTATAAAACCTTGCTCCCACATCCTGAAGGTCGAAAACCACAATATCCACGTCAGTTAAATGAGCAGATTTTGGTTTCTTACTGCTTCCATATAAAGAAATTACGGGAATTCCCGTTTTTGAATCTTTGCCATCTTTTATCACTGCTCCGGCATCGGCATCGCCCCTGAACCCATGCTCCAGCGCAAATACTTTTACCACATTAATTTGCAAGGACAACAGCGTATCCACAAGATGTGTCTGTCCTACCCTGCTGGTTTGATTACCCGTAACTGCTACTCTTTTTCCCTTCAATGCGGCCACATATTTTTCTGTTCTATCCGCTGCAGGAACAATTCCCGAATCATACGTTTGGCTGCGAGTGATTGCAGAACCATTTAAAAACACCATTCCAAACACGAGAGAAAAAAAACGCAACCTAGTATATAATATAATGTTAATCATTTAACTCCAATATTAAAAGCACCGCCTGATATGCCGAAATTTCGCCTGCTGAAATTTGTTGTTCCAGTTTTTCTACCTGCGATTGTTTATTCTGTAAGAACCGCTGATACCACACATCCTTTAGTAACCTTCTGAACCACATAACATTTTGAGTCCCCCTCCTTTTTAACAACCTGCCATCTTGTATTTTTGACTTCAAAGCTTCATCAATATTCTGCCATACTTTATCAATTCCTTTATTTTCAGTAGATGAACACAAAAATACTTCAGGCGTCAAACCTTCCTCAGCCGGAGGTAATAAATGCAAAGCAGCAGCGTATTCTTGTTTGGTTCTTTCAGCCTGATGGGTCAGTGCTCCATCGGCCTTATTTACAATCAGGGCATCTGCCATTTCAATAATTCCGCGTTTCATACCCTGCAATTCATCACCTGCACCCGGCATCATCAGCAATACAAAAAAATCTGTCATAGAAGCAACTTCTGTTTCACTTTGACCTACACCGACAGTTTCAATTAACACGGTGTCAAAGCCCGCTGCTTCGCACAACCAGATGGTCTCGCGCGTTGCACGCGCCACACCACCCAAAACCCCTGAAGAAGGCGAAGGCCTGATATATACAGAAGGATTTGCCGACAACCCCTGCATTCTGGTTTTATCTCCAAGAATACTTCCGCCATTGCGGGTACTGCTGGGGTCTATGGTTAGTACAGCTACTTTTCTTCCTTTTTCTGCAAGCATTAAACCCAAAGATTCAATAAAAGTGCTCTTCCCTACTCCGGGAATTCCTGAAATTCCAATTCTATAGCTTATTCCCAAATGCTGCAGAGCCCACTGTACAATTTCTCTGGCCTTTTTCTGGTCGCTGTCAAGATTACTTTCAATAAGGGTAATGGCCTTTGAGAGTGCTACTCTATTGCCACTAGATATTTCCTGCTGTAAAACTTCAATGTCGGGTTCTTCCTTTTTACGGCTTGCAATACGTTGTAATGCCCTGGATACACTTTGTTGTTTCTTATTCAAAACAATTCTTCTGTTCAGTCGCCGGTGCCCGGCTTTTTAGTATCCTGTTTCTTCTGTCCGCCGGAATTTTCAGAGCCACCAGACGAACTCTCCTTTCCATGCTCATCGTCATTCTCATTGTCTTCAAATTCTTCCACATCGGTCTCATCCTCTTCTGCGCCTTCAATAAACTCTTTGTATTGTTCCATGGTTCCACCTGCACTGTAAAACCGTTGCCAGTTGGGTAACTGAATTTCGCGCAAAAGCCGCCAAAGATTTTCTCCATAGATAAAACCGTCAAGGTGCATTAAACCATATGCCTCTTGTAAAAAGCTCATCTGTTCCAAAGATGGAGACAACGGCGTTTTTGCCCAACCGGTATTATCCTGAACATAAGGATGGTCTTTATACCGCAATTTCCATAATAAATCAATGGGAATGCACTCGTGCCCCACATATTTCATCTTTCCATAGGTAGCATAAATGCTGTCAAACAATACCCAGCAACTGTCAACCTTATTTAAAATAAATAAATTTTCCCGTTTTGGATTTGCCTTACTTAATTGCTCACCCGATGCCTGACGCATCCAGTCTTCCCTGCCCAGAGATTCAGAAGCAACAATTTCTCCGTTAACAGTATAAACGATTCCAAAGGTTACCACTCCTTTAAATGTAGGCATCAAACTAATTCCAAACTGACCCACTCTTTGCGCAAGCAAGCCGGACAGAGAAAGAGAAAGAAATGCTGTTAAAAGTATGCGCATAAACAAAGATAATATTCACAATGAAACCCGCCGGGGTATCGCAATAAAAATGCCAACCAATGATTGGTGAAAAAAAAAGCCTCTCAGAACTGAGAGGCTTTTACCTAATACAAATCAAGTTATTTAGATACAACCACTTTAAACTGAGAGATGATTGCGTCTTCTCTTGTTAAGCGGAAAGAATACTGACCTGAAGCAAGTTTATCAACACTTACCGTAAGCATACTTCCATTCATTGAAACAGATTCTGTCATAACCAGTTTACCGGTAAGATCGTACACTTCCAGCCTGTCTGCCGCGGCAATACCATTTAAAGGAATTTGGATGGTAGTAGTGGCAGGATTAGGATAAGGAGTTATTGTGTTTTTAGTGTCCTCTTTAATACCAACCTGAGTTGCATCTAACATTCGGACTGTAATAGTTGGAATAGCGTCGGTACCGAACCCCAGTGCGTAGAAAGATCCATCGCTGAAAATAGGCGACATGGGTTGACGCTGGTCATTCACCACTTCGTCATAATCAACAGCTGTATTGAACCCTACATACATATTGGCATCGGCAGGCGTTATACAGAATAAATAGCGCACATTATCCTGCAATGTAATAGTGGATGCAAATGGCACATATACAGGAATATTTTCTAAATCACTGTTATAGGTATAATCTCCATATTCCAGGTCAACCAATCCATTCACCGCAAAATTGGGATCGTCAAGGTCTACAAAGATATCCTGCCATTCATAAGCCACAGTTTCAAAGTACATACCAGTCAATTCATTCGTTCCACCTGCGGCATTAGTTACCCACAAACCTTCAACCACCATACGGCTGGCATTCGGATCCATAAAGTGCACACAAGCCTGCCAGCTGGTGGCTCCGTTGGGACGAAAAGAAGCAGTAGGAACCGGTTCCATTGTAGTTTCGTCCAGCGGACACAAACCATAAGCGATGGGTGAAATTGCAAAATCAGCGGACAGTGCGTTGTCTTGAGGGAATTCTTCAGCCGAAGCTCCGCCAACAGTATAAGTTACTGTATAATAACCATCAGCATAAGAACTTTGCGAGAAGGTAGGTAAGGCGATATATACGCTATCACCGGTGTTTAAAATAACTGAAGCGATGGCAGACTGATTGTAAATAGTAGATCCGCCATGTTCGATAGTTGCTGTTAAGGAAGCAGATGCTTGTGGATTGGTACCAAAATTAAACACCCATCCTCCGGGGGTAAACGAAAACTCAGAAGCATTTTGCGACAAAGATGAAGGATTTGCAAACCGTTCGGCAAGCATCACGTCTTTTGCATAAAATCCAAGATCATCAGCATAGAATCCTGTTTTAGATCCCAGAAAAACTGTAACATTACCTGCATCAATTTCACTTTTTAATGCGGCACCGTCAACATCAGTAATCATGGCTACAGGTATGGTAACACTAGCTCCATTGGCTCCGGCTCCCATAGCAATGGGTGCTCCACCAACGTTATTGATAATAATTACACCAATGGCTCCAGCACTTTGAGCATTCAAAGCTTTCAGTCCAAACTCGCAAGAACCCCGATATAGGACGGCTATATTTCCCGCAATGGATGAACCGTTCACCAAGGCATTACAACCCAATGAATCTCCGACTGTTCCATCATCAACAAATACAAGAGTTCCAGTGATTGCCTCCAAAGGGTCATTCAAATCAGGAGTTCCCCAACCACCTCCTGGATCTGCCCAGGTAAAATCAAGATTCCCTTCCAGCGAAGCCGGAGTTTCAACATAGCAGATAACCTGAGCCGAAACGCCCCACCCCAGGCAGCCTGTAAGTAATGTGAATAGTAGTTTTTTCATGGTCAAGAAGTTTTAAGTATGAATTCAACGTTACTAAAATAATAATAAAAATGAAACCCATCAATTTGTTTTAAAAAAAAACTGGTTTGTTAGTATTTAATTTGATGAATGGTTTGATTTTTCCAAAGACGCGCCAGGAACATTATGGTTCTCATTTTCCCTTACTTCTCTTCCCTTTCTTTGCTGCTCCTTCTTTTTCGGATTCTTTAGCTGGCATCTCAGAGTTTGGATTTGATTGTGAGTCCCTGCCTTTGACAATAAAAGTAACATTTCCGGTTAACGATTCATTACCGCTTTTCAGTGTATAAAAGTACACACCGTCGGGTATTTGCTGATTTTTTTCATTCCCATTCCAGTATGCATAAGGATCAGATGTTTGATAAACTAATTGTCCCCATCGGTTATAAATTGAAAGTTCGAATTCGGCCGGCGGACAGCCCGTCCCCTTCATGATCACCGAAAATTGATTCTGCGGAAACACTACCGTTGTTGGTACTTCAAAGGTGCATTGTGCATTCGCCCGAAACTGAAATATGGCACACAAAATAAATATTAATACAATTCCAAAGCGCATTGCTGAATATTTTAATTATTGTACAATAAGTATCCAGTATTTTTCATACTGCAATGTACAAAAAAGAATATCAAAACAAATTAATTTTCCTTCGGAAAATGAACTGTGTAATCACTAATCATTCTATATTTCACGAATTGCCCTAAACCTGATATTTCAATTTCCAATCCCAGTTTGGTATTTGTATATTGAATGATTTGAGGAAAGTCATGGTCCGGATTCTCAAAAATGAGGCGATGGGGTTCCGTCGGTTCCGTCAAAAGAAACCTGGTTCTTTCCTGTCCCACCGGCTCGGCAATATAAACCAGCCTACCCTCTTCATCTATTCTTATAGACAAGTATTCGGTAATGGTTGTATCTCCATCTGAAGTGCTGAAAGCAATGCCATCTAAACCATCGGCCGTGTTTCTCCAGCACTCTCCACCAGAAAACGTATTTGAATCTTCGGTAAGCCAGCAGCCACGCAAAAAATCTGCCTGTTGTATTAGATTCTGTGCAATACTGGTAGAAACAAATATCAGAACAAACAGCGTACCTGCTATATATTTCATTTCATTTGATTTAACCGTTTCAGAAAATCAGAAATTCCGTCCGACTCCAGATTCTTTCCAATAATTTCGCCCGCCTCATTGATAATAAACACAGTAGGCGTTTTAAATATATCAAACGTATTATGATAGTTCAAACTCTTTAAATCTGTTATTCCCGACAGCACAATTTTATTCACATACTCTTGATCTTCATAAACTTTTTTAGGTACCGCAACATTGATAAACGGAATTTTTTTCTCCTTCACAAATTTCCGCCATTCTTCATTATTCTTGCTGCTTACAGAATAAACCTCAGCGTTCATTGACTTCCAGGTTTCGTAGTTTTCAATCATTTTAGGAATTTCCTTTTTGCAGTGGCCACAATCCGGATCCCAAAATACAAGTATTCTGTATTTAGTTTTTAAGCTATTCAAGGCCACCCAATTATCCTGAGTTGTATCGGGTAAAATAATATTGTGAGCTATGTTTCCACAAACCACCTGAGCCATACTCTCGGCCCTTTCCACAATTTCTTTGTTTTTTGTCTCGGTCATCCATGTAGCCTGTCCGGTTTTGTAATGTTTTAATACCATATGAACAAATACCTTGTCAAGACACATTATTTTGCTATTCTGAAAATGACTGGTAATCCACACAACATTAAACTTATATATTTCAGTTCCCACCTTGCACTTGTCAACAATTTTGTCGGCCTTGGGAATAATACTGTCACTTAGTTGCGGCAATATTTTATCAAAATAGTACTCTAATTTTTTTTGATACCCTGAAATCCTAATCAATCGCTCGTCTCCGGTGTTGATTCCATCCCAGAAATGACTTACATAGTAATTCCTTTGAAACAGACTGTCCAGTATTTTTCCATTACTGTCCTTTGGAGGTTCAGGCACATCAATATCAGAGCTTAAACGCATTACCAAAGCAACCACACTCCCCGGATTATCATTCATGATTCTTATCTGCTCCTGCTTCACTTCCTTATCCAGACGCTCCATCTCACTTCTTATCTTCTTCTTCTGTGCTTCGTCTTTGGTTTCGTCCAGTTGTTTTTTAAGAGGCTCAGCAAATTTCTGACGCTCGGTAATAAAATTTATATACTTGTAAAACTCTTGGTTTTCCTTACTTTTTACAACCTTCATTTTAGGAACAAATGCTCCCTTTTCAGTTTCAATCTGAACATCTTCATTATTAAGGATTACTTCAAAATAGCCACTCTTATCTTTGGGCATTACAGCATACATACCTGCCTCCGCAGCAAATTTCGATTTAAAACGAACCGTTCCTTTTGCATCTGAACGTGCCGTGTCTGCATAATACATTTTGTCACCGTAATATCTTATTAAATATACGGTATCGTTTTCAACACCTTTGATAGTGAACTGTAGATTTACTTGTTTTCCTCCTGACTGGGCACTTGCCCCTGCCATTAGTAACATCAAAGCAGAAAATAATATGAATCTGGTTTTCATAAATTGCATTTTACGGATTTTCCTTTCCCGTGATTATGTAATAGACGCCGGAAATACAAATTTAGTTCCATCCTGCCATACGTTTTATTGTTCTTCCAATAGCAAACCTGATAATCAGCGCATAAAAAAGTAAAAAACTGAAAGCAATGATGTATGCCATTATGTCAAGGCTGCCTTCAATAGGAATATTCAGTTCCGTATTAAAATAGTGGTTTGCCCAGGTTTTGGCTAGTAAAGTTACCACAACAGTAATTACCGTGATTGCCGAAAAAATAACAAGAAAATAACTAACATACTGCATGGCAATTATTTTGTAATGGTACCCCAATTGTATTAGGAGTTTTATTTCGTAAGCCGATCGGCTGATAAACAGCTGTGCATATTGTATAAATATTAAAACTGCCTGAACAATGATAAGACCGGCTACCAGCAAAAGAACATATAATGCGAGTTGAAGTCGTGATTTCTGTTCGCTGGTTTTCATTTTTTCAGCATCTACCGAAAGTCCATTTTCGTTGATATATTTTTCAAATTCGGCATGATACCGTGCATTGGTTACTACAAACAACCGGTCTGTAATTGCTGCTTCTTCGGGTGTGGAAAATTTGCGGTTTCCATATTCAATAAATGTGGCAGGAACCAGAATGGTACTTATTTTAGCAGTAAACCCTATTACCCGTGCACGGTACTGTTCGCGCATTTCGTTTCCGCTGACAATAACCGTAAGATCGTTCATACTAAACGCATCTTCACTTAACTGAGGTATTCCCTGACTGGGAGCAAAACCGTAATTGTATAAATTCAGATAATCAACAGGTAGAATAATTGGAATTAAACTATCACCGGGGTTCCATTCAAATTTTCCTGGCTCCATATCCAAAAACTTTCCGGGTATAGCCTGAAAGAACATATCTATATAAAATTTAGGTATTGGTCCACCGGTTTTACCCACTGTGGTTGCCACCTTAAAACGGGTGCTAAGCACCGGTGCCAGTTCTTCAACAAATTTTTGATTCTTTAAGTTATCAATATCTGTTTTGCTAAAAGCACTGCTTCCCAGGGAAAGGGTGTTCAGTGCATTGATTTGTTTTTGCATTACAAAACCGTCTTTCAGCAAATCTTTTCCTCCAAAAGCGGCTGAATTGATATCCTTATATAGTTGAACTGACCCAAGAACGATAAACAAACCTATAATAGAGCCCAAAATGGCAATGATTAATTGGGTGCGCTGCTGACCTTTAAAAACAATTTTCCTAAGCATACTATATAGTTATTGTTTCTTTGGCACTGAAAAAATAATGCTCGCCAAGTGTGGTGTACATATATCCTCCGCCATTTTTCTTTGCTTCTTCTTCTATCATTTCGCAACCAATGCGGATATTATCCTGATCAAGATGGCTAAATGGCTCATCCATTAACAAAAACTCAAACGGCTGTAAAAGGCTACGAATTATAGCAACGCGCTGTTGCTGTCCCAATGACAAAGTTCCGCAAATTTGTTGCTTCTTGTCGGCAAGGCCATAGCGGTCGAGCATCTCATCAATTTCTTCAAGTTTTTTATGACCTGTAAGCCTATTCTTTACCTCAAGATTCTCGCTGACAGTTAGTTTTGGCAACAATCGCATATCCTGAAAAATTACAGACAATCTGGTTCTTCTAATTTCGGCCCAATGGCTGATGGTTATATGCCGGACATTCTTTCCATCAAGCAATACTTCCCCGCTGTAATCATTCCTCAAACCATACAAATATGCCACCAGGGTACTTTTACCCTTGCCCGATGATGCCAGTATTTTATAATTTTCAGGACTATCCATCCTTGTATATTCCTTTGTCCAGATACTTTGCGGAGCAATAGACTTTTCAGGAATAGGATAAGGTCGCACCTGCTTTACTTCAAAAATCATATGCAAGTTTACGAGTTCCTTTCAATATTCAGGCCATGATGCCAAATTGTTTAATCATTTTGTTTTTCTTAGTTCTTAAGGGAATTTGACATGCATTCTTTGCTGAAATTTTCTGCCGATGAATAACACTACAATATAATAGGACTCTTCAAAGTATTCCAATACCTTTGTGTTCATTACAACGCATACCACGGAAATAAACAATTAAACACTGCTTAATGAAACCTATCATTTTTACACTTTTCTCTATATGCTTTACTGCTATCCATGCCCAGGTAAAAGACATTGACGGGAACAATTATTCCACAACAACCTATAACGAATTCGAATGGACAACAGACAACCTGCAGGTTTCAAGATTCAGAAACGGAGACGTTATTATAGAGGCAAGAACAGCTGAAGCATGGAGTAAAGCGGCAAATGACGGCACCCCTGCCTGGTGCTGGTATGAATTCAAAACCGGCGAAGGCGGCACCAATATTAAAGTTAAGTTGTATAACGGTTGGGCTGTTACCGATGAACGTGGCCTGGCCCCAAAAGGATGGTCTATTCCCAATTCTGAAGACTGGAATAACGCACCTCAAGCCCACAAGGATCCTGAGGCATCGGCAAAATTTATGAATAAACAACTAACCGCCAATTCCGTATCAGAATATGGAATTTCATGTAGGAAACACGTATTCCCTTGCAGAACACCCGAAGGAAAGATTGATGAAATTAACGGTGTTGGAGGTTGGTGGAACCCTTCGTATTTCGACCTTACTTTTGATTACGGGCGCTGCACCGGTTTGGATGGGGCATTGTTCGCGGATAGTGAGGATGGTGAATGGGTTTTTGCCAGGAACTGGAAAGGTTATGGTTTTATGGTTCGTTGTGTAAAAAAGTAGAATTCCCCGGGTGAGAATGATAAATATTAAATCGGTTGAAGCGGCGGAACTTGAAATGCTTCAACAAATAACTGAACTAACATTCAGACAAACATTTGCAAAAGACAATGCACAGGAAAATATTGATGAATATGTGGCTACCTCATTGTCGGTTGAAAAGCTAACAGAAGAGTTACATAATGCGAACTCTGAGTTTTATTTTGCATTCAAAAACAACCAAATAGCAGGATATTTAAAGGTAAACCGAAATGAGGCGCAAACAGAATTAAAGGATAAAAATTTATTAGAAATTGAACGGGTTTATGTACTAAACCAACACCAAAGAGAAGGCATAGGAAAAGCATTATGCTTGAAAGCAATTCAATTGGCTGCAAAATATTCTTCCGAGTTTATATGGTTGGGAGTTTGGGAAAGGAACCATAGCGCCATTGCGTTTTATAAAAGTATGGGATTTACAGAATTTGACCGTCATGTTTTTCAATTAGGAACAGAGGCACAGACGGACATTATGATGAAGCGGCAGGTACGGTGATAAATCTAAAAATTAAAACATTCGTTTACCATCCTTTTCGCTTGTTCTGGTCTTTCAGATCCAAATCCTTGTATAAGACAATAATTCAGTCTAAAATCATCAAGTAACTGTTTATGAAGGTAAAATATTTCAGGTCTTTCGTTCTTACTTTCACGCAAAGGATCCTCCTGCCACGGTAAATCGGGATAACACAACAAATATAGACGGTTCTCATTGCTATATCGTTTGATTCTGTCTTCTACCTCTTTAAGAATCGAGCCATACTTTTTAAACATCCATACAGCAAAGTTAATCTGATCAGTATCAAGAATCAACATTCGATTACACACACCAGCAGAATCTTCAGCAAATTGTTGCGCCTTTGCCATTAGTTCTACATCTTTATATTGGTACGTCTCTCCCCTCTCCGTTAAGTACGTTCTGGCAATCTCCGGTACGACATCACAATGAAATTCCTTGCCAAGTATTTCTGCAAGCGTTGTTTTACCGGTACTCTCCGGACCTGTAAGTATTACCCTATTAACCATCAATCTCCTTATTCTGTAATTGCAACTTGTTCCACCTGTAATAGCCCCATGCCGCCATACCGGACATAATAATCATTTGAAGGCTCAGTATTTCCAAACCCCGCGACAAATATAGCCAAGCGGTAACAAGATTTATAAATACCCAATAAATCCAGTTGGAATGGATACTCTTTGCAACCATCCAGGTAACCGCAATACCATATACAGTTGTAAAAGAGTCAATCAAAGGGCTGTTAGCATCTGTATATTTTTTAAGAACATAAAACAAACCCCATGCTAAAACAGCCACTATAACATTGAATAACAAATGTTTATATAAAGAAATTTCGTAAATCTTCAATTTCATTTTCATCTGATTTCTCCATGATATCCAGCCGTACCCTCCCATAACAACATAAAATCCCATCAATCCCGTTTCGGCATATAACTTATGATAGAACATCAAAGCTCCCTGAATAACACTTGCCAGAATTCCCGGCAGCCAACACCATACACTTCTTACTGAAGCCAGTAAAACGTATAGTACATTAAGTAAAAAGATAAGAATTTCTATTACATCAAGCCACACGGTAATTCGTTTTTTTCAAATTTACCGATTGTAATAACACTTAATCATAAAAAAGATTTGCCAGCAGGATTACCACGGATGAATACTACCATCCCATTGAAAAAACTTACCTGTAGCGTCTATTGTAATCCGGTTTACAACATTATCTATCATACCTTTAACACTCTGATCCGGTGTTAGCGGTGCCTTGCTCCCCCCCATTTCGGTTTGAACCCATCCCGGGTTCACAACAACAGCGATTATATTCTCATCTTTAATCTCCAGTGCCATGCATGAATTCATCATATTAAGAGCACATTTGCTGGATGAATAACTGTAATGACCTCCATAGTCCTTTTTAGTAAGGCTGCCCAGCCAACTGCTGATACTGAGAACCATTGGATGTTTTGACTTTTTAAGCAACCCTCTTAAGTGTTTTACCATCAAAACAGGCCCTAAAGCATTCACACGCATGTGCCTAATAACTTCGTCAGAAGACAAAGTGACAAGATTCATAGATTTGCTGAATAATTCCTTTGATTCATCTTTCGAATTCAAGCCCGCATTATTAACAAGCAAATCGAGTTTATCATATTTCATACTGAACCAAGTGGCCAAATTAACAATACTAGCTTCACTGCCAACGTCTAGCGCCTTTCCTACCACATCAATTCCCTCTTCCTTTAATTTGACAACTGCAGCTGCTGCTTTATCTTCAGTTCTGGCCGTCAATACAACATCATATCCATTTTTGTGTAATTGCCGAACCCATTCCAGTCCCATTCCACGCGATGCCCCGGTAACAATTGCTGTCTTTTTCATAAATTGATAAATTGATTTGCGAATCTGAGAATTTTGCTCCACATAAAAATCTGTAACAGCCTAATTGTTCAAAACTCTTTCACTTTTTCATCGTATCAGACGATGACTTGCGAATTGTCTTCCTTTATTCATTGACCTGCAATGATTAAATTGACCTTAAGAAATCCTTTAAAAAAACAAGAATTCCTCTATAATTGATTGTCCGGGATTGGCTTCGCCATTCCCTTATGTGAGAGCCTGCTGACTAAACTGCCCCGCTTCGCGGTTCAATTTTCCATTTTGCGGTACCCTTTTGCGTTATCCGCAACGGAAACCTTAAAATGGAAAAGCCCCGACAATAACTGTCGGGGCTTTTTTGTCAGCGGAGAGAGAGGCTCCGCCCATTATTTTGTATCCAGTTTATTTACAGCCACTTAAAACAAGGTATGAAATTTGGTTCACCAAATAGTTCACTTGATGTTTGTTGAAAATTGCCAGGATTTGAATGAACGATTTACCGTAAAGATAAGGAATGTACAAGGATGGAACAACAAAACCGAACTAAAATCCTTCAAATTTTATTGGAATTTTAATCCTGGATAAAGCTGTTGACAACGCTAATTTCCAATCCTACGTATGCTGCAAATTCTTCGATGGTAATATATTGATGAGGTGCTTTGTTGAGCTTAGAGCGAATCTCATGCAGCAAATTGCGCCCGTATCGCTCACTCCTGCCGGTGATACGTTGAATGTCCTTTGGGTATATGCAGATCCGCTTCGGTGTTTTCATTCCTTCAATACATAATTTTAGTGAAGTATGTACGGGGTATTCATAGGGTATCAGTGAGTTATCGTTCATACTTCCAACATCAACTTTGTGTTTCAAATTTAGGCGTTTTAAAGAAGGAATAAAACAGCAAAAACGGAACAAATTCAACCAATTGGAATGAACGGAAGCGGAAATTTTCTGGTCTGAATTTATGTAAGGATGTTTGTCTTGTCGAAGCGATTTCAGGTGTTAACATAATCCGGAAAACCAAATAGCTGCGATGGGTGAAATGGCCGACCCGGAAACCGGCTTTTAATTAAAACAAACACGAATTATGGCAAGACAATCTGGTTTGATCAAAATAAAAGGGACGTTGGACAACGTCAGCTTTTACAAGTCAAAAGATGGTGACCTGGCGCGTATGAAAACGTCCCTGGACGGAAAACGTATCGCTACTGATCCGGCTTTCATTCGTACCCGTGAAAACAACGCCGAGTTCGGTTCTTCTGCAAGTTCCGGTAAATTGCTGCGCGATGCTATCAGAACGATGATGCAGAACGCCGCAGACGGCCGGGTTACGGCACGACTGACAAAGTTGATGACGCAGATCAAGAACCTGGACCCTACCAGTGCACGGGGAGAGCGTAATGTTGGTGTTGGAATTGCCCAACCAGGAGCAGTTGAGCTTCTGAAAGGGTTCAACTTCAATAAAAACGCGATCCTTGGATCGATCCTGTTCAACCCGTTTGCGGTGGATGCGGGAACCGGTGTGATCACTCTTGACGGTTTGGTACCGGTCAATGAGGTGAACGCTACACCGGGAGCAACGCATATCACATTGCGTGGAGCTTGGGTGAAGATGGATTTTGCAAACGGTGAGTATGATGTTCAGGAGACCAACGCGGTGAACCTGCCCATCGATGCAACTTCAACGAACGTGGTACTGACACCGGTGGCCGCTGCTGCGGGTGCAGGAAATGACCTGTTCCTGCTCATGCTGGAATTTTTCCAGGAGGTAAACGGTAACCAGTACTCGTTGAAAAACGGGGCCTATAATGCGTTGAGTATTGTTGAAGTCCAATAATCTGAGTGATGAAGCGAGTAAAATTTAACGACAAGTTGAGTTCCTTCTTCAGCAGATGCGGACAAGACACACCTCCCTTCTTTAAGAAGTTGCGCACGATAGGTCTGGTTGTGGCCGCTGCAGGAGCTGCGATCTTAGCGGCTCCGGTGGCGCTTCCGGCTGTATTGGTCACCATGGGTGGTTACCTGGTTGTTGCTGGCTCTGTTGCCACGGCAATGAGCCAGGCGGCAATCACGGACGATTCGGGTTGCCCGGAAAATTAAGATCGGTATGGCTGGTATGCATCACATAGAAAATGACACCATTGCCGGCACGATCGGAGGAACGATCCTGTCCATCCTCCCGCATCTGGATACGCTGGACGTGGCAAGAACGGTAATACTGGCAGCTGTGGGAGCAGTGGCCAGTTTCCTTGTCTCGCAGCTGTGCAAGTGGATATGGCGAAGGATCAAAAAGTAAGCCCCGGAACAATCCGGGGAATTGTTTAACCAATACTCACCTTCGCAAATGCTACGGTGGGTGCAAAAAAAAACGACAATGCAAAAATCAGAAGTGCTGGACGTGCGAATCAAAGCATGTCGCCCGCGATTCAAGGCGGGATCAGATTTGTCCTCAAAAGTGAACCTTGTGGTCATCAATGTTGACCAGACGGTGAACGAAACCACGGACAAAGAGTGCATGGATGTTAACCTGAAATGGGAAACACGCGCTGAAGAGGCTGACTGCAGTCAGGATTAACTATTCAGCAATGTACAACAAAGGGGGATATCGGTATTCGGTATCCCCTTTTTAAATTTACGGCACTACCTAAAAAGGCAATGCCGAAAGCTCACGGACACCGGACTTATAGACCCAGACATAACAGCCGCATGGCAACTGGTATGCCCTGACGCCCTTGGCAGGCTTGTTAGAGAATGATGCCTTGCCGATGTGACGGCTGAATGCATAGCGTGAAACCTGCAAGTTGTTTGGCAGGAGCTGCGGTGTGAAAGGACAAACCCCTGTTTGGTTGCCTTTAGTGATGCGCGGATGTTTTTGCATAGGATTAAATTTTATATGCTTCTCACATGCAGGCGGAATAAAAAAGCCAAAAGGAAACGGAATAAATAGCCCTCCCGCACCTTTTTTAAAAAACAGGGCGGTTTATGCCGTAGTCTTTTGGCTTTTTTACTGTGGGCAAGTGGGTCAGCCCGCCTGCTACCTTGGCATGCAAAATTTAATCCGCAAAAATTCAGTCGCAGAACGGGCCAACCGGGGCTAGTGTGATGATTACTAAAAAAGCTACCTAATTTTCCACCCTTTTCCTTTATGCTTCGTTAAAATTCTTAACCGTAGTCAGAGATTGGTTATTTCAGTACCTGATACAGCAATACACGTTTCGCCTTATTTATCAGTTTAATCTGCTCATGAACGACTTTTGCCTTTTCGTTGAGCAACTGCACCATTGACACGTTTTTGTCAAACTGGTGAGGCTGTAATTCGATTTTGGACAAGGCCGTTGCCGCTACCTTCTTTAAATCATCCAGGCGAATGAACGGAATTACCGATCCGGTAAGGTGCGGATGAAAGAACAGACCTTGCCAGAGGCCGTAAAATAACCAGTACAGGCGTTTCTTTTCTTCTTCATCCCTGCACAGGCAAACAAAACAGTTCGGGCATGGGGTATCAAGCGGTTTTCCGCTGTTGTTGCCTTTTGACAGGATAAAGAAGTGAGGACTGTTGTACGTGTTCTGCGCTTTGTGTGTTTTGATCTTCATGGTTTACGAGCATTAAAAAAATTTGCTCGCTACGCTTCGCCCACACATTTCAAAAGAAAAAACAAAAACCGAAAAAAATAAAAAAGAAAGCCGCTTATACAGGCTGTGCAGGCAGGGCTGTCAAGGTTTTTGACTAAAAAAATTTTGTTTTAACGAATATGGAAATTGGTATGCGAAAGGTTGGACACCAGAGTAAAACCCTTAGGAGAGGCAAAGGACAAAATTTTTTTAGCAAAACCCGGAGGGCTTGACCTTTATAGCCCTATGAGGTGGGATTGCGCTGCACAGCCTTATCTTTGCTTTGTTTTTTTATTGTTTGGATCCTCTACCAATGGAATTTTAACCTACATGATGAAACGCCTATTTTCTGCGCTTAGCTGAACCCACAGCTGTGAACTGAAGGATTGATTTGTGGGTAAAGCTAATACTGGCTAAGGTGTGTTTTCAAGCTCAAACCCTATATCATCTGTAACAGGGATCAGTTTTTTGAATGGAATTTCGCCGGAACTCGAAAATACTGATGAACAGAATTTAAAAATGCTTTCGGATGGTATCGCGAAACCGAATCCAAGGTGATCTAGACTCTCGTCTGCAGAAGAATCGCCTTTGGTGAGAACTTGAGTTATCAAACCAACAACCTCACCATGTTTATTGATAACTGGACCACCACTATTACCACCTTTAACACGGGCACTTATCAGGAAGTAATCAATTTTCGTCGATGGTAACATACGATATCCAACGTTTTGACCCTTGGTTGATTTGAGATATCTGTGTGCGATTGATGCACGTTCAGCAATCAATACAGCGTTGTTTACATCTGCGGCACTGTCAAAAACACCAGTAGGCGGATAACCCATCACTAAAATATCTTCCAATATGTTAGGTTCTGATAACCGGAAGAGTTTTCTGTTGTTATAAAAAGAGGTTGGCAGGACCACTATGGCAATATCCAAATTGGCGTATGGAAAATTGTCATCAATAAAATCCGGCGTTTCCGGGATATAACGGTAATAGGATTGGCAATTTTGTTTGACGCATCAAATATTGAAATTTTCCCAGCCTTGACAATACAATGTTTTGCAGTGATAAGGCACGGATTGCCTGCATATGAAACAAGAAAACCAGTTCCAATGCCATGATCAATTTTTTGTGTAATAATTGGAATAACAGAATCAGAAAACTCACTATAAACGAAAGGAAAACCATAAATAGCGAAATCGTAAACACCATAATTCCCGAACTCACGATTGTAACCAAACGACTGATAACGATTATTTCTCAGATTAAAATCCCAAGAGTGATCAATCAACACAAGGTGAGATTCAAGAATTAATTTGTTAATGCCAGATAAAATTTTTGTCGCCGGTGCATAATCGGGGAATTGATCAATGAAATGGCCCAACGTTATCGGAGTTGCTGTACTGGTAATTCTCTCCGGATGAAAAAACTCCATTAAATCTTTGCCCATACCCATGAGACAAAGATAGTTTATTAACGGGGATTTACTGTAAGTGCGAAAGAAAAGCAGGTTATACAGCCCTGAGCTGTGCGCTGGGAAAAACGAAGGGAAGCCATGTAGTTTTTACGGAATGGCTGACCGAAGTGCGCGCGCGAGCCGTCTGCGAGTGGAGCAAGGCTGATGGCAGCACAGGAACCCGGAGGGGGACGGCTGACATCTACTGTTTACAGCAGGGCTGGCGTGTTTTTTGCCGCCGGGTTGGGAAAGGAAAGTGCGGTGACTGAACGGAGCGCAACTAAAAGGGTGGCATGGAATGGAGCCCCGAACTTTACACAATAACCGGGGCGTAATGAAATGAAGGGTTGGCTTAGTTTCGCGAAGTAAAGGAACCGGGCTTGCGCGCGGTGCCGGTGCTTTGCTGCCCTGGACTGAGGAACGAAGGAAGGGTAAGCAATGCAAGAGGCACATGGCCACTGCAAAAAACATGATCAGCCCGATCAGGCCGCAGCGACCCGCAGGCGAGCCTAACAATAAGCAGCGGTGACACCCCGGAAAACAGATCGGGAGTGAGAGCGGAGGAACGGAGCCGAACGAACACCTTAATCGGGGTTTGGGGTGGCAGAGTAGCTGCGGATGAGGTGCAGACTGAACCACTGAACAAAAGCAAGTGAGCAGCCTACCGAGGAATTCTGACGAATAGGCTAAGCGAACGGTAATTGCAAGGGTGCTTCGACAGGCTCAGCATCCTTGCTGAACTGTGGAGCACTTTGTATACCCTTGCAGATATGCTTTTGTGAATGGGGGTGAAGGCAAACCGAATACCTTATAACCTGCGTGGGGGGATCCCGTGTGATGGAAAAGGGCAAGTGTGGGACGGTATGGAATGAAGAGCAACGGAATGGAATACCGACCTGCTCTTGCCGTGTGGTACCGGAAGTGGGTGAACGAAGCGGAGGAATGTCCGCCCGGTCCGCCTGAACGGAACGGGCAGGAATGGACGGGCAGGAACGGAATGACGTAGCTGAGTGAACCGACTGGAGGTACAGGCAGAGCGGTAAATTTTGATGATTGAACACACTAAACTTGTGCAGTTACTGAGAAACGAAAGAGCGAGTGCATAATGTCAATAATGAACGAATCATACCAGCGAGTGTACTGAATTTCAACTTAACAGATTGATCTGGGAAGCCTTTGAACATAGGGTTGTGGGTTGGTCACATAGGAGCCTCAAATTTTTATTTGTATAGAATGATTTCAAATAAGGATGTGGCGTTGCATTTGCCATAATATTTAATTACGTTTAGCGTTATTTGTTTTGGCTCTTGTGATTAGACTCAGGAATAAAACCGTAACCGGGTTAACACACCACTATGAAGAAGCGAAATGATATAGGACTTTACCATAATGGCAGGCATAATAAGAATGCCGAGGGAAAGGTATTCCTGGATGCGGAGAAGAAAATACTGACAGAAAAAATATTTAGACATTTTGGATTTACTTGAAGTGGCAATAAAACCATAATATACTTTGCATGGCTGATAAATTCTATTTTTTTACAGATATTGATTTGATTGCAGCACAAACTGCAAGCGAGACTTTTGGGCCCGTAAGTGGTTTTGAAAATTCAAAATATCGTTTATTGAGTATTCATTCTGCAAGTTCTACTCCATCTGCATATGCCATATGCGACGGAGTAGTTTTTGTGCAAGACGATAGTGCAAATCCAAATTTGGTCAATTTGGTCTTGAAGCCTTTTCGTCAGCCTATATTAGGTATACCAGCTATAAAGTATTTTATTTATAAGGGAATTGATAAGGGGTCTCTTATTGCAACCGGAGGAAATGAAATAGCTACGGCAGGAAACAATGATTTAACACAAAATATTTGGAACGCTCAAAATGCCCGCAACGAGAGCATTGACGTATCTAATGGTGACCCTGTTGGCACAACAACCGATACTCCACCCGCAGCTGCACTTGGTGTTAACTATTCAGCTATGGCGTCATCACCTTATGACGCAGCTGATGTGGATGAAATAAGTAAGGTCTTTTTTAATGCAGTTGCGGAGTATCAATTGCCGAAAGTTGAAGGTGGTAATCATATTGGTGACTTCAATTCGACTTCATTTGGACTTCAGATAATTTTTGATACAAGGATTAACCATACGACTTTTAGCCATGTACGACAGTTTGATGATATACACGAAGTTGTAGAATTGACTGGAGGTGAGTCGCAGGCCGAAGTGTTTAGTCATTGGCATATAAAAGAGCGAATTCTACATTATTTAGATCCATCTGCATTTTTTGGGAATTTTTACACAACAGGATTATTTGCAAAAAGTTCAACCGATGTAGACTTTTCAAAATTTACCGGGGACGACATTTATACAAATGTCTTGACCTCCTTTTACAATAAAAATCGGGTCTATTATGATATCCGAGGTGAATTGAACAATGCACTCAACTACCAACAAAATATTGGTGATACGCTTTTAGTTGCGTTTGATGATACTTCTGTTCTGAACCCAATTGATTATTATCGGTCGAACTGGCCAATACTAATGATGGATTCTGATTTTCCATCAGGCAATATATCTGGAAGCAATACAATTCGTTTCAGATTACCAAAGGGGAACATTGATAACGGGCTTTTAATTGCTACTGCTGCCAGTTCTGTAGAATCATTTCCGAATTATTTAAATGGTAAAAAACGATTCATAGAATTGAAGTATTTGTCATCAGAACCATACAATATAAATGAACTCGCATTCAAGATTCCAAATGTTATTGGAACAACTACAACGCCAGTGGCGAGTTATGCCCATTTTAAATATGTTAGAAAGAACCGAGACACCGGATCAATAGCACCTACCAATCAACAGCGCGTCATTGCAAATCAATACGATCATGTGTTTCTTCCATTCAACATGAATTTGAATTGGAATGTCTTAACAGGAGCTACGCTGATTGAAGTATTTAAAGAGGAGTTTTACATAGAAAGATCAGCGATAAATAGGGAGAGCTTTATAGCAAATACCGGAATGGGTATTAATAGTGACGGAAGTATGACAATGTTTGCCTTTTCTGTTCAAAAATATCAGGGTGATATTAAGGCGACAAAACCATTTACATTTGTGGGAGGCATTTACACATCTCTTAGAAATACCATGAGCGTTTTAGGAGATATTGGTGAATTTACGAACGTTCGTAAATCCTATTACATTGATGGAAATTTTACTGATGTTGATACGATAGAAACAATAGTAAAACGCCCCGAGGAATTATTTCTAACAAGGAATAAATTCAATACTGATGAATTTATGTATATAAACTTATCCGATTCTGAATATACTACAATTCAGAATATTGCGAGTAATCCTGTAAATGAGTTTGCTAGTGAGTATCCGATTTCCATCAAGTTAGATCTCATTGAAAAAATACCACTAAATGAAGATGTTCACTGCCTCAAATATGAGCTTGTGTTATCAGGATATAAGCTAGATAACGGTGCTGCTGAAATTATTGTAAATGAGGTTTCTACAGGTATTGTAGTTTTAAAAACAGGGTTTTCGGTTAGCCTAAACTTAATTACTTTTTAATTGAACTTTAAATGAAGCGATGTTACTCACTAACAAATTTGGGACCCAGCATTTATGGAGGAACCGAATATAGAATTAACTCTATGATTTGGCTAGATAAACCTACAGATGGGACATTAACTACTGAAGAATTGAATTCATATGCTACTTTTTTACAGAATGAGATACGAAGGGTTTGGAGCACAAATAATAATCCTGGGTTAAGAAATGGATTGGGATTAATAATATATAATTCTTCGAACGATACACTCACTTGTGATGAACCTACAGGAGTACCAGTTCATGATCGGGATACGGGAGTTAAGGTGGGTTTATGGAGTGAGCGACTTAAATCCAATCCTGATATAAAATTGTTACAAAATGAAATCCTCTTTAATGTTGACCGCAATCCAATAGTTGGCAGAAGAGCTTTTTTGAATAGAGCAACCCAAACAGGTCAGCTTTATTATTATCTCGACAAGCCGGCACCTGGAAACCCGGTTGGGGTTTATCCAGATTTCCAAGAAGTTCATAATGTAATCGCACACGAGTTTGGACATGCTCTGGGTATTTCCGATAGATATCATTTTCTAGGTAACGGTAGGCAAGATAGCGATAATGCGAGTACTAAACGGAGTGAAAATTATATATGTAATAATGGGTTGGGGGACTGTCCTATGTACATGCCTGGGTTATACGATCCTTTAATAGAAAATCCTCCTTCATTTATTGAAAGTGATCCGTATTATGATCAGGCCCCCTATAACCAACTGCCTTATACAGATCCAAATCGTCCTTCACCCACCGCGCCATATTCGAGTATGGCACCTTTTAGTTTAGTACCAGGTTCAAATGTACCACCCCCTAATTATGATAGTCCAAATGGATCCGGGCCTGGTGTATATGATATGGATTATAGTCACGGTTATGCATGGGTACATAACTTATTTTCAGGTTCACCTGTAAATAATCCATTTGGGATATACGGCTCTGGTAACAGTACACATGCATTAGCCACACAAACAGATCCAAGTAGCCTCCTCTATAAGTTCCTATATCAAAATGAATTTGCAAATCCAACGGAGGTCGTAGCGATTACAAGTGTACAACTTGACGTTGTGACTAATGCCGATCCAAATCAACAAGATGGAGCTTTACCTGGTGAGATTATTTCCACGCTATCAGAAGAAGAACATGCAGAAGAGAGAGGGTTCGATCGGCGGATTTTTGATCAGTATATGTTCATAATGTTCGAAGGAAATAGAGGTTCGGGATGCTCTGATCACGATCCAGTGGGCGACCCTAATCGTAGAAATATTGCAATACGAAGGCTTGGCGCGTCGGATGATTTCTTTGTAAACAGAGATGTAATGAGCGGCCAGATCACAGCTGTGAGGGCTACTTTCGTAGGAATTGTCTATCATGATGATTTGGATAAGGATGGAAACGGGGGCACTGTGGTGTCAGATGTGGTATTTGACAAGTTCTTAGGGGCCTTGAAAGATAATAGCCTTGGTGGAATTGGTAAATTGGGCATACATGACATGATGAGCTATCGAATGTCAGACTTTGCAGCAATTACCACGCAAGTTTGGAGCATAACTGATGTAGTATCACCAGCCACACCTAAGATACTTGGATTTTTTAATCCCAATCTCGCTGCAAAAAGAAATCCAACTTCCAAGACACTTATGCAAGTTCTAAATGAGGTTACAAATACATCTCCATACGACTCTGCTGGAATACAAGCAAGTGAAATTATTAACTACGGTAGTCCTATCCCACCATATTTTATCGCTCAAATGAATCGCATAGAGGGCGGCAGGGCTGTGCGGCAGGCTCTTACTGATGAATTAAAAGGCTATCGAAACGGTGATATTCTCAATTTGGGTGAAAGCGCAGATCTCTTTCAAGATGTTGGAATAGGTACGATAAGAGCTCGTAAAATATGGAATGGCGATTTTCCAGAACCATGGAATTTGCCTGTGAATACCTTTCAATCAGCTCCAGGGATTACTTTAACCTGGAATACTAAGGCAGCTTCATACCGCAGATTGCTCCTTGAAGCTAATTTCACTGTAAATGTCAATAATACCGGAATTTTACCAAAATATCAGTTATATACCCCCTATTATATTAATCGAAGAATATTCTTAATTCTTGTAACGCCAACTTAAGATGAGGTACTTAATATATGCGTTAATACTGTGTTGCACGTTTCTTCGATGTGAAAATGCATTGTCTCAAGGAAGACAATTTTATTCGCTTGAAGAATTATCAGACCTTTCAGAACACGAACTTAGTGAAGTACGTGCACTTGATATCTTAATTGACTCTGCGAAAATTGAACAATTGTATTTACTTGAGAACATTACCGAGTTAGAATTGCTTTATATAACCTACGGTTATGGAAATAATTCTGCGGAAGTTGAATCGCTTATTACAAGGTCACTAAAGAAAATATCGCAAGTTAATTCATTGACTATTTCTTTTGATTCTTTGACTTATGTACCCAAAATTTACAAAAGTTGCAATGGATTAAAGGGAATAGGTATAATGGGGAATGCCCTTGCAAATTTTCCAGATGATTTGTATAAGGTTAAATCGTTAGAAGAAGTGCATATCTCCATAGAACGATTGCCCGAGATACATAAAGACCTTGGAAAAATCTGCGGTTTGATATCATTGGAAATTAACTCAGATAGTTTGACGTACATCCCAAAAGAGATTGATCAATTGGTTAATTTGAAGCATTTACGTATTTCATCAAAAAAACTTGATATACTCCCTGACATTTGGCGTGACCTACAGGAGCTTGAAGAACTTGAGATAATATGTCAGCAATTAAGACAGATAGAAGGAGATTTGGGGACACTTCAATCACTAAAAACATTGCAGATTAAGGATGCCTTCCACTTAGAACACGCACCTAGTGGATTATCGTTCCTACCCAATTTATGGCAATTCAAATTATTGGATGCATGGAAAATCAATTCTTTACAATCAATAGGAAATTCAATATCTATAACTGATCTATATTTAACTGGCTTTGATCTTGCACCCGTGCTCAAAACGATAAATTCATTGAATAACCTTGAATATTTGGTGTTGGACTACCACTATTTCACATTGCTGAGTAATTCCAATATTTCCAGCTTATCCATGGTGGCGGAGATAAAACTTGAAAGACAGCATAAAGTAGAAAACGGAACTGATTATTACTCGATAGAATTTTATGAAATTGATCAGGAGCAGTTACAACGAATCAAAAATTTACTCCCCTCTGTAAAAATATAAAGTAAAATTATGGCCGTTTCCAACAACTTCTATCCTTCAATCAAAGATATTGTCTCTGATGACTTGGTGCCTGAGCAACTCTCATTTATTCAGAATGGGATTGATGCAATATTGAATAACCTTTTTTATAAAGATTTTCAATTGCAGCAAAACTATTATCAAGACACTACCTTCACTAAAATAACGCTCGTTTCTTATGAACGTATCGGTTTTGAATTTCCCGGAACAGGTGGATTAGCTCTGATTCTAAACCCAGGTATTGAGTTGCAGACTGCCACGGAGGTTCCTCTTACAATCGAATTTCAATTGGAAATTCTGAGATATGTACGGGGATTTAGTATTGCTCAGTTTGCACAAGATCCGGCAAGTTTTTATGATCTTTTCCTAAAAATTGCTGATGCAAGTGAAGGAGGGCTTCTTTTGGGTCTCATTGGTGAATTTTATTCGTCCGATATGCCCTTGGACGAATTTGCAGCCGATTTTAATGCTAAACATGGGACGAGTATTTCAGTAGACCACCTATTGGGTAATGACTTATTACAAGCCAATGATTTAGTTTCTCAAATAAATCAGACCAACTCTTTTATACAAACCACATTTGAAGACTTTGTGCTCGCTGATTCCTTTGAGGAATCCGTGACAAATCTGTTGAGGTTGTTCAAGGTATTTTTTGGAGATATCAGCTTGGACGATATTAAACGCCTTCTTTTACCGAAAATTGGTATTTCGATTGATCAAATTACACTAGCACTTGAGTTTCCGCGCTCTATATTTTTGCCTTTGGATAGTTTCGGGGAAGTAATTATAGATGAAAATGTAAAAACACTCCTTTCCTTCGATGTGGGGAGTGTTAAATATTCTACTGAGGAGGGCTTTTCATTTTTAGGTGAAGGAAATTTTGATTTCCAAAAATCTCAAATAGGCAGTACTGGGTTCACATTAGAAATTACTGATATGAAACTGGATCTGAGCCGAGAAGATAATATCCCTGAGGCTGAAGCAGACGGAAGACCTGTCGATTTCATAGGTGCATACATAACTGAAGGCATCATCGGCTTCCCCGCCTTCTGGAACCATGATGATCCCAACTCCACCGGCCAGATCGTAGCCAGGAATTTACTGGTTGGTACCGGCGGTATTTCAGGGACATTGGGTCTGGAAGCAAAGACCGCAGGGGATCCCGCACCGCTTGTTTGTGCAAAATTCGGACAGGGATTTGAAGTTTGTTTGACAGCTTTCTCGATCGACTTCCAACAAAACGCCATCATCGGTTCGGATATAAGCGGAACCATGAAAGTCCCTGGTTTTGAGGATGCAAGCGGAAACGATGCCGAAATAGCCATTGATATCCACATTGGGCAGGATGGAGATTTTAGCGTCACGGCCACAGAACCGGACGGTATTCCCATTGTAATTCCGAACGTGCTGCAGTTCAACCTGACATCAGCAGGTATTGGCCGTGACGATGACCGATGGTTTTTGAAGATATCCGGATCAATGGAATTCATCAATCCAACTGTATCCACTCTGTTCCCTGCCAAGGTTGATTTTCAGGAGATCATTATATGGGATGACGGGCAGTTTGAAATAAAAGGTGGCGGACTGGAATTGCCCCAGGCACTTTCACTCAAATTCCCACCGGTAGAACTTTCCGTTACGGCCATTCATTTGGGTTCTACCGAACGCGACTATGATAATGGCGGAACGCCCGTACTGCGCAAGTATAAATACTTCGGATTCGATGGAAATGTGAAGGTGGATCCCGGTGGTGCGGAAGCCAAAGGAAAAGGGATACAGGTTTATTTTAGTTCCGATAATTCGGTACTGCCGCTTGACATTTTCGTCCGTATCGAAAGCCTGCGCATAGACATAATTATTCCCGGAGATGCCGACCCGAAAGATGCTTCGGTGATCATTGCCGGGTTCTTATCCGTGAAAGATCCTCCCGTTGGTTTGCCGGGTACCGAGTATGCCGGGGGTGTCAGTATCGATCTTCCGCAAGCGGGGATCGGAGGCGCAGCGGCCATGGTGTTCAATCCGAAAGTGCCCTACTTCATTATTGACTTGGAAGTTGAAATATCCAAAGCCATTCCTTTAGGAAGTACCGGACTGGGATTGTATGGCTTCAGAGGCTTATTGGGCAAATACTATGTAGCCACTAAAAGCGCGGCCGGGGTAGCGGATAGCGAACCGTGGTGGAAATATTACAAGGCGAAAGTAGCCAACGATTATAAAGAAGGCGTACAAATTTCCAAATTCGATCCGATCGGAGGCTTCGCCGTTGGCCTTGGCGTGTCACTGGCTACCGCTACAGACGGCGGAAAAGTGTTCTCGAGTAAAATATTCCTGCTGCTGTCGCTGCGCGAATTGCTTTTGCTTCAGGGACAGGCCGCTATTCTCAAGGACCGTATTCAATTAAATGATCCTAACGACCCACCTTTCTTTGCGCTGATTGTGATCACACGCGAATCCATCGAAGCCGCATTGGGTGTCAATTACCTGATCCCGGATGACAAAGATCCCGGAAGTATCGCTACGGTGCAGGGAGTCATGGAACTCGGATTTTTCTTTAAGGATTCCTCAGCGTGGTATCTCAATATAGGCCGTGATCTTCCGGAAAGTTATCGTATCCAGGTACGCTTGTTCGACCTGTTTGATGTGTATTTCTATTTCATGCTGAATGCCTATGGAATTCGGACAGGGGCGGGAGCGAGTTTTGAACTGGATAAGAAATTCGGGCCTTTACGTGCCTACCTTTACGCATACCTTGATATCGCCGCGAAGGTGGCCTTCAAACCAAAACAATTGGGAGGATCCATTGCTCTTGGTGGCGGTGTGGAACTAAGCATCTTCGGGCTTGGCTTTGGGGTTAGTGTAGCTGCTTCATTAGCCGCTGAAGCACCTGAACCGTTTGTGATCACCGGAAGCCTTGAGGTGTGTATTAAAGTCCTTAAAAAGGATCGCTGTGCGAAATTCGAATTTGTATGGGAGTTCAACAACAATGTGGATACTTCGGAGATCGGATTGATCGACCGGACCGATCCTGGTGCTGCCGCACAAGCTGTCAATATACAAACCAAGGAAACCTTTGCCATCAACTTTGTAAAAGATAGTTCGGGATTGATCTACAGGGGCAGTAATAACCCCTCAAGTTGGGCGCCTCCTGCTCCAACCTCATCCGCATGGAACGGCAGCTTCGATGACTACTTGATTCCTTTGGACTGTTTCATCGATATCGATTTTAAGAATGGTATGAACCCGAACGGGAATGCCAGCACGGATCGTATCGGCAAGAACGGAGGAGCCAACCATATTCGCTATGTGGCGCCACAAAAAGGAAAAACTCCCCGTGTAAAGCATGACTTCAAAGTCGAGGACATCTTTATTTATGCATGGAACCCGGCTGCAGGCGCCTGGGAGGAGTATGACATTTACGATGCACTCACACCAATGGACGATCTGCCCTTTATTGATCCGCTGGTGATCGATAGCCTCAACCTCAAACAAGGTTACTGGCAAATGGAGGAAGCCAACAAGTATAACAAACTCAGGTTACTGGCGCAAACGCCACTGAGCTATATGGTTCAGACTTCAGGAGAGTTTATACCGGAAAACAACGGGATCACCTCCGAGACGATTTTCTGCGAGGAAGAACCACGCGAAAAATGTTGTGTAAGCATAAGCGAATATTTACCCCGAAGGAAAGAGGAGCGCCGGGAGCAAACGAATGATTTTACTACGGTAGATTCACCGGGGAAACTGGCTCCCGTTGATGAGAAATCCGATACATTCTCCGTAAAGAATCTGGCCACGGTTACGGCCAACGAGCCGCATTTTTTCAAGTGCTTCACTTTTGTGATGAATGGGCAGGATGCGGCCATAGTTCAGACCGAAATGAGCCACCTGGGAGAAAGCATTGCCATAGCTATCCAGGATGGCGATTGCCTGGAGATACTCTTCCCTGAGCCGGTGGTTTGCATCGACTTTACCATGTTTACCCTGGCTCAATCTGTGACTGTTGAGTACTACCAGTTGGTTATTGATCCCAACAGCCCTTCCGGACTGGATGTGATCGAGCAGCAGTTGCCGCATGTTGATGTGTTTACGGCAACAGACCTCAATGCCGTTGTCCAGTATTTGGATCCGAATAACCCTGTGGACAAGATCTGTATTAAAAACGGTGAATGTGCAGAGGGCACCACGGTTCCTGAGCTATGCGATGCGGAAATAACGATGGAGGCAGAGCAATTGGAGATTTTCTTCAGTACGCTGGTCTCCAACAATGATCTGTTGACCGCAAATTTCCAATTGAACGATCCGGCGCATAATCCGATCTACGATGGCGTATTCATGAACTCACCTCTGTACCAGTATCCGGGAGGCCAAGAAATTCCCGTAAACTATGCCTTAACGGGAAATACGGCGACACGTATTGATTTTGTGGTGAGTGATGAAAACAGGTACCGATGCACTTTCTCACTTTCGGCAAGTAAGGAACTGAACTGGGCAAACATAACATCAATGAACAATTTGCGCCCTGACCCGAACAATCTTGTTGTGGGGGAAAATTACCTGTTCCTGATTGACGCGGTGATGGCCGACGGTACTGTGGAAACCCTCAGCGGCAAAACCACATGCTACAACATCATAACATGCCGGGCAAATTGCAGTACCTATCTGTTTAAGCTGTGTTCCCTCTCGGATGAAGATTACGCTTACAATCAGACCATACCCGGTTCTTCACAGGTAGCAGCCGAAACACAAAGCATGATGGATGCCCTGGAAAAAACATTCCAGCCGATATGGCGACCTAATACCACCTTTGCCGTAGCGATCAAGACCAATGAGGCGGTGAGCGGCGGCGGTTCCAATAACCACCGGAACACATTCTATTACGGCTTCAGGACAAAAGGGCCGATCGGACACTTCCATTCTTATCTGGACGATTCGAACGTTGAAGTGATCCGTGAGGATTACCAGGATCTACTTGACGCGAACCGTGAAGATGCGTACCAGCTGAGTAAACTTCAGCACTATGTGGATTATCGCAGATCCTATCCGAACGCTGACGGTGATCTGTTGAACGCAAAACCGCTCTTCTACAAGGACGCACGTCTATTACTGTTCTTCAAAAAACAGTACGTGTATGCCATGTTCGGAAACTGGGATGCCCTTTCCGGAAACGGTGCGGTTGCCGGAGGTATGCAGGTAGTGATTCAGGATGCCATAGAGCCACAGGTGCCGCCGGCACCTGTACTGGCATGGGCATTGGATGATTTCTGTATAAAAGGCGCTGATGTGCAGGCCATTGATAATATGATCCAGAACAGCGATCCCGCTGATTGTCCTCCGGAATCACTGGATCAGAACAGCGTCAATGCACAGGTAAATATTGATGAACTGGAGCCGCTTAAACTCTATACGGCCATCTTTAGCAATACGTATCAGCGCGATGCCGACGCAGGAGCGCCAACCACAACTCGTGAGGTACACCGTTATCCGTTCAGAACTTCACGGTACGGGAACTTTACCGAGCAGGTCAACAGCTATCAATTAGCCATTGACAGCACAACAAGTGCAGTACTAAAGACCGCTATTTTTGAAGTTGGCAAAGTGATCCCGGCGACAAGTATAAGTTCTGCTTCGGGCATGATATCACCAACTCCGAATAATGATCTCTTACAGGATTATGCCGACCTGATCGAGCGGGTGTTGCAGGGGGCCTTTAAACTAGGCACTTTGCATCCGGCCATCAGTACGGAATTCAATATTGTACGCAATACGGATACCGGTGGCAACCTGCTCGGCATCTGGATCCGCTGCCCGGAACCGTTCAACGATCCTAAATTACCGGCATCAGAAATGCAGACTACGATCCGCCTTTCTGTAGATGGTGACAGCGAATCAAACTACAAGGCTATTTTCTCGAAGGATACCCGTGAGGTATTTGTGACCAACAGTAATGCTTCGTTGAATATGCCTGCCGGTGAGTACACCTTTACTTTCGATTATCGTGAGTGGGATGGCCAACAGTATATTACAGTTGTCTCCGTTCCGGTAACATTTACCATAAACGCATCAATATAATTAAGAACCGAGCCAAAAGACCGATATATGTCAATTTTTCTCAATCAATACACCAAAGACACAGATATCCACTTTAACGATATCGTTGTTCAGGATAATGAAGCACTGACCTACCTTGTCGGACAAATGGGCAAAGAGGGGCTGATCGCTGTTTTCTCCCAGGAAGGAAATACCGTGCGCACCAAACGTTATCAATTGGGCGACAGCAGTTGCCGGTTTCTGAATGCGGTACGTGCCGAAAACGGTGATTTCCTGATATTCGGGGTGGAAAGCATCCGTAACACGGAAACGGCTATAGTCGTTCGCCTTGACAGCCTCGGAAAATTCATCTGGTCAAAGCGATACATTATGGGGGCTATTACGGAATACCTCCAACTGATCCACCTGACAAAAGATGAATATGTCTTCGGTGCGAGGATAAAAGGTAAAGGGAAAACAGAAGATATTTCGCTGGTCAAGATCGACGGGCTAGGGAATATTGTGAATGCAGTTAATGTTGTTCCTGACAGTGATGAACTGGCGACGGGCTTGGTGAAAACAGACCTGGGTTTTGTTGTATATGGCGGTTCTTCTGAAAATAAGGATTGGGACAACTTCTTTATTCAGTTTGATTTCAACCTTGCGCTTGTTTGGGCAAAACTTGTCGGTAACGGAGATTATCAGGTCACCAGGCATGTTTTGCACCTTTCGGATACTGAGTTCATCGTAACTGGTGAACACGGCCGGACACAGGAGAGTTTTGCTTATCGATTCGATCCGAATCAGGCTTCTTTTGCCGTGCAGGTATTTGATTTGACCGGAGGCAAGGATGATGGATTTAAACGGCTTGCAGAAATAAAAATGACTTCCGGGGGCAGTGATTTTTTATTGGCTGCACAGGTTTCCGAGAACAATCCATCTACCTATACGCGCCTGGGCAATAACCTTGTTCCGCTCTGGCATAAGAAAGTAGAAACGGAAAATAAGCACCGCATCAAGGACATGCATATTCATGATGACGGAAACGAACGGGTTCGGGTATGTGGTGAGATCGGTCAAAAACTCGACGGCGGGCTCCTGTTCCGCACGGATGATCAGCTTACCTTATGCAAGGCCACCGAGCTTACTACTCCTGTCGTCACTCCTGTGCAATTCCAGGCCAAAGACTGGCCGTTATTGCTTGCCGACAATCCTGTAAAGGCAGAGGAAATTAAGTTGGTGGAAACTACGGATGAAACCGAGAAAAAAGAACTTTGTCCGCGAGGCGAGATCGACCTAAGCGGCGAAACGCTTGTTCAATCCCCTTTTGTGTATTTGCAAGGTGCCGGATCAGACAGTTCAGACGATACGCCAACAGGATATCATTTACGTTGGGATTTCCGCAAAGTACTTGCAGAAAAACATATCGCGAAAGGATCACTATCCGGAAATTATGGTTTGTATCCGGCAACGTATGATTTCAACAAGAATGATGACTTTGTTAAGATACACAGGACACCTTTCCAGCAAATTTATTATACGGATGTAGATTTCAATACGCAGCCCGATGTGTTCAACGTTGCAGGTACTGTCCGCGAATGGGAGTATCAGAATAATAGCCCTGCAGGTGTATCAGGAGGGATAGCAACAAGTGTTATCATTGCTTTTCCGGATGTGGCAGCTTACGACACCCAGGCAGGGCTTACGAACCCTTCCTCATCTGTTCTTGATTTCCTCAAAGCATATACCGGGGTAATACAGGCGAGGCTTGACGGAAAGCCGTGTTTTCGTGTGGAATGGCTACTTGACCTGGTGAACCCTGCGGACATTGCCAATGCCCAGCTTCGCTATGAGATCGTTTCGCTTTCGGATGTAACAGATGATACGAGCGTAAAACTTAGTGAACGGGAGATTTTGACGGAACCTGATTTTGCCGGCACACCGGTTTCGCTTTGCGAGGATATTTATTATGTCCGCTTCGACAGGATAAATGCCTTTACGACCGGATTCCGGTTCTATGCGTATATAGACTATTTACAGGGAACCAACCAAATAGAAGGCTGGGAGAAGATCAACGATTTCGGGCTTACATTGAATACGCCTATTGCCTACAAGCGCCTGGAGAATTCACCAACTTTTCAAATCGATAATCTATGGCCGAAGTACAATGAGGATAACAATACTACAGGCGAGTTTAAAGTAAATGCTGCCAACTATCAGGACCGCTGGTCGAATACAGAAGGGCTGAACTTTGGCGTTGAACGTTATCTTGACCTGTCCCAAAACCCAGCGAACTATACCGCCACGGAGACAGTTTCTGCCGATCCGATAGGCAGTCTTCCTGACAACAGTACGATGGATATCAGCTATTTTGACATCATTCAGGTAGCGGGACTCGATTACCATTTCGGACGTATGCTTGGTTTCGGACATATTGATGCTTACCATAACGCCCAACCGGAAGATCAGTTTATATACCTGATGGAATACGATACACTCGGCGACCTGGAAGATGGAGGCGGAGCGAGGGCGGTGAAACATATCTATATGACGCCTTACTTTAGTATCGTTGATTATAAATATCCCCCGGTTCCGGTATTGCTTGACCCTCCGACTTATGGATTAACGGTTGATAACGGCACAGCGAATCCAATGCTGCTGACGGACAGCCAGGGTTATACTCCTTTTGCGGACATTCGCTTTGTCAACATCAACCGTGAACCGTTCCAATTTGAAAATAACTTTGAGACCTTTTTCCAGAACACATCTCCCTTCTCATTGTGCGATGAAACGGAAACCGTAACCATTGGTATGGAGTATGCACTTCAGGGAAGCCCATGGATACAGCCTGAATTGCTTCATGACAAGGTGTATAATGATAACGCAGGTACACCTGAAACCATGTTGATCCCGAATACCGGTGAAAACCCCGTATTTCGCCACCAGGAAACGGAGGAGGGGGTTCACTGTTACGCGCTGTATAGCGTTAACTGGTTTTCCCGTCCCTCGGAAGTCAGTGTTGAGGTTTGTACCGATTATACACAGTTCCCTAAGCGGAACACATTGCTTCCTCCAATGAACCTGGCCGTCCAACTGGTACAGCAGGAAGCTCCTCCGATCCTGACCACTTTACAGGAGCAAAATGATTATGCGAATATATCGGGGGATAAAACATACCTGCGTGTAACCTTTGATTACAATTATATCCATCATCAGGCATTCCAGTTTGGGAACAAAGCCCAGTTCTTCTTTAATAAACAGGAAAAACGAATCGTTAAGGGTGAAATACTGAGTGTTACTCAGCTCTCGAATAACCGGGTACAGATCACAACCGGCCCGTACGATATCCTGAGTACTTCCCCTATCCAGACGGTACAGCCGAATATAGCTCCCGGATTTGAGGATCATTTTACGGAAAGCCTATTCTCAGTAGGTGGTGCCAACTATCGGGTTGAATCGGTATTGGATACCACTGCCACTTCAGGAAATAACCCGACATTCATCCTGCATCAGATCCGTGAGACGAATTCGGTAGAAACACCAACGGGATCGAATTCATGGATCACAACGGAAACATACACCAGTCCTGCTGTTGGTGAGCAGTTCCTTGTCACAGAAAATATGGGTAACGCCAAAAACTGGGACAATAAACTGGCCAAGTCGGTCTATCTCGAATCGTTTAGCACGAATGATTTTCTAAACGTTATCGGCTCAACAAATAATAACGGAAAGTACAAGATCCAGAGTATGGTTTTAAATGGTACTGACACAGACATTGAGGTAGTAGAAGCTATTGACGATAGCATAACGGACGGATCAGTTGAATACAACAGGATCCTTCGCGTAATCGGATTCAATTCAACAAACAACGGATTCCTGATTGCAGGTGATGTCAGTTCCGATTTCAGCGGATTGAGTGACCTGATCGTGTTCGGTTCGCTCGACAATGATGGCGATTATACCATTGCATCTGTAACCTTTAACGGTACGGATACCGATGTCGTAGTGAATGAATCCATTTTTCTGAACAGCTATGTGTCGTGCATTGGTATTCGTAAGCAGGTTGCGGTATCGGCATACGATACCGCGAACAGCCTGATCACCCTCGCCGGAGATTATACGGCTGAACTGAAACCCTCCTATAAAGAAATACGCCAGAATACGGACGGAACAACCACCGAACTCGTTATGGGTGGCTTGGTCGCCGAATGTACCATTGTTGAAGAACCGGATGTATATGATCCGGGCAACGTTACAGGAGGGGCAAACCCGGGCGATCCGATACCGGGCTCACGTACAGGAGTATATACCATGACCTTTACCGGTAATCCACTTCCTCCTCATATCGATCCGGAGGTAGTATGGTTCCAGGGGAAAGTGCGCGTACTCGAAGACGACCTTTACCTGCCTACGCCACTCGACACCCGTACGGATGCGCGAATGAAAGAACTTAACGTACAAAATGTTTACGAAGACAGCGGAAACCTTGTATTGATTGCCGTGGATCCTGCTTTCCAGGTGGATCCGGCCGGTATCCCGACGAGTTATACACCTTCTGGTGAATATGTCCCGATCCTTACCGGCGTCGGAATTCAGGTGAATTATCATCCTTCTTACCTGTTGTATTTAAAAGTTGATGAAACACAGATTGGGGCCGGTCCTGCACAAAACGAATTCAACGAGGCGTCAATCCTCCCGTCATTCGGGGAGGGTTCCCGAAGGACTTTCCTTGGCATACGGGCCATGGACGGTTTTAAAAATGATCCTGCTTTGGACGACTGCGCCTCCCATGTGGGCACACCTGCAGCGATTGTTGCACAGGAAATACGGGAACCGGAACCACCTCTTCCGCCATCCGGACCTTTGTACGCTACACGGCCTGATTTCTACGGAAAATCAACTTATACAATGGATATCGGATTCACTAACATCCCGTATTCTGTGCTGGTGTACAAAGCCAATGAACGAAAGATCCTGGATACATTGTACACTCCGGCGACGGTGGAGATTATACTGCAGGAATTAGCCGGTATCCCGGCGCCTGACGCATATTTTACGGACCGATGGAATGATCTGGTGAATGTTGTTCTTGAAACGACCGGGCCGGATGCAGGAAAATTCCTTGCGTATCCGAATAGTCCGTTCCGCTTCCCGATCCCGGATAACCCTGATTATATTTTGCCGCAAAGCTTCACGGAAAACACGCAGATCAATCCGTTCAACGGAAACGATGCCCCGGGCTCAGGTGTTACTTTCAATATACCGGAACTCGGAATCACGGTAACAATGGATCAAGCGGTAAAAGAAGCCATCACGGGTGCCTTTGTCTCCCAGACCAGGCAACCAATGATCTTTGAACATATTGTTACTGGTGAGCGTACAAGCAATACCCCGCCGGTGATCAGGGATGAAAATGATAACCTCATCCCACCGGGAGGGCCGGGATATAATGCCTTCCCGTTTGCCGTAAAGCTAACGAGTGGAGAGTTGCGTTTTTGCGACTACAATATTGACGGAGGCTCCAACAGTTTCTACTTCTACTATGCGATGGAATTGTCGGATCGTCAAATCAAAAGTGCCCCAAGCACGATCGTTGGACCCATCCAGCTCGTGAACACCCGGCCGGCGAAGGAACCAAGTGTCAAAAAGGTGGTTACGCAGGTCGAAAATGCGGCCGATAACATCGCAACAGCAGTTTGCTTTAAAATGGAAGATTATGTAACCAGTGAAGGTATTGAGCGCATTGACGTGTACAGGGCAATTGACTCCATTGACGCATTGTCAGTTCGCACCATGGAACTGGCTGCTGAGATCCCGGTAAATGGTACGATCACTGCAACGGATATCTGTGATACCTTTACAGGACTCACTTATCCGCTTTATGGCGAAGACCTTCACTATCGCCTCATTGCCATGAGAAAGATCACCCTGGAGGACGGCGTAACGCCCGAATATATCCCGTCTGATCCTTCCAAAACTGTCCGCGCAACGCTTGTTGATCCGAACAACCCACCCGCACCTTGTTTAATTTCGGAAAACGGAACTACAACCGCTACAGAGTTACAGAATGTGATCCTTAAATGGGAACAAGTGTGCTATAACGGTACTTATTCATTGCAGAAGATGAACGCTTCCGGTAATTGGGAAACCATTTATACTGTCAAGAGTGATGATGCCGTAATGCAATATCCACCACTCGTAAGCGGTTCTCCGGATTTCGTAAACTTCGATGTCACCGCTATCCTGCCAAGGGAAGATGAGGACGGAAACCCGATCTATCACCGATTCCGGGTGCAGGTGGAAAACAGCAGCGGCTTGTTCAACCTTACGGATTGTCCGCTTACGCTGGCTACCGGATGCTTCGATCTGCAACATCTGTCCGATTATGTCAGCTATGCTGACAACAATGGTTTTGCACTCGCTGAGATCAGCACTCAGGAAGTAGATGACGGAACGAATAATAACCCCGGGCAAATGACCTTTACGGCCAACATTCCGGCACTGTTGCCGGCGGGTCATAATTCATTTGCACAACTGGACATTACAGTGACCGATGACCAGGGCAACAGCGATACAAAATCAATTACCACAGCCACCGGTACAGCTGTATTTAATGATGGGGATGGCGGACTTTTGCTGAACGATCCGAACCATACCTATACCATTACTTCAAAACTTACAACGGACTTCTGTACAGATGGATTCCGAAAGGTAGCAGTCCTATCTTATGTGCACGGACCGTGTAACGATCTTTCGAACCTCACCCAGGTGACGGAGATCGCTGACAGTACGCATACCTACCCATTAGATGAGGTCTCTTTATCGGTTGACGATGGGGTGGCTGCTCCGGTTTCGTTGACGTTTACCGATATTTCCAATGTTGCAGGGCTTTCTTCTCCGCAGACGTTTACACAGATGGACATAACCGTTACAGACGGCGCAGGAAATACCGCAACCAAAACCATCAATGCTGCGGGTGGTTCCGTCACCTTCAATAACGGTGACGGAGGCCTTATCCTAAACGACGGAGATTTGAACAGGATTTACAACATTTCCCTGCTTTTGATCACCGCTGAATGCGCGACAGGCCAAACCTACGATTATAGTCTGACCTATTCGTTCGATCCGTGTAATGCGGTTCAGGTGCTTACAGATATTGTATCTTTTGCAGATAACTCTGGAGCATCGATCAACCCGTTGACCGAACAGGAAGTGAATAACGGAGTCAATAATCCGGGAGGCAGTATCACAATAACCGATATTGTCGGAGGATCACTGCCAGTAGGTCATGTTTTTGATACAATGCTGGTGACATTGTATGATGGTAATGGAGGTTACCATTCACTGCCGTTAACTATCCCAGGAAGTAATATTATCTTTAATACGGGTGATGGTGATCTAGGATCTGAACTTGATCTGGGAGCTTCGAATCCTAATCCTGAGATTGGAATTGAAATAAACCTGTACACGGACGTATGTACCAACGGTGCGAGTTTTAGTTATAATCTATCTTATACCTACGATCCTTATGAAGACTTGGGAAAGCAGACCGACGTTGTATCCTATGCAGACGGTAACGGCCTCACAAAATCACCACTGGAAACCGGTCCGTTTAATGACGGCGCAAATAACAATCCGGGAGGAAGCATGACCTTTACAGAGTTGATCTCATCCAACCTACCAACGGGCGATACTTTCGGATCAGTGGAAATAACCGTTCAGGATGGCCTTGGAGGAACATTTACAGATACGATCACTATTATCGGAGGTTCCGTAACAATCTCCAACGGACAAGGCGGATTGGTGATGGATGCATCACAGCCAAACAGAACCTACACCTTTAGTGTCAAAGTAATTTCAACGCTTTGTCCGGATGGAGTAACGTTTGTTTATACGGGTAGATATACGTTTGGATTGTAAACTACTTGAAAAAATTGGATAGTTATTATGAAAGAAGAACAGAAAAAAAAACTTGAAGAGCTTACCCAACTCCGAAAGAAAAAGTTAAATGAACAAGAATCTTCTGTAAAAAAGGTTCTTGCGGATATGGATGAAAAGAAGAAGGAGACGAAGCAAAAGTTTGTTCCGATCAGGAAAGCGGTGTTTGAATTCACAAAAAAGGCTGTGGACATTGTCTCTGAAACAGGTGATACCGTTGAGTTCTATTCGAATGACCATGCGGATAACCTCAGTGACAAGATAAGGACTTTTGCACAGATGTTTTTTTACCCGAAGGGTTTGGGAAAAACCAGGATAGGTTACAATACTGCCTCAATTGTTTTTGAAGCCAACCCGAATACAGGTACTTTAGCTGTTCATGAGCGTACTTCAGTCAAGCCTGCACAACATAAGCTGGTACTTGAAGCGGATATTTCCGAATTTAATGAAGAACGCGTGACGGAGATTCTTATGAATTTCCTGACTGAGATGTTGGGCAAATAAAGTTACCGTATGTCGAAAAAGTTTGTAATTCTCAGTATAGACGGTGGAGGTTTGAGGGGTATCGTACCTGTAAAAATTCTTCAGCATATTGAGGGAATTACAGGCAAAAAGATCATTGATAGTTTTGACCTGTTCGCAGGCACTTCCACCGGAGGATTGATTACCTGCGGCCTCACTCTTGGAGGAACAGGAACCAGTTATACAAGATACGACCTTGATTTTCTTGAATACATCTATACGGAGAAGGGCAAGGAAATCTTTCCCGATAGAAACAAAGCCTCAAAATTTTACCACAACTGGATCAAAGGAATTTGGAAGCCGGAATTCAACGGAAAGGGACTTGGCAAGGTGTTAGGCGAATTGTTCAATGACCTGGATAAAGAAAGTGGGTTTAATGCACGGATCGGGCATTGTGTAAAACCGATCTTCGTGACAACATACGATATAAAAAGCAATCAACCCCTGTTTTTCAAGAGCCGTCATGCGGCACAAAACCATAAAGAAAACGCATGCCTGTATGATGTATGCCGGGCTACCTCTGCCGGACCTACCTATTTGCCGGCATACGAATTCGTGATCAACGACAAAAAAGTGACCTGCCTTGATGGTGGTGTATTTATGAATAATCCGTCAATGGGGGCATTGGTGGAAATATGGAAATACAAGGATGATCCCTACTACGGGCTATCCGACCTTAAGGATGAGGATATTTATTTGTTATCGGTTGGGACGGGCCATAGCACTGCACAGGTAATAGAAAATGGCGCTGCCGTGAAATGGGGCGGTAAGAAAAACTGGGTAACGGCTATCAATGAGATCATGATATACGGGCCCAACCAGGCTACCGACTACCAGGCCGGTGAATCACTGAATTTTCCGAAACTGAACAGGAAAAATTACCTGAGGATCCAGATTGATATTGATGACGGGCGTTCTGTTATGACGGATTCGTCAGACGAAACCAGGGAATATCTCATAAGGGAGGTAAGGAATCAATTTGTAAACAACGATACGTTGCAAAAGAACTTAAATCGTTTTTTGGCGGATGCAGGTATATTGTGATGACACAATATCCTTTTCCTTCGATGAATAAAACCAAAACTCAACTATGGAAACAAGCGGACAATTTATATTAATGAATGCCCTGGAGTTCAGGACGTGGGTTGCAGATGAAAAGATCAACCGCAACATTAAGCGGATACAGAACCATCATACCTGGAAACCGCGTTATGAAAACTTCAAAGGGGATAATCATTTCAGTATGCTGAAGGGAATGAAAAACTCGCATTTAAGCCGTGGATTCAGTGACATTGCACAAAACCTAACAACCTTTCCGGATGGAACGATCGCTGTGTGTCGCCCCATGAATACGATACCTGCAGGAATTAAAGGAGCGAATACCGGGGGTATTTGCATTGAACACATTGGCAATTTTGACGCGGGTGGCGATACCATGGCAAAAAAGCACAAGGATGCGATCATTGAACTGAATGCCATCCTGTGTGAACGCTTCGATCTGATTCCGAACTCTGACACAATTGTATATCATCACTGGTGGGACCTGAACTCGGGCAAACGAAAAAATGGCGAAGGATCGACAAAATCCTGCCCGGGAACGAATTTCTTTGGCGGCAATAAGGTTGCCGATGCGGAAAAGAATTTCATCTCGAAGATCATTGAAAAAATGCAAGCATCAGGGCTTACGGTCGTGGTGCCAGATGATGTAATTACCTCACCAGTTGCACCGGCATTAGAATTACCGGTACGGTATAGCAAAAAAGGTAAAATTGAATATGGTGAGCAGTTGCAATCATTTTTGAACCAATTTCCGGGAATTAAACTCAAAGTTGACGGATGGCCGGGAAAAAATACTTCGGATGCGTTTAAGAAGGTGACAGGGTATTATTTGAAAGGGGATCCGAGGGGGTGATGCCCTTCATTTGTTAGCTTGAACTTTGATTGATCCTTTTGATCTCATCCTGGGCGGCCTTAATCAGTTCCTTCAATGCCGTTTTCTGTTGATCATCAAGGATGTCTTTATTTTTTTCCAAGATTAACTGTGCCTTATCAAGCCGTTGGTTGCAATAGGACAGGCGGTCTTCCTTTGGTAGCTTACTAATGGTGGATTTGTATAATTCATCAATATTTGAAAAAGACCTTTCCATGCGGCAAAGATAGTACATACAATATGCCAAATAACTTCTTTGATCCGCCGCGTTTTTCATCAAAAGAATGAGGTTAAATATTTGCTCACGGGATTAATTGAGTTTTACGGTATTCGTGATTATTCAAACTCATTTACGCTTGTCGGGAGTATTGTTGTCGAATGCTATGAGATTGAACAATTCACGTAGCCGGGATCGTACGCGATTACCGTAAACCTTCTCCAACTGGTCCGCATTCAGGTTACTGGTTGCATGTGTAACGATGCCGTAGTTCACATGTACATCATAACGGTGAAGCAAAATTTCGGCAATGGTATTGCATTCGTTCCCGAAATGCTTAACGCTTTGCTCAACGCCAAGATCATCCAGGCAGATCACTTTTTGCCTTCTGCCGTAACGGTGGGTTACTTCAAAACCTTCTTTGTGGTATTCGGCTGCAATTACCCTGGTGCTGAGTACAGGGTATTTTAAATGCGGCCATGAGAATTCATTCATCAGGGTAATAAGCGAGGTCTTTCCGCAACCAACCGGTCCAATGAGAAGGATTCCTTTGCGAAGATCAATGCCATGCTCCGCACATGCGTTTTCTGCACAAACGGCATAGGAGATCATCTTATGGAGCGTTTCCCTGTCATTTGGATTTAAAGCAAACCTGGGCCCGTATTTCTTTTTGCCCAGCTGCTGCAGATAGTGCAGGCATTTTTTAAAATCAAAGTTCCGGAAGTTGTCTTCTATGGTGTAACAATTTTCGAGCATATCAGCGGATTCAAAATTTAAAATTCAAATTCTTCAGAGCGGGACAGAGTAATCTTTATCCTGATCGACGTTGAGGTGGCCTCCGGACAAGGTTGCGGATCCATTTGGTTGTGCAATGGAATTCGGTTTTTTTGTGTTCTGTGATTGTTGCTTAAATTCCTGGGAGCGCCTGATCCAGTTCCGGCCGGCGGCCTGCCAGTCCTTCATGGGTGTCTTTCCTCCTACCTTCCATCCATTCGCCGAATAGTAATTGAAGAACTTTTCCGCCTCTTCATGATCTTGGAAAAATTCCTTTACCTCCTCTATAGAAGGAATAGTAAAAGAATTATTCTTTCTAGTATTACTATTGTTTATTGAAGGTACCAGTACTTGTCCCACTACTTGTCCCACTACTTGTCCCACTACTTGTCCAGTACTTGTACCAGTAGTTGTCCCGGTACTTGTCCCGAAAATGGACAAGTCGATAAGGCTGCCTTTCATGGGATTGTGAGAAGGATGATAAACTATAAATCCTTTCGCATGGAGATCCTTTAAACATTTGTGATAGGTTGACTTGGAGCCAATCCTGGACACGGCCATGACCTCCGATCGATTTACCGATAAGGGATTATTGAACCGGTTCATGTTCCACAAATAAAACAAAGCAAGGTACAGGCTGACATGCGCCGGATTCAGGTTTTCCTCACCCGTAAAACGCTCAATAACGGCGGTCAGGTGGTTAATGTAATTCATACATGAAAACCATTGTCAACCCGGTTGGAGGCTAAAATACGCTGGATCTCGTCGTGGTCATAGTAGATCACACCGCCCATTTTGGAATAAGGCAATGTGCCGTTTATCCTGAGGTTCTGCAACGTTCCGGGAGAGATGCCAAGCATTTCGCGTACCTCCGTTGACTTCAACCATTTCTTACTTTTTCCGGTAGTACTTTCTTCGAATAGTGATTTCATCTCCTGCAGGAGTTCCCTTTTAAAATCCTGCAGGTCCTCTAGTGTTAAAACTTCTGTTGCCATTAAATACTTCTTTTTGATGTTCGTCTGGCAAAATTGAAGGAGATTGGATTGATTTATTCACAAGTTGTACCGGAGTCCGGTGTTTTTTTCCTGATTTTTGGATATCTGAAAAATGTATCTTGCAGATTGGTTTGCATTTACATTTCAAAAATTACTACCAAAATCCTGAAAACCGATGAAAAATACCGTATATCGGATAAATCAGGCCGGGAATTTCAGAGTAACTCCATTACGGTAAAGGGGATAAACATTTATACGTTGAAATACACGTGGTTAAGCGTTAATTTGGTTACTCTTTACAAAATATTTTTGACTTTTGTACCATAGTTGATGACAAGTCCGGTGTTTTAATCATCCATTACATCCATTTTCGCCTCCAGATCATGGATCAGTTGCGACAAAAACAGACAGCGGTTCTTCTTTCTTGACCTTATTTCAGTGAACTTTCGGTGTATATCTTCCATCTCTATGTGGAATATTCCGCCAAGGGTCCTGGCCAGTTCGATCAGGTCAATTTTACCGAGGTTGACAGATCCGGATTCTTTCAGGGCGTAGAGCAATTCTGCAAGAGCTATTTTCGAAGCAGTCCATTCCAGGTTCGTGCTGTATGTTTCCATATAGGAAACACCTTCAGGATTTTCGAAATGTGCCTTTAGATCCCTGAACGCAATAATGTGGGCTGCAATTTCATCATACCCGGTGGAATATTCTGCTGCAATGGCTGCAGAAACAATTACGGGCAGTGCTACTGAACCCCGGACAAAATAGAGTTCATCCAGGTGATCGGAACCGCTGTTGAAATAGATCAGGAATTCGGAGTAATCTTCATAATGCGCCTTGACAAAATCGAGCTTGTTATTTACCAGGGAATCAAACTCCGCAGAAGTAAAAGAAAAGCGTTTTGATTCACAAGCGAGCAGCACGGAATAAAATATTACATGGCCTAGTACCCGGGGCTTAAGGCTCTTGAAAAAATGAATCTCATCCTGTAAGGAACGAAATCCCTTTTTTATCACCAGATCATCCAACTCTTTCTTAGCCCTTGAAGCTAATTTTAATCCATTTTCCGCCTTAACCAACAACGAAGGGGAATTGTGGTCCAGCCCGCTTAAACCTGAAACGAGCTGGCTCAAAACGCTTTTGTATTGTATCATAGAGAATAATTTCTCTACTCATACGGAACACTTTTTATTTTAAGTTCCGGTGCTCTTTTTCGCTGTTTTTGTTTTTTGAGAAAGTTTCTTTTGCAGTTGTTGCATGTCATGGCTTACCTTGTTTTCAAGCACCTTTGCGTAAATCTGAGTAGTGGCCAGTTTGGTATGCCCCAGCATTTTTGAAACTGTTTCAATAGGAACGCCATTCGATAGCGTTACGGTTGTGGCGAAGGTATGCCGGGCAATATGCATGGTGAGGTGCTTTTTTATACCGCAGAGATCGGCAACTTCCTTCAGGTAGGCATTCATTTTCTGGTTGGATTTTACAGGAAGGAGTTTGTTTGAAGCAAGACAATATTCATTGTCTGAATATTTCTTAATGATATCGTGGGCCTGGGCAAGCAATGGTACGTTGGATACCGTTCCGGTTTTTTTTCGATTGGTGAAGATCCATTTATTTCCGTCGATTCCGATTGTAATATCCTTTGGTGTGAGTTTCGCGACATCTGCAAAGGCATACCCGGTATAGCAACAGAAAAGGAAAATGTCGCGTACCTCAGCCAGGCGTTCGATCGAAAAATCCTTTTTCTGCATGACGCTGAGTTCTTCTTCTGTAAGCGCTTCCCTAATAACTGTTACTAAACTGCATTTAAACTGGTTCAGTGGGTTTTTAGTGATCCAGTCGTTGGCAACAGCCATGTTGAGTATCTTTTTCAAACACCGTATGTACTTCATGGTTGTATTGTGGCTGATGTGCTGATCTACTTTTAAAAAGTGTTCAAAGTCCGTAGCAAATTTGTGGTTGATCTCCTGCAAGCGAATATCGGAACACCTCAGGTATTTTTTGAGGAACATTTCGACTTTAGATAAGATGGTTTCGAACTTTGTATGCGTGGCCCTCACTACATCTACTCCGATGCGCTGTTTTATTTGTGCATTGTGGTACCTGAATACTTCCACCAACGTTCTTTCAATTTCACCTGCGCCCAATAAACTGTTTTTTATGGTCTCGGCAGTAATCGATTTACCTGCACCTAGCAATTTATTGTAGTGCTTGTTGATCTCTATTTTCAGAAGATCGATCTGGTGGTTGATCACCTTCGCTTCCTCTGAATTTCCTTTGACCATGCCAACCGATGGGATCCATTTTTTCGGATCAACATATTTCTTCAGGGAAATTTCAGCACGTTTTCCATTGACAGCAATACGGCAGTAAATGGGCGCCCTTCCATTTTTCGATTTGGCAGTCCTGATAAGGAACTGCAAACTGTAATTTTGATTCGTTTTCATATTACTTGTTTTAACATGGTACCGAATCACTATGATTCAGTACAAAACGAACATCAAAACGAAGCAAATAAAAACAAACGAACTTGCAGTAAAACTAAAGGTTTACACCAATACAGGTGAACCGGATGCAAGTATAAACAAGTTCACCAAATGGTTCACCATTTCATTGCGATTTCTTGAATATTTTGTGATATGCTCTAAACAAAAAACCGCCTGAATCTTTCGATTTAAGCGGCTTTGTTAAGTATTGAATACTTAAGGCGCGGAGAGAGAGGGATTCGAACCCCCGGAGGCTCGCACCTCAACGGTTTTCAAGACCGCCGCAATCGACCACTCTGCCATCTCTCCGCTGCAAAAGTATAAATTTCTTCTTTCCAAAAAATCATTCATTCGCACCTTTCAATAATTTATTTGTTCAGATTACCGGGATTTTGTAAATTTATACCTATGATTTCATCAAAACTTTATCGTTTATTTCTGATTATCATGCTTTTAACCGGATATGGTACTCAGGCACAAATGCAGGCCTATTTAAACCTTAAAAGATTTTATGCCCCGGGGTCGGGTACATATGTAGAAACCTATCTCCTGGTTGAAAACACTTCTGTAACCTATATTGCTGACAGTACCGGAAAACTATCATGTGCTGTTGAAGTGCTACACATTTTTAAAAAAGACAATCAGATTATTACATTTAAAAAATACTGTCTGAATGGTACTTCTGTCGGAGATTCACTTATAACTCCATTATTAGACCAGCAACGATTCGTAATTGAACCCGGCACCTATGAATATGAACTTGAGATTAAAGACCTAAATGACGAAAAAGTTGAGGTTTTCAGGCACAGTGAATCCATAACAGTTGGATATTCATCTAATATTGTCATGATTAGCGATATTGAATTGGTGGAATCCATGAGTAAAGCTGCCGAACCAATCGCTATTACAAGAAGTGGCTATAACCTGATTCCCATGGTTATGAATTTTTATCCGGCTGAATTTGAAAAACTGGTGGCCTATTGCGAAATATACAATACGCGAGCTGTATGGGGTGACGATGGGAAATTTATTGTAAAACAATACATTGAAAATAACGAATCGGGAAAACTCTACAAAGAACTTATCAAGCAATCCCGTGAAAATGCCACAGAGGTACTACCTGTTTTTACAATTTTTCCTATCACCGATTTACCCGATGGAGGCTATAATCTGGTAATTGAAATAAGAGATAAGGAAAATGAATTGATTGACATTAAAAAAACATATTTTCAAAGAGAGGGTGTTCTTCCTCCTTTCGATATAACACAACTACAACAAATTGATATAAAAGAAGCCTTTGTTACAAAAAGTATCCCTGCCGATTCATTAAATTATTTTCTTGCCGCCATACGGGTTATTGCAGATGACTCTGAATCGATGGTATTGATGAAAGAAATAAAAAACAGCGATATTGAAACGCGTCAGAAATTTTTCTACGCCTTTTGGTATAATCGAAATAATACTGAACCGCATGCCGAATGGGAAAAGTATCGCAAACAAATATATAAAACCAATAAATTATTTGGCACAAGCATAAAAGAAGGTTTTGAAACTGACCGTGGCCGAATTTATTTGAAATATGGTGCGCCAAATACAATTATGGACCGACCCAACGAACCCAGTACTTATCCGTACCAGATATGGCATTACTATAAATTAGGTAACTTTACTAACAAGCGATTTGTATTTTATCAACCCGACCTGGTAACCAACGATTATGAGCTCATTCATTCTGATTTAAGAGGAGAAATTCAAAATTACAGGTGGCAAACCATGCTGAATTCAAGAACTACACCGGGTGACGGATCAATTGATGACCCCATCAACGGAAATTACCGGTACTGGGGAGGCAACAGTCAGGAAATGTTCAATAACCCCAGATAACCTTTTGAACTGAAAATTTACTGTATTTTCGCCCGCAATTGAATACAGCGGTTGTAATATTAAACTGGAACGGATTGAGTTTGCTGCAAGAATTCCTTCCATCTGTAATTCAAAATACAAGGGATGCTCGAATTTACCTTGCTGACAACGCAAGTACTGATGATTCTTGTAACTGGGTTCAGAACACTTATCCTCAGGTTGAAATTGTTAGAATGGATAAGAATCGTGGTTTTGCAGGGGGGTACAACTACGCACTGAAGCAAATTACTGCAGATATTTATGTATTGATAAACAGCGATATTCAAGTTACGCCCAATTGGCTGGTTGCCCCTTTGTCTCAATTTAATGACATAAAAATAGGAGCCGTACAACCTAAAATTAAATCTTATAGAGAACGAAATAAATTTGAGCACGCAGGGGCAGGCGGAGGTTATCTTGACAAATTGGGATTCCCGTTTTGCAGAGGACGTATTTTTAGTAAGGTTGAAGAAGACAACGGACAATACGATAACAATGTCGATATTTTCTGGGCATCAGGTGCTTGTTTGTTTATCAGAAGTGAGTTATTTCACAAAGCCGGAGGTTTCAGCGAACACTTTTTTGCACACATGGAAGAAATTGATCTGTGCTGGAGAATACAGCGCATGGGATACTTAATTCGTTTTGAAAGACATACTGAAGTTTTTCATCTTGGAGGGGCAACCCTTGACTATATGAGTCCGCGAAAAGCATATCTTAATTTTAGAAATAGCCTGTTTATGCTTTATCGAAATGAAACAGGTTGGGTATGCGGAAAAATCTTTTATAGAATGATGTGGGACGGAATTGCCGGTTTTCGGTTTTTGATTCAGGGAAAACCCAAACTCACCCTACTGATAATTAAAGCCCACTTTCATTTCTATTCAGCAATTCGCAGGCTAAAGAAGGAAAGAAAAGTGATTAAAAATCTGGGTAATAACACTCCGAGAGGTAGGTATGCCGGTAATATGGTTGTTTCACATTTTATAAAACACATTCATTCATTTAAAAACATAGATCTAAGCAGGTTTAGTTAACACTTCCTTCCGGATTCGCTATAAACCAGCTTACCGCCAGGGCATAACCAAACAAACCTAATCCTGTAATAGTACCTATACAAGCCGAGCTAACCAAACTAAAGTGGCGCTCAGGTTCCCTGCTTTTAATATTCGTAATGTGTACTTCCAATACCCTGCATTTTGCAGCTTTTATTGCGTCGGCAATTGCAACCGACGTATGCGTATACCCTCCGGGATTAAAAACTACGGCAATGCCTTCCAAACCCGCTTGCTGTATTTTATCAATCAGTTCACCTTCTAAATTCGACTGATAATATTGAAACTTTAACTGAGGGAACTGTTGAACCAAAGCTGTATAAAATGTATCAAACCCTTGATTACCATATATCTCCGGCTCCCTTACTCCCAATAAATTTAGATTGGGTCCATTCAGAATTAATATTTTCATAGGGTAAAGATACATTATTAACTGCTGTTGCGTATTTTCACATTTCAATGGAAAAATGGCAGTCCTCCATCAGAGGGTTTCAATTGGATTTGAGACTGGTTCAGAATGCAAGCAATAATACTATTGAAAGTTACCTTCATGATATAGAATTATTCAGCAAGTATATTCCTGATAAATCGCCGGAACAGATTACACGCCAAAATATTGAAAATTTTCTTGCCCATCTGCTGGATATTGGAATTTCTCCGGTTTCACAGGCCCGGATTCTTAGTGGTTTACGAGCTTTTTGGCGCTATATGATTGCCGACGGGTATTGCACTTCTAACCCTACTGAATTGATTCAGAATCCAAAAACCCCAAGAAAACTCCCCGTATATTTATCAGTTGATGAGATAGATAAGATGCTTTCTTGTATCGACTTATCCTTACCCGAAGGCCATCGAAACAAGGCTATTATTGAATTATTGTATTCGTGTGGTATCCGAGTAAGTGAACTCACAAACCTGCAATGGAGTCATTGTCACTTCAACGAAGGATTTATAAGAATTATTGGAAAAGGTGATAAAGAAAGACTAGTGCCCATTGGCGAAGAGGCAATTGCTCTTACAACACTGTACGTAAATTACTACAGAAAAGAATTGACCCCTGCTAAAGGAGAGGAAGATATTGTTTTTCTAAATCGTCGTGGCAAACGATTGAGCCGCGTAATGGTTTTTTATATTGTAAAACAACTTGGTACAATATCAGGAATAAAAAAAACGATTAGCCCACATACCTTTAGACACTCCTTTGCAACACATTTGGTTGAAGGGGGGGCCGACCTTAGAGCTGTTCAGGAAATGTTAGGACACGAGAGCATTACAACTACCGAAATCTATACGCACCTTGATCGTAATTATCTGCGATCAGAAATTTTAGAGCATCATCCACGTGCAAAAAAGAAAGCTAAAAACGCACCCTAAGCCAATGCATCAAAAACTTATCCTGAATTTCATAAAAAGGCTTTTCAATATTGCTGTGATAAAACACCAATTCTTTTTCAACCAAAGCGTTTAGTGCCCTTTTTACTCCGGCCACACCACCTAAATTGTGTGTTTTAATAAAAAGCTGCGAATAGGGTTGGTATACTCTTCCTTCTATTGCTACTGCTCTCATTAGAGAGAACTGAACACTGGTAATCAAATTCCGGTACTGAAAATACATGTTTTCATGATCTGTAAGAATCTCACCAAGCTTCATTCTTACTGCTTCAATGGTTAGTTTTCTGTTTCTTGAACCATATAGCTCGTGACACAATCTTTGAGTATAATAGGTATGACTATCGGTTAAATCTAAAATTTCGTTGATAACATCATCCGTAATCTTTCGCTTTCCCTTTTCAAAATGATGCCTGATGAAAGCCATATATTTATCCCGTGGAATTCTCTTCAGATTCAAATTCATGGTACTGGAATAAAACGGCCGGCGGGTATGCGTAAATATCTGGTGCATCATGGTAAGATTGCTGCCACAGAAAATAAAATTCACATTTTTAAGCTGCTGTATGCAGGTCCTCAGCAAGGCCTCAACGTTTTTCTCAGGATAATTTAATATTTGTTGAAATTCATCGATAGCGATTACCACTTTAAATCTTTGACTATCCAAATATTCAAACATCTGCGTTATACTCTTCTCCACCTGACGCGGGGTTGTAATATCCAATGTAAGTTCCGGTTGACCTGTCATTTCATGAGTGGTAAGTACAGGTCTCATTAACTTTATCGATTCCCAAAACTTTTTAAAAGCATTGCCGCGTTGTTGTATAATTTTATATATGCTGCCGGCTATCAGGTCCGAAAAATCTTTCAAATCTTTGGTCGCAAATATGTCTATATAGATACATACATTTTTTTTTCGCTCTAATTCATGAAATACATGTCGCACCAAAGCTGTTTTCCCAATGCGCCGCTGAGCAAAAAAAACTATATTACTATTTCCGGTAATATTTTGAATAATACGTGTAGTCTCTTCTTCCCTGTCGCAGAAAAATTCAGGCGCAGTGTAATTAGAGATTAAAAAGGGATTTAACTCTTCCACACCACAAAGATAATCACTTCAAAGTAGTTTTACAAAATGTATTGTACAAAATGTATTGTACAAAATGTATTGTACAAAATGTATAATTTTAAATAGCTGTAAATGTTATAAATATAATTGCTATCGGAATGAATTGCTATCAAAAAGGATGGTAACAGGGCCACTATTGGTGAAGGTAACATTCATGTGTGCCCCAAATATCCCCTGCTCTATTTGAAGCGCTGCGGAATGATTTCGAAGAATTTCTGCAAATCTGAGGTACAATTCTTTTGCTTGTTCCGGCGGCGCCGCCTCAACAAACGAAGGCCGGCTCCCTTTTCGCGTATCAGCATAGAGTGTAAATTGGCTCACAAGAAGCAACGCCCCTTTAACGTCGGCCACAGAAAGATTCATTTTGCCTTCAGCATCATTAAAAATTCTCATGGAAATTATTTTATCGGCAACTCTCTGCATCATGACCTCTGTATCATAAGGAGCAAACCCAACCAGCAAAAGCAAACCATTATCAATTCTGCCTGTAATGTTCCCTTCAACCTCAACACTTGCGTTTAATACTCTTTGTAATACTACCTTCATTGTTAATCTGCTTTTCGGTATTTCTCTGAATATCCGTCAATATCCTCCAGCATAGACAAATAACTGCGGTATCGGCTTTCAAACAAAGGATGCTTTTCTAAATACTTAAGTACTGCACAGCCAGGCTCGTTAATGTGAATGCAATTGTGATACTTGCATTCTTTACTGTATGTTCTAATTTCAGGAAAAAGTTTTCCCAGTTCCTCCTTACTTATGTCCACCAGACCGAATCCTTTAATTCCGGGTGAATCAATAATAAATCCTTTATCGGTATTACCGGTATCCAACGCAAACATTTCAGCAAACGTTGTTGTATGCTTCCCTTTTTGGTGAGAATCGCTAACTTCAGACGTACGCAATGCTAAATGAGGACACAACGCATTTACGAGAGTAGTTTTACCTACACCGGAATTCCCGCTGATTAATGTAATTTTACCACTGACAATATCCTTTATCCTGTTGATATCCGTTTCAATCAATGCCGAGATTTTTATTACCTGATAACCCGCTTCACGGTATGTATCGTTAAAAATTGCAAGATTTACATGTTCATCCGTATCCCGCAAATCGTCACACTTGTTTACAACCAAAATAACCGGTATGTGATATGCTTCGGCGGATACAAGAAAACGGTCTATAAAACCAGCCGGGGTTCCCGGGCGCGAAATAGTTAGTAACAAAATGGCCTGATCAATATTCGCTGCAACAATGTGGGCTTCCTTACTAAGATTTACACTTCGCCTGATGATGTAGTTCCTTCTGGGTAAAACTCCCGAGATGGAAGCTGATTCAGCATCAAAGATTACCTTGTCTCCCACCGAAACAGGGTTGGTAGTTCTAAGATTTCCTATTCGCAGCTTTCCGCGAACAACACATTCATACATGGTTTCTTTGGAAAGTACCTTATACTTATTTCCCGTACTTTTTAATACCAATCCTTCTTGCACATGACAAAGATATAAACTTTCACAACCATAATTTATTCACAACTTACATCTGCGCATTGCCATTGCAAATGCTTTGCTTTTCTTTGTACCTGTATCCCATTAAAAACCTGCAAGTGGTATTTGCCAATCTCACTTTTCTGTACATTTTTCTTCCGGTGAATCTGTTGCTTTACTACAGTTTCCCCGGGAAAACATACAGAAACGCATTGCTGACTTTCTTCTCGTTTGTTTTCTACGCCTGGGGTGAACCTATTTGGATATCACTGCTCATTTTCAGTGCCTCTATAGATTACGTTCATGGCATATTGGTTGAAAAGTACCGCAGCACAAAATACCGCAGATGGCCACTTGTATCCAGTATTGTTTTAAATCTGGGGCTACTGGTGGCATTCAAATACAGCGGTTTTATCACACAGAATATTAATCTTTTACTGGGTACAACCTTTGTTGAACCTGAATTCAGTCTTCCCATTGGTATTTCATTCTATACTTTTCAAACCATTAGTTACGTGGTGGATGTGTACCGAAAAGAGGTGCCTGCACAACGTAATTTCATGAATTTCATGATGTTTGTAAGCCTGTACCATCAATTAGTCGCCGGCCCCATTGTTCGCTATCAACACATTGCCAACGAAATTGAAACAAGGGTATTAAAAATCCACGACATCAGTGCCGGTATTTTTAGGTTTTGTATCGGACTATTTAAAAAAGTTGCAATAGCCAACGTTGCCGGTGAACTTGCTGAAACTTATATGGCAGGAGACCTGAACGGTTTGGCAGTAAGCGAAGCCTGGTTTGGAATAGCCATGTTCAGCCTTCAAATTTACTTCGATTTCTCGGGTTATAGTGATATGGCTATCGGCTTAGGAAGAATGTTCGGATTTCATTATCACGAAAATTTTATTTACCCATACATTGCAAAATCTGCCACTGATTTCTGGCGCAGATGGCACATTAGCCTGGGTACATTTTTCAGAGATTATATATACATTCCATTAGGCGGGAAAAAAAAATACGCATACAGAAACCTTTTCATAGTTTGGTTACTTACCGGCCTCTGGCATGGGGCAAGTTGGAATTTTATTTTATGGGGTCTTTTCTGGGGAGCACTGATATTCATTGAGCGACTATTCCTGGGAAATATTTTGAAAAAATTACCCGCATTCATAAGCCATTTGTATTTAATACCCCTTGCCATGCTGGGTTGGGTAATTTTTTACTTTGAGGACCTTTCAAAACTACGCCATTACCTTAAAATCCTCTTTGGAGCCACCGCCAATACTGTCCATACACCGGAATTCACACTTGTGTTCATGGAAAATATTTACTGGTTTTTATTTGCCATATTGCTTTGTTTACCTATATATGTACATGCAAGACGTATCGTAATAAGAAACAACACGTTAACAATGATATTACCGTTGGTTGTAGCTCTAATGAGTTTTGCTATGTTATTTACTGCTACCGCCATGCTTGTAGGTAAGAGCTATAATCCGTTTCTTTATTTCAGGTTCTAAATATGAGAGGCACTGAAAATATAACCCGGGATACCGCAAAACAGAATAAGTTTTACTTAGTGTACATTGCTCTTTTTATTTGCCTGCTTACAACCGGAGGAATTGCGTTCCTTGTGTTACCACATAAAAAAACCAGCGATGTGGAAAGAAGGGAATTGGCCTCTTTTCCAAAATTTTCTACAGATGGATTCTGGAAAGGAGAATTTATGCAAGGAATTGATATGTATGTAGCAGATAACTTTGCCCTGCGAGAACATTGGATGGAATTTTCAATGAAACTGGAAGACTGGCGCGGAATAAAAAATGAAAAAGAAGCCTTCTATGAGGCCGAACCTATGGTTGAAGATGAGCCGGAGCAAATTGAAAAAGTTGTTAAGGATACTGCTTCTACTTTACAACCAAAAGAAGAATTTCCTGAAGAAAAAGTTGAGAAAAACAAAGGTCTTCTAATATACAACAATAGGGCCCTGCAGGTTTTTGGCGGTAATTCAACCATGGCAAAAGCTTATGCCGACGCTATTAACTCCTATGTTGATGATTTAAAAGACGTTGTGAACATTTATGTTACTGTTGTGCCGTCGGCTGGTGAATTTTATATGCCCCAAAAATATTCGCACCTCAAGGGAAGGGAAAAAGAAAATATAGAGCAGATATATAGTTTCCTTAACGACTATGTTCGTCCGGTTGACGCGTACTCTGTTTTAAAGGCACACGAAGATGAGTATTTGTATTTCAGAACCGACCACCACTGGACCGGACTTGCTGCATATTATGCATATACCGCCTGGTGTAAAAAAGCAAAAGTAAAACCCATTGCACTTAACGAAATGGATCACAAAGAAATTCCCGGATTCTATGGATCTTTGTACGCACAAACCCGTGACCCAAAACTTGCAGAAAAACCGGATACAGTCCATTACTGGAAAGTGCCCGGTAATCATAATACCACTAAATTTATAAAAACAAACCAGTTTAAGGAAGTTGCCGGAGCCTTATATGCCGAGAGTGCCAGGGGTATGAACAGTTATTCGGTTTTTCTGGGAGCAGACTGGCCGTTAATGGTTTGCAAAACACCGTTGAATAACGGCAGACGTGCCATCATCGTAAAAAACTCCTACGGAAATCCGTTTGCCACATATTTCAGTGCACATTTTGAAACCTTGCTTATACTGGATTACAGGTATTGCGAACGGGGCATTTCCTCATTAATAAAGGAATACGGAATTACAGATCTTATATTTATTAATGGTGCATTTTCTGCCAATACCGGGTATCACATTCAGCGTATCAGACGCATGCTGCATGCCACAACAGGCAAGGTGATTCTTGAGAAAAGACCCACAGAGACAGATTCAACGGGTAATGTTACGGGTATCGATTCTCTTCAAAATTTACCTGATAGAAAAGACACCATAAAACCATGAGAACTCTTTTCCTTATATTTTCTTCGGTTTTTCCCGGTTTATTCGTTCACGCGCAGGAAATAAATCTTAGCGATACCGCGAAATACCCGTGGTACAACCATAACATGAATCTCATTCAGTTTCATCATCGCTCAGCCATTCAACATTTTCATGACGTCTGGAAAGCCGGAAAAGAAACCCCTTTTGTTATAGTACACACCGGTGATTCGCACATTCAAAGCGATATTTCAACATCAGTACTTCGTAAAAACCTGCAATTGTTGCATGGTGACGGTGGAAAAGGCATGATTTTCCCTTATGCTGCAGCTAAATCGTACTCTTCTGTCCAATATAAATCAGAATTCACCGGCGAATGGGAGTTCGGTAAAACCATGATTATTCCTCCTAAAGTTACATTAGGCGTCATGGGTATGGCAATTCGCTCAACACAAACCGGTAGTTCCTTTACTTTCACGTGGAATCAGCCGTATCCTTTGCATTACCGGGTACTTAAGATATTCTGCAGCCGGGACACCGCATCTTTCGACCTGGAAATAGAAACTGCCGGAAAAACCTATCCTGTAAAAGTGGTACAGAACAATGGTGACACATTACCATACATTAATCTTATTATTAACGAATTGGGTGCCGATTTAATTGTCAGAACAAAACAAAACGGTACACAGCAGAACTATTTTGAATTTTACGGTATCTCCCTGGAAAGTGATAAGCCCGGTGGAATGATTTACCATGCCGTGGGTGTAGGAGGAAGTCGTTTTCGCGGAATCTTGTATGAAGATTTGTTTGAATATCATCTTCAGGCTTTGGATGCCGACCTTGTAATTCTTGATTTCGGAACCAACGATTATATGTATGAAGATAGTGTAAAAGCCGAACTGTCGGGCGAGATAAGAGATATAGTAGCCAGAATAAGAAAAGCAACGCCTTCTGCCTCCATTTTACTAACAACCACACAGGACTTGTATTACAAAGGAAGAAACATTCGTTCGGGAGACCGCTTTGCAAACCTGATACGTAATTTGGCAGGCGAACTGGATTGTATGTTCTGGGACTGGTGGTGGGTTTCAGGAGGCAGGGCCGTATTAAAAAAGTGGGCTGCCGAAGGCTTGGCACAAAAAGACTTAATTCATCTTACTGCACCCGGTTACAAATTGAAAGGGCGACTTCTTACAGAGGCATTTATTCGTACCATTGACACGTTAAAAGCCAATCCTGAACTGGACTCATTAATATTAGATGTTACTCCTTTGCGGGAAGCTCAGGCTAAGAGAATTCAAAAACAGGCAAAAACGGACACTTCTATACCTACCGGCAACTATACCGTGCACCGCATCCGCTCGGGCGAAACACTGGGACATATTGCATTAAAATATGGTGTTACTGTCCGGCAGATTAAACAATGGAATAACTTGCGAAGCGATATGATTATTGCCGGAAAAACACTGATTATTTACAGATAGCGCGTAACCGTATTCAGCAATATTCGTATCTTTGTGACGGTTCTTTCACATTCACATGGGGCTGTTTTTGGATTTGACAGGAAAGATTGAGAACATGTGGGCACGCCGAGCGACGAATCAACGGCTCGTACAAACCGGATTCACGCCAATAAACGGCGAAAACAACTACGCTCTCGCAGCCTAATCGTCTAAGACGAACGGCTTTATTCTGCGCGAAGCACAGTAACGCAGACGAGTGCCCCGGTCAGAAGGGTGTGTTATCTGACTATTTGGGGTATCGTATTATACACTGGTTTTGACATGTACTCCGGTTGTCAGAACAAGAAATCAGGAGATAAGCTTCAGGTAGGGTGCTCTTTCCCGGCCGGTTGACGAAAATTAATGAAGCAGCTAAGCGTGTAGAACACATCTTGTCACTTTATCTGGACCCGGGTTCGACTCCCGGCAGCTCCACTCTTTTTATTAGCATACGTATACAACGTTTTCTTCTTACCTTCGCGCATGAGTTCATTTAATCCATGGCACGATATATCCCCCGGAAAACAAGCACCCGGAGTGGTTGACGCACTGATAGAAATTGCTTTCGGAACCCGTACCAAGTACGAAATTGACAAGCAAACAGGTATGCTGCGGCTCGACCGTATTTTACGTACTTCTATGTCTTACCCGGGAAACTATGGCTTTATACCCCAAACCCTTACCGGAGACAATGATCCTCTGGATATTCTGGTAATGACTTCCTACACCCTTGAACCGGGATGTGTGGTGGCTGCCAGGGTAATAGGCGCATTAAGTATGGAAGATACCGGCGAAGAAGACGATAAAATTATTGCCGTTATCAATAACGACTATACCTCTATTCATCTGCAAGACATCAACGACTTGTCGCCGGCCATAGTTAAAGAATTGGTACACTTTTTTGAAACCTATAAACTAACTGAAAACCGGGCCGTGAAAGTTAGTGAAGTTCTCGACCGTAAAAAAGCACTTAAAGTGATTACCGAAAGCATGAAGTTATATAAAGAACGGTTTTAAGGTGGAATCAAACAGTTCAGAATATATACCCTTGTGGCAACGCAATCTTTTGGATTGTATTGAATTCAAAACCAGTAGAAGCGGTGGAGCGGGAGGACAACATGTCAACAAAGTCTCCACAAAAGTTGAACTAAGATTTCATTTTGAAAATTGTCCGGTAATTTCTGAAATTGAGAAAGAAAAAATCAAAAAACGTATCCCTGATGCACACGGGGTTATTCAAATCATCTGTCAGGAAACACGCAGTCAGTTCAGAAACAAACAGCTGGCAATAGAAAAGTTGAATGAATTTCTGGAAACTGTGTTGAAGGAGAAAAAAATACGAAAACCTACTCGTCCCGGTAAAGCGGCTCTGGCTAAAAAGCGAAAGGCAAAGGAATCACGCAGTATTTTAAAATCACTAAGGACTAAAAAATCAGACTCTTCTGAATAGAATCTGCAGACGACAATAAAAGTCTTTGCAAATTTTAATGAACAACAACCAGTTTTTTACTAATACTTTTTCCGATTTCCGGTTCAATTCTCAGGACATATGTGCCCGTTGGTAAAAAAGCCGCATTAAACTCTAAAACATTTAATCCTTGCCGGAATCGGTCTTTTACAAGCAACGCTACTTGTCTGCCGTATAAATCGTAAATTACTGCACTTACCATCGCGTCTGTAGTGCTTATAAATTCCAATGTTACTTTTTGTGAAGCAGGATTGGGATACGCTTTCATCCATGATTCATTTGTACGTTGTTCCGACACACTCAATGTATAGGGCAAATCGCTACACGTGTCACTTACAGCAACTTTTGAAATCCATGTTGCATTTTTACGCGCTGCATTGCCATACGTACCGGCGCACCAAACGGTACAAGGTTCATCGTATTTTCTTTGAATACCCATATAATCGCCCCAGCGCTCCTCCAGCCCGCCCAACATGTTAATGGTGCTGTCACCGGTGCGCAAGTATACCGGCTGATGATGTGTCCCGTTATTGTCATAATATATACATGCCAAACCGGGATTATGAATTGCACTGCTGTATTCGTAGGTTATTACACATGCCTCTTCTCCCCATTCTATTCCCTGATGCGCAATATTGGGATATCCGTAATTCAAAACGCTGTCACTATGAATATGCATAGTAACCACCTGAGTATTTAAGTCCAGACGACCGTGATAGATGGCCGCCGTTCCGGTTGCAGTATCGGTTGTATTGCCCACAAAATGAATAATATTCTGCTCCTTTACAGCCCCCAGCACACGTGTATCGTTGGTTGCAAGTTCCTGACCATCTGCCTGCGGGGCATTTACCGCCAAATGATATTGTCTGTCAGAAGTTACATCATCAATTGTCAGGTTCCCGGCTCCCGTTAAAAAGTCGCCGTCAATACGCACCACAAATATCGAATCACTGCCGGTACTGAAATTTCGGTTACTTAAAAAGTACTGATCGGTATCATAAAGCCCTCTTCCGCTCATTACCGGATGAAGATTGCGAATGCGGCGGTTATCGTAGTTAATATCTGAATGAAGCATCAAGCGCAAACTGTCTAACCCATCGTAACCGTCTTGCTTATGTATTTGCCAAATAAGCGTTTGTTTAAATCCTGCCTGCCACGAAACACCTGATTGTGATAAAATTAAATTTCCGGTAATAAACAAATCGGTTTTGTTTAAAGCCAACGCCGGGTAATCGGTCCAGGAAGTATCGTTAAACGGATTTCCTTCAACCACGTAAATATGCCATGGATCCATTGGATTTTCAGTGGAACTGAAACAGGTAACTATTGAACTGGTACTGGCACTGCTACCATTTAAAAAAACAAGGATAAACCGGTTGGCTTCATTGTCGTAAATCACCTTAGGATCGTATTTACTGCCGGTTATGGTAGTAGGCAGCATAAATACCGATAACGACTTATTGTACAATAAGGTATCATTATTTAAATCATAAAAATGCAAGGTTGTATTTATTGCACTGATAAGATAACCGCCGTTGCTGATGGCCAAACTATTATCGTTGGGTGTGCTGCTACCGCTGGCATTCCCTTCAAATCCATCTTTTTGAACCGGAAGGGTATCAGAAACCAATGGTGTTCTATCCCTTACTGTGTTGCACGCCTTCGCAGGGTATTTCCTGCTCATTTCCTGCTTTTTGGTTCGCAACATTGACTGGTAATCCATTCCTCCGGGCACGGGTGCTTCCCTGTGTAAAACCTTCACTTCAGGATCGGCCTGATTTGGATCAGGTGTAAAAACCCCTGCTTTTATTATAGTTAGCCGCTCACTTTGCTGACCCGCTACCTGGCAGTAAAACCCTATCATTCCAAAAATAAACAACAAGTGACTTCTCAATAAAATTCCTGTATCCATAAGTTAAAAATACATCTTTGCACCAACATTACAAAAAATATTAATAAAAAGGACTGTCCTTTACTGACCCACCTTAATTCCATGTTCAATTTCCGGTTACTTCGGCATTGGGCCCAATGGTTACTTTGCAACCAACACCCCATGGAGTATGCTGCATTTAGACGGAGACAACAACACAACATACAGCGGCAACGGATGGCGCAAATGGATGCGAACAGGCGTGTTTATGAAAGAACATTCAGATGCTATGTACGTGGGACTGAAACAG
>CAZDUI010000007.1:9714-104235 GCA_964508605.1 uncultured Weeksellaceae bacterium | reverse complement strand
TTCCTAATGAAGCTGGGTAGCCATTTCAAAATCAAATTTATTTAGGACAGGATTGTAATTAGATAATTAATATTACAAATAACATAAATCGCCCTTATGCAGAGGGCGATTTTTTTGTTTGTCTTCTGAAGAGGCGGAAATAAATTTTGGACATAAAAGGTTTTCTGCGCCCCCCACCGGGGATTATGCGGTCTAATAGTCGTTTATAGACAAGCCAGATTCTGGAGTACACCCTGTCAGGTAGTACATACAACCATTGCTTTATTAACCAAAATTTATTGTTGAAGTATAGATAACTTCGATCTCCCCTTATGTATCCGGCTGCAAAGCCAGCTTTCCCTGTAATGTAGTCGGCCCTGGCAATTTCCTGCTCAGACATCCGGGTGGCCCATTTGTTAATGTGTTCCGCACTGATGGGCGAAAACAAATTACTGTGATACCGCATTACGTCTTCGTAGTTGTATACTTTTAGAACTTCCTCTTTTTTTTCGTAAAATCTTAAAGCGGACTCATGGTAACTGATGTTAAGAAAGTTACATAAATTACTCAAGTGTAACCCGGGTTCCTGCACCAAATCTTCATAACGTATAAAGTAATAGTTATCATGCCTTCGTTTCATTATTCTTCTGATGCCCTCAAAACTGTATTTCCATCTGTAACATACCAAAGACAAGTGATTGCCTTCAAAATCTACCCTGCTCATGGAAAGGTAATGATCCCGATAATCTCTGGTGAGATGAATAACTTTTGCTTCAGGAAAGATTGACAACAATATTTTTAAGTAGTACAGAACATAAGAGTATCCCGGGTTTTTATCTCCTATGTAAAGAATGGTTTCTTTGTCATAAAACGACAAGTAATTTAAATACAATATTTTGATGAGTCTTGAAAATGTTGCAGAAGAGTCCAGACGCAACATGTCATTCAGGGTTTTTTCTCTGTTGATTTGCCATGCCTGCAACTTCGTCTCATTCATCGCTTCAGCATGAAACTTTAAAATCAAATTGCGATTCCATTTTTGTACCTTTCCATATTTCAAATAAAGCAAAATCATTACTTTACTTTCCAGCGGGATTGAAATCTCAGGTAATGCATCGAACAGAGTTCTTAACATAGTGGTACCCGACCGCGGTCTTCCAATAATGAAGAAAACTTTTATATTGTCTATTTCTGCCGCTGAATAGCAATGCATATTTCAAAGGTAATCTGTATTGAGTATTTGTCGGTAAAAAAATTCTATCTGCGGCTGTTGCAGGTCTTCGACTAATATTTCCACTTGTGTAATAATATGTAATAATATGGTCAGCATGGTTACATTTGAATTTGTGTACAAGGGTAAATGGATATATTGGGTTGCTCAGATTCTGGGTTGGAGTTCCTTTGTAGGACTCATCTGGGTAGCGTCTGATAATGCAGAACAGTCGAAGCCGGGATTTTCTACAGCGCTCTTTATTGTGCTGGTTTCAGGTGTGCTGGTAACCCATATCTACAGGCAGGTAATAGTTGCTTATAATTGGTTCCAATACAGTATATTGTTTCTGTTTCCTAGAGTACTGGTGGCTAGTTTTATTTCCGGGGTCATATTGTTGGCCTTCAGGCTGTTTATTCAGAAATATATCTTAAAGGAACCATTTGAAGACTTTACCCTAAGCGATATGCTTGTGGGTATAATCAATCAGGCATTTCTGGTATTTATGTGGTCGGCAATCTACTTTATGTATCACTATTTTGAGAAATCCAGACAGGAAGAAATTAAAAATTTGAAATGGGAAGCCAGTCGAAATGAAATGGAACTGAATAATCTGAAGGCTCAACTGAACCCACATTTTATGTTTAACAGTATGAACAGTATCAGAGCATTGGTTGACGAAAATCCGTTACAGGCAAAACTAGCCATTACACAATTAAGTACGATTCTAAGAAACACTTTGTTGATGGGAAGAAAAAGGGAAATAAGTTTACGGGAGGAACTTCAGGTGGTGAAAGATTATTTGTCTTTAGAGTCAATAAGATATGAGGAGCGACTGAAAGTGAATTATCAGGTAGATGAGGAACTGTTGGGAAATTCATTTCCTCCTTTGTTGCTGCAGACCATCGTTGAAAATGCTATTAAGCATGGAATAAGTAAATTACCCAAAGGCGGTCAGGTTGAAATTGTGATTCGGAAAGCAGGTGAAATGTTAAATATAGTGGTTCGTAATAGTGGTGTTTTGAATCTTATAAATACCGATTTTCTAAATCAGGGAGAAGGAATAGGATTGTCTAATGCGTTGAAAAGACTTCAACTGCTTTATGGAAAGGATGCTTCGCTGCAATTGCGAGAAAATAACGGAATGGTTGAAGCAGTATTAGTATTACCAATAATAAAAGCATATGAAAGTGATTCTGGTGGATGACGAACGACTGGCCCGTAAAGAATTGGCCGGACTACTTGCAGGTTATCCTGAAATTGAAATTGTGGACGAATGTTCCAATGTAGACGATGCTCAGTTGAGTATAAAAAAGCACAATCCTGATCTGGTATTTCTGGATATTCAAATGCCCGGCAAAAGCGGGTTTGATTTGTTTAACGAGATGGACGAATTACCGGAAGTGATATTTGTTACTGCATTTGATGAATATGCCATCAGGGCATTTGAAGTGAATGCTCTGGATTATCTGTTGAAACCCGTTCATCCTGACAGGTTAGATGAGGCAATGAAAAAAGTGTTGGACAAAGGAGCTGAGTCCCGGGAGAGTCTTGAGAAATTAACCGAGAATGACCAGATTTTCTTAAAAGATGGTGAAAAGTGTTGGTTTGTAACGCTTAAAGATATTAGGATGTTTGAGAGTGAAGGTAATTATGTAAGAGTGTTCTTTCATGATCAAAAACCATTAATTCTGAAGTCATTAAATAATCTTGAAAAACGTCTGGATGGCAAACTGTTTTTCAGAGCTAACAGAAAATATATCATCAACCTGAAGTTGATCAGAAAAATTGAAAACTGGTTCAACGGAGGTTTGATGGTGGAGTTGCAAGATGGAAGCAAGGTTGAAATATCCAGACGTCAAGCTGCTAAATTTAAAGATGTTATGGCGCTTTAAAGCCGTTCTTTTACCGGTGATTGAGTATTGAAATTGAATAACCGTTTGGTCGTAATTATTAATTGATTTGTCGATTATATTGATTCATGTGCAGAAATATAAGTTTAATCTGCTAAAAAATTCATAACTTAGCACGGAGTTAAACCGTATATCCATTTATTTCTTACAACTGAATTATAAACGTGTGAATGGTAGTAGTGTAATATTCATATTGAATCAGTTTTAAGAATGTGGGAAGGTTGTGTTTTTGGAATTTGAACTAATATTTGCAAGGAGAATTATGCAGCCATTAATTATTGAAGGAACCGAAAAGACTCCATTTGTATGTCTGGACAGAGACCAGAAAGAATTTGTTATCAGAGGGAAGTCTATTCCTACGGACGCAGAGTATTTCTTTACCCCGGTTCTTGATTGGTTTGATGAATACGTTAAACATGCCAAAGAGCATACCGAGTTGAGAATTGATTTGGATTTCTTTAACATTTCTTCTTCCAAAAGAATCCTGTTTGTTCTGTATAAACTAAATGAATTAATTGACGCCGGAAAATCGGTAAGTATTATGTGGTTTTACCGGTATAACGACGATGATATGCTTGAAGTTGGACAGGATTATGCATTTATGGTAAAGATACCTTTTGAGTTTATCGAAAAAAAGGTTCAGGAACCCATGGCAGTTCTTGTTTGAGGCCAGGCGTCAGGAACAATCATCATTCTTTCCGATTCTATATATCCGTGTGTTGCTGGTTCTAATTTGCATATAAGTACCGAAGATTCGGTACTACTTTCAACTTTCGACTTTAATAAACTTAACAAACGGGCAAGACTCATAAGTCCTTGTTCATGGATAGTAGTAATAACTGGTGAAATCCATAGTTTTCTATCCGGAATCAGGTATACTTCTCCAGGTAAACATTTGTTTTCCGTTCCAGTTTGTTTTGCAAGCGCAATAAACTCGCTGTATCGATACCATTTACCCGTTATAGCACAGGGGTTTATTATTTCCGGAATTTTCATGTCCGTAATATCGTAATGGGTAAACAAATAGCCTTTTAAAAAGAAAATTGATTGGAAATTTATATGAAGCTTTTGATGTTTAATTCTGTACGTGTCTAATGCGTTTTGAGTTAAGTGTATGGTCTTGTAAATTTTTAGTTCCAGATTATCATGGGGCTGGGTTCCTTTCCATTCCGCAGGCTCTGCAGAAATTCCTGTGTTCAAATAGAATTTGAAAGCTACTTCCATATGAATCGCTTTACCTCCTAAAACAAACAGAAAATCCAGTTCACCCATAAGATTCTTTCCAACTTTCACAGTTATATTTCGTTCTAAACCGGATACATCTGCCTTATTTGATAACCAGTATCCCAATAAATCTTCAAAGTAGTACCCCAAACGGAAATTCTTTCCCTGGAATCTGTTCATAGGATTTTTGATGGCTAAGACCGAATGGTACGAGAAATCTGAAAGAATTTCATCTGCCCAGGTATCACAGTCTGCCGGTTTAATAATATCAAGCTTAGCACTGCCTGTATGGGTAATTAAAGTTGGTGATTTTAATGCCCAGTAGAGGTCGCGTTGCCATTGATGCGGAAATGAACCTAATTCAAACATTTGTTGTTTATTCGCGAAATTCAAATATAACTGATAATTTTACCGCACGATGAGACTGGTTAAACAGATTCCTCACCATAAACTGAGTATAAATATCTTTCATATGAATGATAAGTATGTGCTTAAAATTGAAATTGGCTCGTATGAGCAGATATTCAAAGTACTAGCAGATGAAAAGGGTATTGAGTATATTGAGAGTAAGTTAACACCTCAGTTTTTAGAGTCGTGTATGTTCCGGTTTATAGAAATGCGTAAGGATTTTAAATCGAATTAACTTTATAAGACAATGAAAAACAGTAAAATATTTAACATTTATGTATTCTCACTATTTGTATTACTTGTAGCAGGATGCGCAGAAGAGAAGAAAGAATCCTCAAAGGAAGGCGAACCCAAAAATGAACTATCTGAAAAAGAAAATGGTAACAATGTAAACCATTCTGGAACAGGGGGGATGAGAATCGCCTATATTCACAATGATACGCTTTCAGTTAAATATAAAAGAATAGAGAAACTTAATAAAGAGTTAGAGGAAAAACAAAAGGCGGCAGAATCAAGGTTGGCAGGTTTAGAAGCAGAATTAATGAAGTATTATGATAAATTGCAGAAAGAATTTCATTTAATGGCAAAGAGTGATCAGGAGGCTGCCGAAAAAGAATTTGAACGAAGACAAAGAAATCTTGAACAGGAAAAAATGCGCCTTGAACAAGAACTTGGACAATTACAGGTTACCGTACTGTCAGGTCATTTAAAAACCATTGAAGCTGTTTGCAAAGAGTATGCACAGCAGAATGGGTACGATTATGTTTTTATTTATCAGCCCGGAGGTCCCATGTTGTATGGCAATGATGCCCACGATGTTACCATGAAAATTGTAGAAATTTTAAACAAGGAACATTCAGAGTTAACAGGTGAGTAATTCAAATTTTGACATACACAATAATGTAGCAGAGTACATTCTGTTCCTATGGCAAACTGAAGATCTTATAAGAGCCTGCCAAATGGATCTTGAAAAAGTAATGGATGTTGTAGCGGTTTCAGATGACCTTACTGCTGCTAAAAAGCAGGAATTAAAAGTTTGGTATCAAAATTTTATTGCTCAGATGAACCGGCAGGGTATTCAGAAAACGGGCCATGTGCAAGAGTCTGAAGAGTTAATTACCGAGTTGCTTTATCTGCATAGTACCTTATTAAATGTAATGAAGTATTCCGACTATGTTACGGCTTTCAAAACGGTGGAACCATTGATAAAGGAGTTCCGCGAAAAAACAGATAAGAAAAAATCAAATGTTGTGGAACTATGTCTGAGTGCTTTATATATAAAAATGTTGATGAGGTTGAAGGGGATGTCGATTACTAAAGAGACAGAACAGGCATTGCAATTGTTTTCCTCACTTATGGCATTGTTGTCGGTATATTATCAAAAGATGAAAAATGGAGAACTGGGTACCAATTTGAATTAGTATCGTGCAGCCTTTGGCACGAAATTTACGTCAGAAAGAATGTCGTTCCGCCAGGAATACTATATTCGCATACTCATTAAAACTAAAACCGAAAATGAAAAGATGGTTTTGCATAGTCTGGGCAGTAACATTATTGTCTGTTTTGAATGTTAGAATTGCGTTTGCACAGGGTAATTTACTTCAGGCAGATTCAACAATTGTGGATTCAACAGGAATTCCGGCTGAAGCAGCCGAGAAGTTCAATGCAGCTGTAAAGGCAATGGCTTCAAAAAATTCGGAACAGGCCATAGGTTTGTTTACTGATGCTATTAATTTGTATCCTGATTATGAAAAGGCATTAAGGGCTCGTGCCGGCTTATTTATGGAACAAGAAAAATTTGATCTTGCTATTGCTGATTACCAGAAAGTAACTGCTATAAGCGATTCGGCACATAGTGCAAATTACTATACAGGAAGATGCTATGATATAAAAGGTGATTTGGAGAAAGCCGGCGGATTCTATGATAAGGCTATTGAATCTTATCAAAAGAACCACAATTACTATTATTATCGTGGAGTTATAAAATTCAGAAAAGAAGACTATGATGGTGCAATACGAGATTTTAATCTGTGTCTTGTATTAAAGCCAAATCATGCCTATGCATACAACGACAGAGGAAGTGCCAAACGAATGAAAGAGGACCTGAAAGGAGCTGTTGCTGACTACGAGCTTGCAATAAAAAATAATCCTAAGTTGCCTTTTGCATATTCAAATCTTGGGTCGGTGTATAGATTAATGGGTAAAAATGAAGATGCTGTTCGCGAATATAACCGTGCCTATCAGTTAGAAAAGAACAATGCCGGCGTTTTGAACAATCGGGGCAGGGCGTATTTTGACATAGGGAAATATAACGAAGCTATTAAAGATTTCAGTGAGGCAATTACCCTTGATCCTAAATTTGCTTATGCTTATTGTAATCGTGCTGCAGCGTATATTAAGAGCGAGAAATTTATTGAGGCAAAGGCCGATGCCACCAAGGCGATTGAATTGGACGCTTCTTATGGATATGCATGGTTGAACAGAGGTATTGCACGCGAAATGCTCCGTGATGAACCCGGTGCCTGTGAGGACTGGCATCAGGCACGTGAACTGGGAGTAAAAAGTGCAGAGTCTTATATCGCAGGTGGCTTCTGTAATCATTAAATAAAACATTCTATGAAAACTTTTATTTACGTTTTAATTTCTTTGCTCCTTTCCGGAAGCTTGAAAGCGCAGCAGCAAGATGTCCCCTTTGAAAAAGAGTTCTTTAAGGATAGAAAGAGCGAATATAAAGATGCACGCAAAGCCTTTGATATGGGGCTCGGCTATTATTCCGGACTTGAAACAGGTACCGGTTATCCCAGTTATGAGAAAGCCATTGAATTTTTTGAAGAAGCCTACAAGTTTAATCCTAACAGTAGTGAATTAAATTTTAAAATGGGCGTTTCTTATCTTAATACTCTTTTCAAATTCAAAGCTTACGATTATCTTAAGAAGGCGTACGATTTAAAGAATACTATAGACCCAAGAATTCATTTCTATATGGGATGGGCTTTGCAGTTGCAATACAAATGGGATGAAGCTCAGATGGAATATGAATACTACAGGAAAACATTGAACCAGAAAAATAATGTTGAGGAGATTTTTGAAGTTCAAAAACGCATTGATGAGTGTAAAACCGGAAAAATCCTCCAGGAAAAACCGGAACGTGTATGGATAGATAATCTGGGAGCGCAAATTAATTCGAAATTCCCTGAGTACGCTCCGTTAATAAGTGCAGACGAAAGTGTGATGTTTTTTACTTCCCGCCGCCCCGATACTCAGGGTGGAGGAGTAGCTGCTGACGATGGTAAATTCTTTGAAGATATTTACATAGCAGTTCAAAAAGAAGGGAAATGGCAAAATGCAGAAAACTTAGGTAGTGATGTGAACGGAAAGTCACATGACGCTACTGCGGGTTTATCTCCTGATGGTAAAACTTTGTATGTTTATTTGGGCGCAGAGGGTGCAGGTGATATTCATCAGAGTAATTTTGAACTGGGTAAGTATTCCAAACTTAAAAGTCTGGGTAAAACAATCAATGGTAAGGAAACACACGAAACTTCTGCCTTTCTGTCGGGCGATGGTAAACAGTTGTATTACGTTACCGATAAAGAAGGAGGCCATGGAGGACACGATATGTACGTAAGTGCCTGGAATGAAGAAAAACAACGCTGGGATGAAGGTGTAAATTTAGGGTCTACCCTGAATACCAAATACGATGAGACGGGTGCCTTTATTCATCCTGATGGTAAAACATTGTATTTTGCTTCCAAGGGACATGAAACCATGGGGGGATACGATATTTTTTATTCTATAAAGCAAGATGACGGCAATTGGAGTAAACCCAGAAATTTGGGATATCCGGTAAATACACCCGACGACGATGTACATTTTGTAATTTCTGCCAGCGGACGCCATGGTTATTACGCATCTTTCCGGCAAGATGGTGAAGGTGAAAAGGATATATACATGATTACTTTTCTGGGGCCTGAAAAGCAACCCCTGCTGAGCAGTAGCGACAATTTGTTGGCCAGTGTAGCTATGCCGGTAAAAGAGGTTACTGTTGAGCCCGAAGTTGAAGTTGTCATTAAGAATATTGCTATCCTGAAGGGTTTCGTTAAAGATGCCAAGACGCTTACACCTTTGAAGGCTAGTATAGAATTGGTAGATAACGATGCAAATACGGTGATAGCCTCCTTTGAAAGTGACGGAAAAGATGGCAAATATATGGTAACACTTCCGGGGGGTAAGAACTATGGTATTGCTGTAAAGGCAGATGGTTATCTCTTCCACTCTGAGAATTTTATCCTGCCTGAAGCCTCTGGTTACCGTGAATATTCAAAAGACGTGTTGCTGAAAAAGGTGGAAGTTGGGGAGACCATCGTGTTGAAAAATATTTTCTATGATTACGACAAGGCTACATTGCGTCCTGAATCCAAGAACGAATTGGAGCGTTTGATAAAGTTATTAAAAGACAACCCTACCATAAAAATTGAACTTTCGGCGCATACCGACAGCCGGGGTAGCGACAGCTATAACCTGGACTTGAGTAATCGCCGTGCCCAAAGTGTTGTTGATTACCTGATTACAGGCGGTATTGCTAAGGACAGATTGGTTGCCAAAGGTTACGGCGAAACCAAACTGTTGGTTACCGATGTTGATATCGCTAAACTGAAAACCAATACCGAAAAGGAAGACGCTCATCAACAGAATCGTAGAACCGAGTTCAAGATTCTTAGTAAGTAATTTTACAATAAATGGACAAACAAACCGGGTTGAAGCCCGGATTTTTTGATTTCTAATGGTGGCAAACTTTTCAGGCTTTCATAAAGAAACCGGCAGTTAAAACGGCAACACCTATTCCAACTAAAATGTATCCAACAATTTTACTGGTTTTTGCACTTCCGCCAATGCCACGCAATACTTCTTCTTCACTTTGTACTGAAATAATGAAAGGCACCTCCTTTTCCTTAGGGCGTGTAATTTCAAGAGATCCGTTGCGGTCGTGCATTTCACCCAGGATAAACAAATCCTGTCCTACCTTGATGTGCTCTTCGGTTTTACGGAATCCTTTGGTTCGACTTGTATTTGAGTCGGCAAACGACAAAGCACCCTGAATGATATTGTTAAGGTTAAAGCCCTGATCTTTAACGTTGTCAAAAGATTTGTGACCTTGGGTTGTGCGAAGGTCAGCACCGGCGATTCGAATGGTAGCAGTTCCTTTGCCGTCGTTTAATTCAAAGGTTTCTCCGTGCTTACCGTCTTTAATGGTTTCTGTTTTACTAACCCATCGTTCGGTAACTTTCCCCTGACTATCCTTATTCTTCTCTTTAACTTCGTATTCTCTTACTACTTTTGAATGATAGTAAACAACGTCCGCACCGGAGAATTCCCCTTTCAGAGGGGGCGTAAGAACAGCGCGGGCATTCAGTTTCAGCATTTGGGTAAATGCTCCCTGTCCCAACTGTCCGGAAACGTGTTTATACGTGTCCAGTGCTGTGCCCAAATCCATCCGGTCGAAATACTTGATCTGGTTGGCTTTGTTTTCAAGCCGTTTTTGATTCCAAAGCAGTCCGCCGCCAATTGCTCCCACAACGGCTCCGCCGATGGTCATTCCTATAATCATCTGTCGTTTGATTTATCTTGAAGCCAAGGCTACTATCTTCTCATCAAACTCATCAGCAATTACAGCCATGGTTTGTACGGCAGATGAAAATTCATCAAAGTCCATATTCTTGCCTGTAAGACTATAACTGAACTTAATGCTTCCTTCCATGCTGATACCAAAACCGCCAAAAGGCAGTGTGGAATTTAACCGTAGCAGTTCTTCCATTTCGTCAGCTGTCAGGTTACTTTCTTCGGTAAGATAACTGTACACTTCAACCAACACATCTTCACTGTGCCACGGTAATACCTGAATATTAACAGTTGCCGAACCGTAAGTAAATGTATAAGTGTCGTCGAATTGCATAATTTCAGAAGCATCAAACATCTGATGCAGATATTTGGATACATTGTTTTTTACAATTTGTATCAGTGCTTCATTGGTTCCGTTTTGTAAAACTTTAAATTTTGGCATTTCTTATAGTATTATTGGTTCATACTTGCTTTTAACTTTTCCAGCTCAGCATCTACCGATGATTGTTTCTCCAGCTCTGCAAATTGTTGATTAATATCAACATTCTCTGAATTCAATCCGGTATAAGCTTCAGCCTCTGCTTCCTTTGCAAGAATTTTCTCTTCAAATTTACTGAAGTCGGCAAAACTGGTTTCGCCCATGCCTCCAACATTCTTGGCTATTTCGGCCTGCGCCTCTGCATTCTGGCTGCGTGCAATCAGCATGCTTTCTTTCATTTTCGCTTCGTCGTACTTCTTTTTCAACAAATCGTGCTGTTCTTTAAGCTTTGTTGTGGTGGCATTGCTTTGATCGTACATGGCCTTATACTGTGCGGCATTTTGGTCTTCAGTGGCCTTGCGCTCCAATGCTGCTTTGGCAAGATCTTCCTTTCCGGCGGTCAGAGCTGCTTTTGCTTTGTTCTGCCAGTCAAGGGCAGCGGCTTCATGTATTTTGTACTTGTTTTCCATCTGCTTGGTATGAGCCATAGCCTTTGCCAATGCTGCTGTACTCTTGTTCATGCTTTCCTTCATGTCAATCAACATCAGCTTAATCATTTTTTCCGGATCTTCAGCGTTGTCCAGTGCATCGTGCACATTGCTCCTGAAAATGTCAGAGATTCTTTTAAAAATTCCCATTGTCTTAATTTTTTGATTTCGGGGTTAAAACTACAAAAAGAATTTCGAATAAAAGGCATTTTGTTCAAAGGAATACTGAATTCATCATAAATGATGACCTTATTATTTTAGTCAGACAAAGTTAAAGATTAAAATTAAGCATGATGACGTAAAGGCAGGTGCTGTTAATAGTGTAATTTTGCAGCGTGAATCGTTATTTTTTAAACATCAGCTATGATGGGACAGCTTACCACGGCTGGCAAAATCAGCCGAATGCTGTAACTGTTCAGCAGGTAATTAACGAGAAATTAAGGATACTTTTACAAAGCCCAAACTTGGATACTGTTGGCTGCGGAAGGACTGATACGGGTGTTCATGCTATGGATTTTTGGCTTCATTTTGATACGGATCAAACATTAAATCATGGTATTGTAAAACGCCTCAATGCTTTTTTACCAGAGGATATTTCCGCTTCCCGGATTCTGGTGGTTCAACCCAAGGCGCATGCGCGTTTTGATTGCACAGAACGGGAATATGTTTACAGGATTCATACCCGCAAAAATCCGTTTCTTAGAAATGGGTCATGGTATGTACACCAGGAGCTGGATGTTGAAAAAATGAATGATGTATCAAGGCATCTTGTGGGTCGAAAGGATTTTACCTGCTTTTCAAAATCGAATACTCAGGTTAAAACGTCAATTTGTGATGTAAGGGTTGCTTATTGGGAACAAACCGGGACCACGCTTGTTTTTACCATTCGCGCCAACCGGTTTCTAAGAAACATGGTTAGGGCTATTGTTGGAACTTTGGTTCTGGTGGGAAAAAATAAAATGACTGAAGACGATTTTGTTACATTATTACACGGCGGCAACCGAAGCGATGCTGGCGAGAGCGTACCGGCATGCGGGTTATTTCTGAATAAGGTTATTTATCCATTTACTGGGGAGGGAAATGTCCTGGCGTGATGATGTATTAAATTTCAGACGACTTCTGAAGCACTTGCGGCCTTATAAACTGCAGTTTGGTACGGTCATGTTTCTTACTGTCCTGCTGGGAATCATAGGGCCGGTGCGTCCGTGGATTATAGGGTTAATGGTTACCGATTTTGTTGAAGGAGCTGAATCTTCCTGGCTTTATTCTTTAACCGAGAAATACATTACCGGCGACGCTGCTGAAGCACTTTTGTTCTGGACGATTGTAGTTGTTATCACTATTTTTCTTGAGGCATTACTGCAATATTTACAAACCTATCTGGTAAACTGGCTGGGACAAACCATTGTAAGAGACATACGGGACCGGTTGTATGCGCATCTCAGTAGCTTTAGATTAAAGTACTTTGATAAAACGCCTATTGGGCAATTGGTAACCAGGGTAGTAAGCGATATGGAAGCCATCAGTGAAATTTTTACCAACGGGATGGTAGATATTTTTGGCGACTTGTTGCGGCTGATTGTGGTTATTTTTATGATGTTCTACGTTAACTGGCAGTTTGCACTTATTAGTTTGATACCTATACCTTTGTTGTTGTTTGCCACGCGACTGTTCGCCAGCGCCATGAAGAAGGCATACCAACAGGAAAGAACTCAGGTTAACCGGTTAAATACCTTTGTACAGGAGCATCTTACGGGCATGGCGGTTGTACAGATCTTTTCCAGGGAAAAGAGGGAGATGAAGGCTTTTGAAGAAATTAATGCGGCGCACAGGCAGGCACATATTAAAGCGGTTTGGGCATTCTCTATTTTCTTCCCTGTGGTTGAAATTCTCAGCAGTATGTCCCTGGCTTTGCTTATTCTGTGGGGGGTATATGCACTGAATCCTGAGGCGGAAAATGCCTCTGGTTTGTTTGGTCAGATATTCGCTTATATATTGTGGATTAATATGTTATTCCGTCCAATCAGGATGCTTGCCGATAAGTTTAATATCCTCCAGCGCGGCGTGGTTCGTTGGGAACGGGTTTTTCAGATACTTGAGGACAAACAGGCCATTCCGGATGAAGGAACATTTGCACCGGATTCTGTTACAGGTAATATTGAATTTAAAAACGTATGGTTTGCATACGACGACAAAAATTTTGTTCTTAAGGATTTAAGTTTTGAAGTTAAACCCGGAGAAACGGTGGCTATTGTAGGCGCCACAGGAGCAGGTAAAAGTAGTATTATTAGCCTTCTAACCCGGTTTTATGAATATCAGAAAGGTGAAGTAAAGATAGATGACAAACCGGTAGAGCAATGGAATTTAAGCTATTTGCGCAGCAAAATTAGTGTCGTTTTACAGGATGTATTCTTATTTTCAGACAGTATACACAATAACATAACATTTTCTAACCCTGAAATTTCAAGAGAGAGGGTGGTTGAGGCATCCAAAGCGGTTGGTGCGCACAACTTTATAATGAAATTGCCGGGAAACTACGATTTCCAGGTTCAGGAACGGGGCGCTGTGCTTTCGGTAGGACAGCGACAGCTTATCTCTTTTATCCGGGCTTATGTTCATAATCCTGATATTCTTGTATTAGACGAAGCCACCAGTAGTGTGGATACGGAATCGGAACTCATGATACAGAAAGCTATAAGCAGGATTACCGAAGGCAGAACTTCTATTGTTATAGCCCACAGGCTAAGCACCATTAGATCAGCAGACAAAATCCTGGTGATTGATGCGGGTCAAATTGTTGAACAAGGCAATCATGATACCTTGGTGAAGACCGGAGGAATATATACGCAAATGGTTGCTCTACAGACTAGTTGATAGTCTGTGACTTGAGGGTTTGTCAGGTAATTCTTTCCTTTGGTGTTTAAATAAGTGTGTTTAGAATAAAAAGTTAATGCTATATACTTGCATGAAGCAACTTTTTAACACATATTTGTATCTTATTCTTATTATTTTCAATTACAATTATGTTACGATTAATCTTCCTTCTTGTCGCAACGCTATTCTTTTCCTATTCAGGCCATGCGACCCTGTGGATTGTAGATTCGCCCGACGATGCGATGTTCGCTACAACCGGAACGCTTACTTTACGGAAAGCCATTAACGATGCGGCACCCAACGATACCATCATCATAAAATTCACCGGAAACATAGAACTCACAAGCCAATTATATATTGATAAGCCCTTAAAGATAATCGGACCCGCACCAGTAAATTTCAGTATAACGGGTATTTCATATGCAGCACCTGATATTGCCATTCTAATCGCCACAGGCACTGTAACAGATACATTGATTTTTGATGGAATACAAATTAGAGATTTCAATCATAATAATGAAACCGTGCATATAAATCCCGGTTCGGCAGTTCGGTTTTCTAATTCGCTGTTTAAGAATAATCACTTTATGGGAGGAGCTTCGGCGGTGAACGGAGGAGCAGTGAGTAATGCAGGAGAACTTGTGCTGCATGCAGTTTCCTTTACCAATAATTGGGCTGATATGGGGGGGGCTGTTTTTAATAATGGTAATTGCAGTTTGAGCAGTTGTTCCTTTCAATTTAATGAGTCATTGAATGATGGTGGTGCAATTGGCAATGCCAACTGGATGAATATTCTATATTGCACTTTTTATCAAAACAACGCGGCCGCTTCAGGTGGTGGGGGTGCCATTCATTTGTTTCCGGGTTGTTCAGGAGGTGTTGGTGCAAGCATGTTTTATCAGAACACATCTGTAGGGGCTCCCGACGTTTATGATAACAGTGGAGGTTCTTTCAATTCGTTAAGTTATAATATGCTGGTTGATAACATCGGATGTTCCATTCTATTTCCTGTTTTAGGCGATCAGGTAAGCGGAGGGCTTAACTTCGGATTGAACCCCGCAGGGATGATTATGGATGGTTATGGTATGGAGTACGTTCCTGTTATTGACGCGGGTGCAAGTGGAATGAATGTAACCAGTATAAATGCAAACTCAGACATACGCAAAGCCCCAAGAATATTAAGTGATGAAGCGGGATTGAGTTATAATGGTGATTGCGGTGCGTTTGAGTATACTCCTTTTGTGGTTACCAATACCGCTTCAGGCACTGGAACAATTAATTCTTTGGGATGGTGCTTTTTCACCATATCTGCTAATAGTATCAGTCCTGCCTATATTGGTTTTCATCTCACAAATCCCGGTTTTCAAATTTATAACGGTGCTAATTTTAATATCACAATGCCATCTACAATAGTTGATGGTTTTTCTCAACCGGATAGCAGGGTGCCAGGGGCTATTGATTACATCACACCGGCGGTGCACGGAATTGCAGGTGTCGTTATGGATGGGCAGGCCGGTGCAGCAAATTCTATTACCATTGTTAGTTCGGCCAATGATTGCCATATCCGGGGAATTGCATTTAATAACCGGCCAAATAATGCTGCCATTCAAATTTTGGCAGATGGAAGTAAAGTAACCGGCTGTCATTTTGGTTCTGATGCAGATGGGTTAGGAATGGATGCATCGAATATGTATAATATTTTCATTCAGGATGGAGTAAATCTGAAAATCGGCGGACATCTTCCTTATGAACGAAACACCTTTGTGCACCCCGGCATTGTAGCGTCTGTGTATGCTAATAATATTTCTAGTTCATCATTAAGCTTAATAGGGAATTATGTTAGTTTGGATGGCAATGGTAACGCCATAGGTACTATGCAGGATTATGGTTATTATCTTGAAAATGTGAATACCGTGGAGGTTATTGAAAATGTTATTGTAAATACCACCACCGGGGTACATTTGAACACGGTATCTGATGTAGTTTTTATAGGTAATTCTTTTGGAATTACTGCGGATGGTTTTACAATTATTCCAAACTCTGTTTCACTTCGGTCAATTCAAGGAACTGATATAATTGTCGGCGTTGCCGGCGAGCCCAGAAATGTTTTTTCCGGAGATAATTCCGGAACTTCATTTACAGGTATTGCTATAGATCAACCCGTAAGCAACAATATTGTAATTAATAATTATATCGGCTTGTTGAAAGATGGTGTTACACAAGCCGGTAATTTAATTGGTGTAGAAGTTTCAGGGGCTACCGCTTCCGGGCAGGTTGAAATAAGAAATAACACAATTTCCGGGAACACTTATGGAGTGAATTTAACCGGTCCAACAAATTATGTTTCTGTTCAAAGTAATTGCATTGGACTTGATGCCAATGGTCAGGCAACCGGTGTTGGCAATGCTACCGGGATTATGCTGGGCGACGGTAATTTTAACCAGATAGGGTGGCCGGGCAATCCGAATTATATAAGTGATAATACCGGAAATGGTATATGGATTCAGGGATTTGGTAATCATAATATTCAGGGTAATTATATTGGAATAGAAGCTGATCAGACCACTGCAGCTGGTAATGGTGCCAATGGTATATATTTGGAATCATCTACTGCATTCAATCAGATAGGAGGCATATCTGCAGGAGAGGAAAATTATATTGCAAACAATGGTATTTTTGGAATCAGATTGGTTGGCGGTGCCTCTTCTAATCAGATTGTTAGAAACAATATATTTCAAAACAGTTCAAATGGAATCGCTGTAGATGGTGGAAGTGGAATCACCGATTTCAATACCTTCAGCGAGAATTCTATACATAACAACGGGGGGGCGGGTATAGTGCAGTACAATTCCGGAAATGAAGGCATCATCAGGCCAACTATTCTTGGTGTTTCTCAATGTGGAGTAGGAGTTAAAGCCAGAATTCAATTGGATGGCGTGGTAGCAGGGATGAATTATAAGATAGAATTTTTTAGATTACCGTCCGGAAATCAGGATGTCAGTGGATTTGGTGAAGGGGATCTTTATCATGAGAATTACCTATATCTTACTTCTAGTGCAGGTACGGTTATTTTTGAATATGCGCTTTCCGCTGCGATTCCGGTGGGTGATTATATGAGTATTACTGTTACAAATCCCAATGGTAGCACTTCAGAATTCAGTAACAATATGCAGGTCGTTGCCGCACAAACAGCATTTATTGATAATATTTATGATGAAACCTGTGGAGGCACTAATGATGGTGGAATTGATATTACTGCCAGCGGTGGCTCGGGAACACTTTCTTTTGAATGGTATAATTCAAGTTCGGCATTGGTGAGTACAACTGAAGACCTTTCCGGTGTGCCTGCCGATGTTTATGATTTATACGTAATCTCAGAATCCGGGTGTGTTATTTCGAATATGGGAAACCCTGTTAATGTAGGTACTCCGATTTCATTTACCTCCGTAACTACATCGTCGTACAATGGTTTTGAGGTGAGTTGTGCGTTTGGCAGTGATGGCGAAATATATCCTGATTTTACTGGTGGAAGTGGTGTTTACAGTATTTCTTTGGATGGGGGTATAACATGGGCTTATAATGGAATTAGTCTGCCATACAGCATTACAGGACTTTCTGCAGGTACATATAATCTTGTAGCAGCGGAAAATGGAGGTTCATGTCCGGTTGTTTACGGCAATATTACCCTGACAACGCCAACTTCTTTGGGAATTTCATTTTCATCGGTTACAGACGTTTCATGTTTTGGTGCAAACGACGGAAGTGCAATTGCTTCTGTTACGGGAGGTGTACCTCCAATGAATTATTTGTGGTCTACAGGTGGTACTACTAATACTGAAATAAATATGCCTCAGGGAACCCACACTTTAAATGTTACAGACGCAAATGGTTGTATGAATTCTGATAACGTTACCATCAACGAACCCACGCAAATTACGGTTACATCTTATACAGTTACTGATGTAGATTGTTTTGGTAATTCCACAGGTTCAATACAGGCGAATGGAGTAGGTGGAGGTGTGCCTCCATATAACATCAGTACAGACAACGGAGGGTCTTTTACAGCGGGTTTAATTGCATCTTCTTTGCCAGCCGGAACCTACAACGTTGTTATTTCAGATGCAACAGGATGTGTTACTACTGCTAGTATTGAAACCGTCTCTCAGCCAACCCAATTACTCAGTACAGCTTCCGGAACTGATGAACTTTGTAACGCCTCTGCTGACGGAACTCTGAGTTTAACCGAATCAGGTGGTACACCAACTTATTCTTATGCCTGGTATTCCGATGCAGGTTATACCATATTGTACAGCAGTACCCAAAATCCTTCAGGGGTTCCTGCTGGTACTTATTATCCTGAGGTTATAGATGCCAACGGATGTTCTCATTATCATGCTCCCGTTACAGTGGGCAGTCCGTCTTCCATTTCACTTATTTTGGGATCTGCAGATGTTTTGTGTAATGGCAATGCTACCGGACAAGTGTATGATGCAGGTTCTTCGGGTGGTACCGGTGCGTTGAGTTTTAACTGGTATTCCGACCCAGGGCATACCATTTTTGTGGGTGCAGGTTCTACTGTCTCCGGGTTAACTGCCGGCGCTTATTATGCGTTGGTTACCGATGTGAATGGCTGTCAGGCTTCATCTAGTACAACCGTGGTTGAACCTGCCGCTTTAAATCTGACCATTACCAATCAAACCAATCCATTGTGTAATGGAGGAACGGATGGCACTATTACGGTAAACGCAACAGGCGGTACCCCAAGTTATGAATTCAGTTGGGACAATGGTTTCTCTTATTCTGCACCACAGGGGTCTGGTACTTATGTTTTCAACTCGTTGCCCTCTGGATCCTATGACCTTTATGTAAGAGATATCAACGGGTGTACCTTTAATATCAATACTTCTCTCACCCAGCCTTCGCCAATTAATGTGGTTTCTTATAATGTTACGGATGCTGATTGCTTTGGAAATGCTACCGGTTCCATAGAAGCATTTAGTGTTTCAGGGGGTACGCCGCCTTACGAAATAAGCACGGATAATGGTTCTTCTTTCTCGCCGGGTAATATTGAAAGCGGATTAATTGCGGCTACCTATCAGGTAATTATTAAAGACCTTAACAATTGCTGGACTTCACCGACAGGAGTAACAGTGAATGAACCTCTTCAGTTACTAAGTACCGCAACGGCTACTGATGAAACCTGTGCTGCTTTTAACGACGGTACATTGTCTTTAAGTATTTCTGGTGGAACACCCGGTTATACTGTTACATGGTATTCTGATGCTTTATACACTATTCTGGCTTATACCGGACAAAATGTCACGGGCGCTTTCGCAGGTACTTACTATCCGGAAGTGTATGACCTGAATGGTTGTGCACACTATGACGCTTCGGTTACTATTAATTCGGCCAATGCTATCAATCCGGTTGCTTCGGCAACCGATGTATCCTGCTTTGGATATAGCGATGGAACGGTTTATGATTCTGGTTCCAACGGAGGAATGGGTACTCTGAGTTTTTATTGGTATGATGATGCGGGTCTAACCAATTTGATTGGCTCAGGTCCAATTGTTTCAGGTCTTACATCAGGCACCTATTACATGGTAGCTGAAGACATGAATCTTTGTACTGCCTCAACATCAGTTTCTATTCTTGATCCTCCGGCTCTGGGTCTATTATTATTTTCACAAACCAATCCTTCATGTAACGGCGCTTTCGATGGAGAGATTCAGGTAACGGCTTCCGGCGGAACACCCAACTATGAGTTCAGTATCGATAATGGGGGCAGTTATTCTGTGCCTCAGGCTTCTACAAGTTTTTCATGGAATTCGGTTGCTGCAGGTTCGTATGACCTGATGGTAAGAGACGCAAATGGTTGCACCGCTCCATTAAATGTGATACTGACCGACCCGGCGCCGGTTACTACACCCACCGTTGGAAGCAACAGTCCTGTTTGTCAAGGAGATGTTTTAAATCTCACTGCTTCTTTTATTGCCGGTGCTACTTATAGCTGGACAGGCCCCAACGGGTTTACCTCTACGCTGCAAAATCCCACTATTGGAGCCGTAACAGCAGCCGATGCGGGTATATTCTCGGTAACTGCCACAGTAGCAGGTTGTACAGGTGCTGCCGGAACAGCTACTGTTACTGTGAATACTACCCCATCCGTTTCAAGTGTTACAACAACCAATCCTACCACATGTGGTGGCAATGATGGAACTATTACATTAATGGGGTTGTTGCCTTCAACAAATTACGACATTAGCTACGATGACGGTTCAACCGTTAATTTAGGAGTTGTTACTACGGATGCTCTTGGAGACTATGTGATAACAGGTCTGCTGGCTGGTAATTATTCTAATATTGTTGTTACTTCTGCTGATGGCTGTCCATATACAGTTACAGGGCCTTATAGTCTGGTTGACCCCTCAGCACCAGCTGCGCCCACAGCCGGCAGCAACAGCCCTTTGTGTGAAGGAGGAACCCTGAACCTGACAGCATCATTTATTGCCGGTGCTACCTATACCTGGACCGGTCCCAACGGCTTTTCATCCACATTCCAAAATCCTACCCTGGCTGCAGTTACCCTTGCTGATGCGGGAACCTTTTCGGTAACTGCAACCGTAAGCGGTTGTACGGGTACGGCGGGCACGGTGGTGGTTGTGGTGAATGATATTCCATCGTTTGTAGTTACCTCTTCTGACCCTACAACTTGCAGTGGAACGGATGGTTCTTTAACCATAACGGGTTTGGCACCTGCAACAAATTATGACATCAGTTATATAGACGGTGCATTGGTAAACCTGGGTGTTGTGACAACAGATGCCGTTGGAAATTATGTAATTACGGGGCTTGATGCGAGTGTGTATTCCGATGTTACCGTTACCACAACGGCCGGTTGCAGCAGTATTCAGAATGGTCCCTTTTCTTTGATTGATCCCTCTGCGCCGTCTTCACCCACCGCAGGAAGCAACAGTCCTGTTTGCGAAGGAGATGTTTTAAATCTCACCGCTACTTTTATTGCCGGTGCTACTTATAGCTGGACTGGCCCCAACGGGTTTACCTCAACGCTTCAAAATCCAACTATTGGAGCCGTAACAGCAGCCGATGCGGGAATATTTTCGGTAACTGCAACCGTTTCAGGTTGTACCAGCACAGCATCCACTACAAGCGTAATTGTAAATGCTGTTCCTGTGTTTACAGTGGTTACAACAGATCCTACGGTTTGTGGGGCTTCCGACGGCTCTTTAACCTTGAGCGGACTTACACCCTCTACAAGTTACGACATCAGTTATAATGATGGTGCATTGGTTAATTTGGGCACAGTAACAACCAATGCGGCTGGCGACTACGTTATTGCATCCCTTGCAGCCGGCACTTATTCAGCCTTTACGGTTACATCGGCATCAGGTTGTGCGGGTACCGACGCGGGTCCTTATAGTCTGGTTGATCCCTCAGCGCCTGCCGCACCCACAGCGGGCAGCAACAGTCCTGTGTGTGAGGGCGGAACCCTGAACCTAACGGCTTCATTCATTGCCGGTGCTACATACGACTGGACAGGTCCCAACAGTTTTACGTCCACTGCACAGAATCCTACCCTGGGTGCTGTTACTCTTGCCGATGCAGGAACCTTTTCGGTAACGGCAACGGTGAGTGGTTGTACAGGGCCTGCAGGCACGGTGGTGGTTGTAGTGAATGCTCTTCCATCATTTTCAGTTACTTCTTCAGATCCTACATCGTGCGCTGGTACCGACGGTTCACTGACTATTTCCGGTCTAACAGCTTCAACCAATTACGATATCAGTTACAATGATGGCGCGGTAGTGAATTTGGGAACCGTAACAACGGATGCCGTTGGAAATTATGTAATTACGGGGCTTGATGCGAGTGTGTATTCCGATGTTACCGTTACCACAACGGCCGGTTGCAGCAGTATTCAGAATGGTCCCTTTTCTTTGATTGATCCCTCTGCGCCGTCTTCACCCACCGCAGGAAGCAACAGTCCTGTTTGCGAAGGAGATGTTTTAAATCTCACCGCTACTTTTATTGCCGGTGCTACTTATAGCTGGACTGGCCCCAACGGGTTTACCTCAACGCTTCAAAATCCAACTATTGGAGCCGTAACAGCAGCCGATGCGGGAATATTTTCGGTAACTGCAACCGTTTCAGGTTGTACCAGCACAGCATCCACTACAAGCGTAATTGTAAATGCTGTTCCTGTGTTTACAGTGGTTACAACAGATCCTACGGTTTGTGGGGCTTCCGACGGCTCTTTAACCTTGAGCGGACTTACACCCTCTACAAGTTACGACATCAGTTATAATGATGGTGCATTGGTTAATTTGGGCACAGTAACAACCAATGCGGCTGGCGACTACGTTATTGCATCCCTTGCAGCCGGCACTTATTCAGCCTTTACGGTTACATCGGCATCAGGTTGTGCGGGTACCGACGCGGGTCCTTATAGTCTGGTTGATCCCTCAGCGCCTGCCGCACCCACAGCGGGCAGCAACAGTCCTGTGTGTGAGGGCGGAACCCTGAACCTAACGGCTTCATTCATTGCCGGTGCTACATACGACTGGACAGGTCCCAACAGTTTTACGTCCACTGCACAGAATCCTACCCTGGGTGCTGTTACTCTTGCCGATGCAGGAACCTTTTCGGTAACGGCAACGGTGAGTGGTTGTACAGGGCCTGCAGGCACGGTGGTGGTTGTGGTTAATGCAATTGAAGATGCAACCATTACATCCCCATTAACTTATTGTGATAATGATGCACCGGTTACCCTTACTTCGGTAACGTCTGGCGGAACATGGAGTGCAACATGTGGCACCTGTGTAAATAGCGGAACCGGAGTATTTGATCCTGTAACAGCAACAGCCGGAAGTTATTCAATTACTTATACAACTTCAGGTTCATGTCCGGGTACCGATGTGCAAACCATTACTGTAAACCCATATCAGGATGCTACCATCACACCGGCGGGTCCTTTCTGCTCAGGTGATTCGCCGGTTACTCTTACGGCGGCAACATCAGGAGGAACCTGGACAGGTATGGGAATTACCAATTCAGCAACAGGTGTGTTTGATCCTTCAGTAGCCGGTGCAGGAGCCCATTCTATAACTTATACTACTTCCGGTTCATGTGGTAGTACGGATATGGTAACGGTAACCGTTAATTTGCAGGACGACGCAACCATTACTCCTGCAGGTCCTTTTTGTGACAATGATGCTCCGGTTACACTATCGGCACCAACTGCCGGCGGCACATGGAGTGCTACCTGCGGAACTTGTATTAATGGTGTTACAGGTGTTTTTGATCCAACTGCTGCCGGAGGTGGAAGCTATACCATTACTTATACTACATCGGGTACATGCCCTTCCACCGATAACGAAATAATATCTGTTAATCCATTTTTAGATCCAACCATTACGGCTGCCGGTCCGTTTTGCCCCAATGATGCTGCTGTAAATTTGTCAGCAGCCAGTGTTGGCGGTACCTGGAGTGGTACGGGTATCACGGCTCCTATTTTAGGTACTTTCGATCCTGCGGTTGCCGGGCCGGGTTCGCATACCATTTCTCATACTACTTCAGGTAGCTGCGGTGGAACTGATACCGAAGTTATTGTTGTAACAAGTCCTGATGTTGTAGATGCAGGTTCTGATGCTGCCATTTGTACCAACTCTTCCTATACACTAGCAGGTACATTTGTGCCCAGTGGTGCCACGGGCGTGGTCTGGACTACTTCAGGAACGGGTTTCATAAGTGCTGCTACTACCACAACAGCCGTATATACAAGTGGTTCCGGTGAAACAGGGACTATCTGGCTTGCCTTGTCGTCTACCGGTGGTACGTGTCCAATAGTTTCTGATACCATGTTATTGACAATCAGTCCTGTAGAAGACGCATCATTTACACTTGCCAATTTCTGCGAAGGCTCGCTGGAATCTGCTATAATTACAGGAACACCGGGAGGAACTTTTTCCTTTGCCAGTACACCGTCAATGGGTGAAACAATAAATCCTTCCACCGGTGAAATTGTGGGTGCTATGGGGGGGAATATTTATTCTGTGCAGTACGCAACGCCTGGGGTGTGTCAGGATATTGATACCGTAAGTGTTACAGTTTATTCAGCGCCGGGAATGACCGTTTCAACTACCGATCCTTCCTGTTGGAACACGGCAGATGGTAGTATATTCATATCGGCAACGGGTACAGGCCCTTTTGACTTTAGTATCGATAATGGATCGACCAGTAATAATGCAGTATCCAACTATACATTTAATGGATTGACCGGCGGCGGGTATTCTCCATGGATTATGGATGCTAACGGTTGTGTTATGTCGAGCACTGAGGTTTTGAATACTCCCGGTACTGTGTCTTTTACGGCTGTTGTTACCGATATTTCATGTAACGGAGCAAACGATGGTAGTATTGAGGTTACTGCCGCCGGAGGTTCCGGTGCCGATTATCATGTTAGCTTTGATGGAGGATCAACCTTTGTAACCATCGCTTCTGCCGGTACGGTGTACACATTGACGCCGGCTGCTGCTGGTACCTATAATATCGTGGTTACTGATGTAAATGGATGTTCGTCTGATACCAATTCTTATGCCGTTACTGAGCCCACAGCATTAATAATTAGCGGTATTACCACCGGCGCTGATACTTGTGGTCTGGGTACAGGTACTATAGCATTTTCAGTATCAGGTGGAAATTCACCTTACGGTTATAGTTTAAATGGCGGACCCGTGCAGTTTACACCCTTGTTTACTGGTGTGGCAGCGGGAACCTATATTATTGGTGCCGGAGACGTGAATGGTTGTATTGAAACTCAGACGGTGAGTGTGAACAGTGTAACGGCTGATTTAAGTAATATGATCAATGCGACGGTAAGTGCTGTGGCTGTATGCCCCGGCAGTGAAGTGCTGTTGAATGCAGCTTCTGGTTTTGATACCTATGCATGGACGGGAAGTAATGTATCAAATACTATAATCTCCAATCCATCTGCCATTCCCGATTTGGCCTTGAATACATACATTATTGATGTAACTGCCGGCAGTTGCTCGGGTAGTGACACCTTATATGTAATAACGGCAGATTCGTTGTGCACCGTGTCCACTAATGTAACCAATGCATTTAGTCCCGATGATGATGGTATAAATGATACGTGGTTTATTGAAGCGGTTGTCGCAAGTCCAAATAATAAAGTATTTATTTACAATCGTTGGGGCGATGTGTTAAGGGAGTTTACCAATTATGATAATCAGTCGGTAGTATGGGATGGTAAATCGGCATCAGGCGTAGCCCTTCCAACAGGAACATATTATTATATTATTGAATTACAGGATACATCTGAGCGTTTGAGTGGTTGGGTTTATATTACTAAGTAAGCAAGAAATTATACAGGAAATGAAAAAGATTTTTGGAATATTACTGTTGTTCATCCCACTGCTTGGGAATGCACAGCAAGATGCATTATACAGTCAGTACATGTTTAATCCTTTTGCAATTAATCCGGCGTATGCGGGAAGCAGAGATGCTCTGAGTGCTGTTTTATTACACCGTGCCCAATGGGTTGGCATGGACGGAGCTCCCAATACCACATCTTTGGCTGTTCACAGTAAACTTAAGGGCAGGAAGGTAGCTTTGGGTGTTAATCTTTTTGCCGACAGACTGGGACCATCATTGAATAGCGGAATTTTTGGTACTTATGCGTATCATTTGCCTCTGGCAAAAGGTCATTTATCTATGGCGTTGCGTGCGGGATTGTATGGCAGTGCCTTAGACAGAAATAAACTGGATTACTATCAAACAGGCGATGTGCATGATGCCGGTGGTTCAGCAACAGCTATTATGCCTTCGTTTGATGCAGGTGTTTATTATTATACCACAAAGTTCTTTGCCGGTATCTCGGCAACGCATCTTGCCGGCTCGCAGGCTGAATTTAATAATAATTCAAACATACTTATTACGCTAAGACAACATTTTATTGCTACAACAGGTATGGCTTTACCCATGGGAAAACAAGTTGTTTTTCGTCCTTCGGTTCTGGTTAGGTATGTACATGGAGCTCCGGTTAATTTAGACATTAATGCCAGTTTTCTGTTTAACAAGTCGCTTTGGCTGGGAGTAAGTTACCGATCATCAAATAGTCTTACACTGCTGACCGAATATAATATTTTGCAGTATTTGCGGATCGGTTATTCTTACGATTTGTTATTCAATAGGTTAAAGTCGTATTCTGCAGGCTCTCACGAATTGTTTCTGGGTGTAGATTTGAATATTAAAAAGGATAAAGTAACTTCACCGCGTTATTTGTGAGGCAACTGTTTGTGAAAGGGACGAAAGATAAATTATGGATGGGGCAGATACGAATTGTATTACCGCTGTTGCTTTATTTGTTCTGTAGTTATGTTTTGCATGCTCAAACGGTAAAGCGGGTAATTACCACCTATAACATCAAGTCATTTTCAGGAGTTAACGATGCAGACTTTCAGTTTTCGCCATGGGTATTGGGTGAGAATAAAGTTATTTATGTTTCTGATCATGAATACGATATTCTGAATGAAGGAGAGAATAACTGGAGGAAGAAAAAGCGGTTAAATTTGTTTGCTGCTGATGTAGTAAAATGGAGTCTGGATACCTTGATTCTTGACAACGAGAAGTTGTTTAATCAAAGTTTTTTAAGCAATTCGCATGTTGGGCCTTCTTCCCTTAATCAGGTTGGGGATTTTATAGCTTTCAATATGATTCATGTTGGTAAAATGCCTAAAAATTGGCAAACGGAAACGGGCAGGGAATCCTCAAGAAAAAAGTTGAAACAGTATAAACCGCAAATATATTTTTCAGATTTGAGTGGAAGCACCTGGTCTAAACCAAAGCCTTACCAGCATAATAATCCCGAGTATTCGTTAGGACATCCGGCATTAAGCCCGAAAGGTGATGTGATGGTATTTGCTTCAGATATGCCGGGGGGTAAGGGAGGAAAAGACTTGTTTATATCGTATTTAAAGAATGGTTCCTGGACAGAACCTGCGGTTGTTGTTCAGGCGAATAGTTCTTCCGATGAAGTATTTCCCTGCATTTCAGATTCGGTTCTGTATTTCTCATCAAACCGCAGCGGAGGTTCAGGAAATCTTGACCTTTACAAAGTAGCATTGTTTGATGAAAACGCTACGCCGGTGCATATGGGAGATACCCTGAATTCGACAGGTGATGATTTTGGTATCAGTTTTTTTCCCGGAAAACAAGTTGGCTTATTCAGTAGTAACCGGGAGGGAACAGCCGGAAATGATGATTTATTCTTTTTTGAAGTTATTGAAACGGCCATTGTTGAGTCGCGTGAACTTTCGGGTGAGTTCAGATACCGGTCGCTGGGAGGTAAAAAAGCTGCCAACATGAAGGTGGAACTTTATGACGATGAAGGGAATTTGTTATTAGAAACAGAAACCGATGAGAATGGTCGATTTAATTTCCGTAATCTGAGTTTCGATGACAAGTATATACTGAAACTCAAAAATGCAGAAGATGACATGGAGCTTGTTATTTTTAACAGCGCCGGAGATGAAATAGCCTACATGTTGAGTAATGAAAATGGCGAATTTGTTTATAAGCGACTGAATGCTGCTGAAGTTGGGACACTCTCATTGATAGATGCTGAAGATGTAGATCCGGAATTGAATCAGGCTGATTTATCAGGTCAGTTTGTTTACGAGCATCTTAAGGCTAAATATCCCTCTGGCTTAAAGGTAATACTTGTAGATGAGGATGGTAATGTGATGCAGGAAACCGTTACCGACGAGAACGGAAATTTTACATTCCGGAATTTGAATATGGCTAAGAACTACCTGATTCGTACCGAGCAGGTTGATGATTTAACATTGATGATTTACAATAAGGATAATCAGGTTACTGCAATGTTGCGAATGGGCGACGACGGCATGTATACATATCGTAAATTGAAACAGCAATATAAAAATAATTTGCTGATGATAGACCTTCAGGACAGTTTGATGTTAGAAGATATCACGTCAACAGTTGCCGGTCAGTTTACGTATCGTACCTTAAAAAAGAATTTTGGAGAAGGGATGACTTTTGAGGTGTACGATGATAAAGGAACATTACTGATGAATGCTGTTTGCGACAGAGATGGATTTTTCCGGTTGAAAAACCTGCCGTTAGCCGAGAGTTATTTATTGAAAATGCCTGGTGATGAAAGCGAACTGAATGATATGGAACTGAATATTTTGAGCAGATATGGAAAAAAGATAGCCATGTTACATCGCGACAGCAACGGGTATTTTGTGTATTCACCTTTGGGTTTGGTTGGCGGAGTTACCATTGTTACCAACGATAATAATGATAAGACCCAGGTGGTGTTTCAAAATAAGGAGATACCCGTATTGTATTTCGACAAGAATTCGTCTGTATTAACGGCAGACGCTAAAACTGTGTTAGCGGGACTAGTTGAGAGATTAAAGAATAATACTGAATTAAAAATTGAAGTAAGTTCGTATGCTGACTCCAGGGCAACCGCTGAATATAATATATGGCTTAGCGATAGACGTACTAAAACGGTCGTGAATTATTTATTGTCAAAAGGCATTCAGGCAAAACGCATTTCCGGTAATGCCTATGGCGAAAGTAATCTTGTAAACCAGTGCGGTGACAATGTGGAGTGTCCTGACGAATTGCACAGATTGAATCGGCGTACAGAGTTCAGAATATACTGATTGCCGGAATAATTATGGTTTTTTCTGAATTTCCTCAAAAAAATTTACGGTTTACGGGAATAACGACACAGAAGTGTAATTAACTTTGTGTCGTGAAAGGTTGGTTTAGAATCTTTGTAACCTTATTACTACTGGCAGGATTTTTTGGAATTCTATCAGCCTCTACTGTTCACGCAACTTTCAAGTTTGGTACTGATGGCGAAAAGCTTGTGAAAGCCATTGAGATTACCGAGAATGAAAATGTTGAAGAAAAATCGGCATTTGATGGAAATGACGATAGTTCATTGCCTGCATCATTTGGCCTGATTACGATTCTCCGCTCTTATTTATCAACGCCGTCCAAAGTTTTTTCAAAAACAATCATACGGTTTATAGATTTATCTATTCCAGGGACAGAAATTTTACAGTTGTATTCGGTTTTGCGCTTATGATATTCCCTTTCTCCAGGGGTTAGGGTATTATATTATAAGTAAAACAAAACTATGCAAAACGAAGCTCCCTTTTCCAGGCGCAAAAACAATTATGGTGAAGAAAAAAATCTGCAAAATTTAATTCATGAGATTCTGCACGACATTGCACATTTTCTTCCCAGTCAGGCGCCTTTAAAAGATTTTATTCACCACAATTCTTTACATGCATTTCAGCATTTAAATTTTCATGACGCGCTGGAAAGTGCTGTACGGTTTTTTGGCTATAAGTGCTACCTTACCATTGAAGAATACCGGGAACTGTATGCGTCAGGCAAGGTAAATATGGCTGTATTTGACGACGTTTTATACAGATTTGTGGGGGCACCGGATTATGAAATCTGGAGTAAAAAACTACTCTATGAACCCATTGATAATAGACCTGAACCTGTCATAGGAAGTTGTAGAAAAGTTATTCAAAATCAATTGCATGTAAATCTTGAGAAGCACGTTCATCCTTTGTTGTTTAGAATTGCCGGAGCCTATTTAGATCAAGGTGTTGCTGTTATGAAATTTCCAGTTAAACCGGAGAAGGGATTTCTACAAAATATTATTGAACTTGAAAATACCAGTCTCGTTTCCTTTTTTAGGTCGGAAGAGGTAAAACGGATCTTAAAGAATCCGATTTCTCTGGAAGATTTAATACTAAAAATTTGCGGATGTGAAGAGATGATTCGTCCGTATTTATTTGATCAACAATTTGTGCATCCTGGTTGGTCCGGGATGATTTCAGTTCTTGAGCACAATCCCGGTCATTTATATGAATCCAGAAAGGTCAGTCTTGCAGATTTTGTATACCTGGAGCTACTGATCGAGTTAGATGTTCTGAATTTGAAATTTGGTGAAGGGAAGTGGAAGCCGGTGTATTTGCCTGATTACGCAGCGTATAATAAGCCTGAGGAGTTGATAAAACATAGGATGGAACGATTTAAAGTGTTGGCATTGTGGCAGGAGATATACGAATTGAGTTACTACGACGAAGTGATTTCCGGAATCCGGTTATATTTGAATGAAGAGTCGACATCTACAAATAACCCTGCCGGCGTAAAGTTTCAGGCTGTTTTTTGTATTGATGACAGAGAGTGTTCTTTTCGGCGGCATATTGACAGAGTAGAGCCGCGTGCGCAAACTTTTGCAACAGCGGGATTCTTTAATGTGCCATTTTATTACCGTGCGGCCGGTGCTCAGCATTTATCAAAATCTTGTCCTGCTCCACAGAATCCATCATTTATTATTTGTGAAGAAGAATCGGTCCGCAGTAAGATTAAGGCCAAACATTTGTCGGGCACTACACACGGTGCGCTGGGCGGACTTTTTGCTACGAATACTGCCGGGTTTACAGCAGGTATTAAATTGATAAAGAATCTTTTCTCACCGGTAGAATCTGAGGTTTCCGTGTCATCATTTCGGCATATGATGCCGGATTCCACCCTTACCATATTGCATCAGGGGAAATTTGAAGGAGACCGGCAAATAGGATTCACACACCACCAAATGGCAGCGTGCATTGAGGGATTATTAAAAGGAATTGGTTTGAATAAGGATTTTGCACCTATGGTATATCTTGTTGGACACGGCGCAAGCAGTATTAATAATACCTATTACGCCGGCTATGATTGTGGTGCATGCAGTGGACGTCCCGGTTCAGTCAATGCCAGAGTAGCCGCTTCAATGGCAAATAACACGGAAGTGAGAAAAATTCTTAGAGACCACGAAGTGAATATTCCGGATGCCACGTGGTTTGTGGGAGGTCTGCACGACACCACCCGGGATGATATAAGGTTTTACGATGAAATTCTTATTCCTAATAACTTAAAAGGGTTGCATGCAACAAATAAAATGAAACTGCAAACAGCGTTGCGTTTTAATGCAGCAGAAAGGAGTCGTCGTTTTGCCGGGGTGTCACAAAAAGATACCATTGCTTTGAAACATAAAAAAATGGAGCAAAGGGCTTTTTCTTTATTTGAACCCCGTCCTGAATGGAACCACGCAACCAATACACTATGCCTGATTGGATTCAAAGATATTAGTAAACACATATTTCTGGATCGCAGAGCGTTTTTGAATAGTTATGATTATCAAATAGATATTGATGGAAATATCTTACTGGGAATATTAAACGCTGTTGCTCCGGTATGTGGAGGAATAAATCTGGAATATTATTTTTCACGGGTTGATAACAATCGTCTGGGAGGCGGCACCAAACTTCCTCATAATGTTGCGGGTTTGCTAGGGGTAGTTAATGGCATGGATGGTGATTTAAGAACCGGGTTGCCGGCTCAAATGATAAATATCCATGAACCCATGAGGCTTTTGGTTATTATTCAATCGCCGGTTTCACTGGTAGATGATGTGCTTAGAAGAAATGAGAGAACCTTTGAATGGTTCAAAAATGTCTGGGTTCATTTATGTGTTTTTGATCCCGTAAGTGGACAAATTAAAATTTTCAGACACAATGAATTTGAGGATTATCTGCCTGAAACAGCAATAGAAATTGCTGAAAAGGAAATTCTTTACAATAGTCTGGTTCCTGAAAACTCCGGTACCTTACCTGTATTACGTTTAAAATAAAATGGAAAACAATATATTAATTCTTTTATTATGGGCAATACCCGTGCTTGGGTTTTTCGCTTCTCTGATATTGCCATCCTGTGATGAGAAATGGATTTCACGGCTGGGAATAGTAACACTTATCACTCATTTAACTACTGTTTTTACTGCAACAATTTTCTGGGGGATAAATGATTTTGAAGTAATCAATATAAAGCAATTAGTTCTTTATAAAACGGGTAATTATGAATTCTTTATTGATTTTTATTTTGATGAAGTTACTGCAGTTTTTTTACTAATTGGTAGTGTTTTGTCTTTTCTGATTTTCAGATACAGTTCCTATTATATGCATATGGAACCTGGTTACAAGCGGTTTTTCAGTACCATTTTACTATTTTATATGGGGTACAACTGGATTGTTTTATCCGGAAATTTTGAGACTTTATTTATTGGATGGGAGATTATAGGTGCTGCATCATTTTTATTAATAGCGTTTTATAGGATGCGCTATCTGCCATCTAAGAATGCTGTTAAGGTATTTAGTATATACCGAATTGGCGACATTGGCATTCTTGCGGTAATGTGGGCAAGTCATCATTTATGGCACGAAAACATCACATTTTTAAAATTGCAGAATCAACAGCTTGTACATCATCATTTAACAGGACATTCTGAAACCGGTATTTTTATTGGAATCATGATTTTATTGTCAGCAGCGGTTAAGTCGGCGCAATTTCCATTTTCTTCATGGTTGCCGCGTGCTATGGAGGGTCCCACTCCTTCAAGTGCAATATTCTATGGTTCGTTGAGTGTACATTTTGGTGCGTTTTTACTCATCAGAACCTATCCATTCTGGGAAGGGCAGCTAATTGTTAAGGCATGTGTAATTACTGTTGGAATAATTACGGTTTTAGTCCACTCCATGATTGCCAGAGCTCAAAGTACCATCAAGGCACAAATCGCTTATTCTTCATCGGCGCAAATAGGATTTATTTTTATTGAGATTGCGCTCGGATTTCATTACCTGGCATTAATACATTTTGCAGGAAATGCATTATTAAGAAGTTACCAATTGTTAATTTCACCTTCTGCAGTGAGCTTTTTACTCAGGCAGAAAACATTTAGTTTACCTCAGGGCAAGATCCGAAGGAATAATTCATCACTTTATATTTTAGCGTTAAAAGAATGGAATCTCGATTATTTAATCTCTCAATTATTTTTTACACGAGTTAAAAAGGTGGGTAAATTATTAGGAAGAATTAATACTGCCATTGTTTCATCTGTTTTTATACCCTTGTATTTGTTTGGATTAATTATTTATTTTCAGCAAGAAACAATTCCCGTTGTAATTATTGACCTTTTACCTGAAATTTATGTAATTATTAGTTTTATTATGGTTGTTCGTGCCTTTGCTGAAAGAACACACCCGCGGATGGCATGGATACTGGTTTTATTTGGTTTTCTTAATATGGCATTAGGCATTTCTTTTAATGAGCATTTTGAATTTTATCAGACTGAATTGTATTCCTTAGGAGTGTTTATTGCGGGAATTTTTGGTTTTATTTCTCTACAGTTATTGCGTAATAAAATAATGGGTAATTACGATTTAAATTCTTATCATGGTTATTCAGCGAAATATCCGGGTATTTCATTACTTTTTTTATTATCAGCTCTGGGAATTTCGGGTTTCCCAATAACAACAGCCTTTATTGGTGAGGATTTGTTGTTTAGTCATATACATGATCATCAGTTTGTATTGCTAATATTTACGGCCTTAACTTTTGTTTTCGGAGGAATTGCAGTAATACGTATTTATGCAAGGCTGTTTTTAGGTAATAATTCTGTTAAGAGTGAAAATTCTTTTTTAAAATCAAGTTGAAATGAAAAATCAGTATTTTAAATTTTTAATACCGGACTTAATGGCCGGTTTAACTGTATCGTTTGCGGCATTATCTTTAGGTGCTGCCTTTGGGGAAATGTCGGGTAGAGGAGCCATTGCCGGTATGATGGGGGCGGCAATTATACCCATTTTCACATCCTTGTTTGGTGGTACTCGTCTGCAGGCATCGGGTCCTACTGCGCCTATGACTGCTGTATCTGCATTGTTAATAGCTTTTGCTTACGAAAAATTTCCTGATAAGGCTTTGGCTGAGCAATTTATAACTTTTACGCTTTTGTTGAGTGGAGCACTTATGATGCTTAGCGGAGCGTTGCGTTTGGGGCGCTTTATTCTTTTGGTTCCACAGGTTGTGGTTTTGGGCTTTATGAACGGAATCGCTGTATTGATTTGGGTGGATCAGTTGGTTAAATTATTTACTTCCGAGAATAAAATTAGGATTGGTGGAAATATGATGCAAAATGTTTTATTGGCCTTCAGTACTTTGGTGTGTATATATTTAATTCCAATGGCTTTAAAAAAAGGTGGTGTACCGCCTGCATTCCGAAGATTTTTACCGGGAATTCTGGTTTCTTTGATATTGTTTACAGTATTAAGTAACCTTATGAATATGGATGTTGACAAGGTTACCCTGAATGGGTCGTTTCATTCTTTTGGTGATTTTACCGATATTGTTGTAGCCTATTTTCCAACAAGTCCTGAATTGTTTAAAACTGAATACTTGTTGAAAGCATTTGAGCTTGCCGGGCAGTTGTGTTTACTGGGATACCTTGATTCCTTGCTTACCAGTCTAATTATTGACCGCTTGGTAGGCGAGAAAACACGACATAATAAAGAGTTATTTGGTCAGGGGTTAGCTAACAGTATGTCAGGATTATTTCAGGGAATCCCCGGTGCGCAGGCAACTATTCGTTCTGTTTTACTTATTAAGGAAGGGGCCAAGACACGATTGGTAGGTGTATATCTCGGTATTTTTACGCTATTGGGATTTTTAGTTTTTGCGCCATATATTTCTTTAATTGCCAAGTCTATATTTGTGGGGATTCTATTTAAGGCAGGGATGGATGTTTTTGACCGGGATTTTCCCTTAGCTTACTTTAAGCGAAAGTGGTTTGCCAGCAGGCAACGCAACATTCAGTTGATTTTCATTTTGTATACTACTTTGATGACAGTACTGCTTGATTTAAATGTAGCAGTTATAAGTGGTACCGTTTTCTTTTATATATTCAGGCACTTTGCGGGAATAAAAGACGTGGAACCTGATTTTGCGGATGTAAAGAGCGACGAACTGCACGGGCAATCGGTTAATGCCGCTGCCAAGTAGGATTTGGTGGTTAACTTAGGGTCACATTATACTTGATTTTGTCACCCGGAATTGGCGATATGTCAATTTTTCAAGAATGGAAAATAATATATGTTAGTTTTGCGTTGAATTGGTGCTTAAGGTATATTGTGAAGTTCATCGTTGTAAAGTTTATATTATCTATTGCGGCTTCGTGGCTGTTTTTTGGATGCTCATGGTTCGATAAGGAAGAGCCGGCGCCATCATATTTAACTGTTAATGAGTTTTCTTTAAACACATTAAGTGTTGAGGGCTCAAATTCACATCGTATCACAGATGGCTGGATATATGTGGATAACGAGCTTATGGGGGCATTTGAGTTGCCTTGCTTCATACCGGTATTAAAAACGGGAACGGTAAGTGTAAAAGTATATCCGGGGATAATGTGGAATTTAATCAGCGCAGAGCGGAAGACATATCCTTTTTATGAATTTTACGAACAGGAGATTACTTTAACAGCTGGTGAACCTGCAGCCATAAGTCCGGTTACGTCATATTATTCTGATATTGATTTCTGGATAGAAGATTTTGAGGATGCAGGATTGCAATTTGCGGGGCATTCATCCAGTGCTACTGGTATATCGTTATCCGGTTCAGCCGAAGCATTTGAGGGCAATAACGCAGGTAAAATTGTATTAACCGGTAGCGAAACCGTTGCATTAATACACTCTACCGCGAATTTTACGCTTCCAAAACTGGGAGAACGTGTATTCATTGAAATGAATTACAAGTGTAATCAGGCATTTAGGATCGGAGTGTATCAGCAATCTGTAGCCGGGAATAATTTTGATTATGTTATTTCGGCTTCCTCTACCGAGTCTGGCGGAATTATGACCTGGAAAAAAGCATATATTGAAATTACAGAACAGGTAAGTTCCGATCAAACGGCTACTACACAGGATATTTATTTTGAAATGTACAGAAACAGTGACGATGCAGATGCAGAACTCTACATTGACAATATCAAGGTACTCTACTTCAATTGATGCTGTCAGTGCCTCTGACCGCAAACTGAAGCTAGCCATATATTTGGCCTGCGACACGCTGGTAGGTAGTCTGGGGTGGGCCCTTTTTTTCTATTTAAGAAAAACATATATTGAGCAGTCGGAGCTGGTTTATGACAGTAATTTTTTTCTGGGACTGGTTGTAATTCCTTTTTTCTGGGTTACGTTGTTTTATATTTTCGGGGCGTATTATGATGTTTACCGCCGTTACCGTATTCAGGAACTGGGGCAAACATTATTGGTTTCTGTTTTGGGGGCCTTGCTTTTGTTTTTTATTCTGGTTCTTGACGATACGGTAATTTCATATCAGAGCTATTATCGTTCACTATTAATGCTTTTTGTAGTGTTCTCTGTACCGTTTTTATTATTCAGAATGATAATAACCAGTAGAACTGTGCGCCGGATTCATCAAAGAAAAATTGGATTTAATACCATGGTTGTTGGCGGCGGAAATAAGGCTACAACATTATATCAGGAAATAGAAGCATTGCCTCAAAGTCCGGGATTCCGTTTTAAAGGATATATAAGTATCAACGGCGCAGATAAGCACTTATCGTCCTTTATGCCTCATTTTGGAAAATTATTCGACATCAGACGGGTAATTCAGGAAGAAAATATTGAAGAGATTATAGTTGCGTTGGAAAATACGGATCATCATCGCATGGAATTAATCCTCAATGAAATTCATGGGGAAGATGTAAAATTAAGAATGATACCTGATAATTTTGATATTTTGTCGGGTACTGTCCGCATGACCAACATTATGGGCGCTCCTCTTATTGAGGTAAATCGTGAAGTGATGCCGGTATGGCAACGCAGTACGAAGCGCATGATGGACGTGTTGTTAAGTTTAATTGCCATGATATTGCTGATGCCTGTGTATCTGATTCTTGGTTTTCTGGTGAAAGTAACATCGTCAGGTAAAATATTTTATTCACAGGAGAGGGTAGGGCTGCATGGGAAACCATTTAAAATTGTAAAGTTCAGAAGCATGTATTCTGATGCCGAAAAGAATGGCCCCAGTTTAAGCAGTAGTTCTGATAGCCGCATCACAAAGGTTGGAAAGTTTATGCGGAAAATGCGACTGGATGAATTACCGCAATTTTACAATGTTTTAATCGGAGAAATGTCATTGGTTGGTCCCCGGCCTGAGCGTGCTTTTTTTATCGATCAAATTGTACAGAAAGCACCTCATTACAAACATTTGCACAGGGTTAAACCGGGTATAACCTCATGGGGGCAGGTAAAATTTGGTTATGCTGAAAATGTTGACCAAATGATAGAACGGTTGAGATACGACTTGTTATACATTGAAAATATGTCGCTGGCAGTAGATATCCGAATTATGCTACATACCATCCGTATTATTTTCAAAGGAAGTGGCAAGTAATCTCAGGCGATGTTTGTATAAACAGCCTGTACATCGTCGTCTTCTTCCAGTTTGTCTATCATTTTTTCGATATCAGCAATCTGTTCATCCGTAAATTCCTGAGGTGAATTGGGTATTCGTTGCAGATTCGCCTTTTCAACCGGAATTTTACGTTCTTCCAAAGCGCTGCTCATGGCTCCAAAAGAGGTGTAATCAGCATAAAGGTATATTGTGTCTTCAACGGTTTCGATTTCCTCCAGGCCAGAATCAATTAATTCAAGTTCAAGTTCTTCTGTGTTACTTATGTGTTCAGCTTTTATTTCAAAAACGGCTTTTCTGCTAAACATAAACTCCAGAGAACCCGTAGGAACAATGCCGCCTCCACTTCTGCTGAAATACATTTTTACATTTGCCACTGTACGGGTAGGGTTGTCGGTTGCAGTTTCAACAAATACCAAAACGCCGTGCGGCCCTTTCCCTTCATAATTCAGTTCGGTAAAATTTTCTGCATCCTTGCCTGAAGCACGTTTTATGGCTGCTTCAATGTTGTCTTTAGGCATATTCTCTGCCTTTGCGTTCTGAATGGCGGTGCGTAATTTAGGATTCATGTCCGGGTCGGAACCGCCTTCCTTTGCGGCCATGGTAATTAATTTGGCCATCTTGGGAAAAATTCTGGACATCTTGTCCCAGCGTTTTTCTTTGGCAGCCCGTCGGTATTCAAATGCTCTTCCCATAGTTTCTTGTTTTCGCGCGCAAATGTACCAATTCTTCGTGATGAAATACCGTTGAAACTCATTACAACTGTATATCTTTGCAGCGTGAACAGTACTACGCGCGGAATACTTGTGGCCACAGGAATCATTCTTATGGTTCTGGGGTTGTATTACATCCGGGTTGTTATAGGCTATTTATTAATATCGGCGGTGCTTTCAATTATTGGACGGCCTTTGATGAGTTTTCTTGAAGGGAGGCGTGTACGCGGAAGAAGACTTCCCGGAAGTGTTTGCAGCGTACTTACATTATTTTCTATCTATTTGATTTTTGCGGGCTTATTTGCATTGTTTGCTCCTCTTATTATTGAGGAGGCTCATGTTCTTTCGTCTATTGACACAGAAAAGGTGAAAGAGGCCTGGGCAGAACCCGTAGCCGACCTTGAAACCTGGCTTGATGCCAATGGATTCGTACCTGAAGGAGAAGATAAAAGTGATTTTGTAGGCCGTAAAATGAACGAGCTTCTTAAGTATATCTCGGTAAGTGATATGATTTATGTGGTTCTGGCTCAGTTGGGTAATCTAATTGTAATGTTGTTCTCGGTTACTTTTATTACATTTTTTTTACTGAAGGAGAGAAGTACTTTATACCGGTGGATATATGCGCTTACTCCTGAACGTAGTGAATCTCAGATGCAGGATGTACTTAGAAATGCAAAGAAAACCCTTCAGCGCTATTTTATTGGAATTCTTATTCAGGTACTACTTATGTCTGGTATAATATCCATAGGATTAATGATTTTTGATGTGAAAAGTGCCTTGCTGATTGGTTTTATGGCCGGTATTATAAACATAATTCCTTACCTGGGACCTCTTATTGGCGGTACCATTGGATTGCTTATCGGTGTGTCGTCGCATCTTGAATTAGATTTTTATTCTGAAATTCTTCCGCTTGCCATTAAAATCGTATCTGTGTTCTCGTTTGCTCAGCTTCTGGACAATTTTATCTTGCAACCTGTAATTTTTTCAAATAGTATAAAATCACATCCGCTTGAAATATTTTTAGTAGTGTTAATAGCCGGTACAGTTGCAGGAATCACAGGAATGGTGCTGGCAATACCCTTTTATTCATTGTTCCGTATTATTGGTGCCGAATTCTTTGGTCGCTTTAAAATAGTGAAGTATCTCACCCGTCAACTTCAGCAGAACAGGGCAGAAGCGTCAAAGGAAATTTGATAAAATTCATTTTTCTCAATGACAAGGATCATTCTATGTATCAGCAATAGGAAGTTCTTTTGTTCAAGAGATATTTTAATAATTAAAACATTAAGCCATGACACAAATTGCTAGAAAGGGTGGCATAGCCTTCCCTTCAGTTTTTTCCGATTTCTTTAATTCTGACGCGTTTTTCAGTGATTATCGTCCGGATAAATTGCCGGCGGTGAATGTAAAAGATGCCGGTGAAGTTTATCAAATAGATGTTGCTGCACCCGGTTATAACAAAGACGATTTTCATCTGGAAATTTCAAACGGTATTTTAAACCTGAAGGCAGAGGTGAAAAATGAAACAGAAGATAAAAAGGAGAATTACACACGAAAGGAGTTTCATTACAGTTCATTCTCGCGTAGCTTTCAATTGCCTGAAAACGCAGATTCTGATAAGGTGACAGCAAAGTATGAAGATGGAATATTAAAACTTGAAATTTCCAAAAAGAGTCAACTTGCTGAAGGGAAGAAACGAATCAGCGTGTTCTGAGCGTTTTACAGAGTTTAACTTGTATAACAGCCGGATGTTTCATTCCGGCTGTTTGCCGGAATTTGATTGCATTTGTTTTTTGAGGTATAAGGCGCTGAATAAAATCATAAAAGGTACAGGGCTTTGCGCAAAGCCCATGAAAATGCGGGCGAACCGGTAACCATAGTAACTACCTAAAATTTCCGTACCCAAAAGGTAGCTTAATGCACTAAAAACTAGTAAACCCAGGTAAAGCCAGTATATGTACTTTCTATTATCTGCTTTTCGCCAATATGCCTGAATACCCAGTAATGTAAGCAGCATGAAAAGACCGGCAAACAGCAGGGTTGCTATCCATTTCATATTTATAATTTGCTGCACGGTGTAGCCACCGTTGTCTAGCCACATCATGGCAGGATGAGTGTAATTAAAAGGGTATCCTTCCAGAAAGTCAATTTGTGCATTCAGATTCAAAAATACATAGTCTCTTATGAAACCAGCCACAATTAAACTTAAACCAACCAGAATAGTATAAAATATGTTTCTTTTCATAAGGGTTACAAAAAGGCAATTCCTTGATTTTTTAACCTCTGAAATACCAACATAATTTCATGTGTTCCTGAATTGTATGTTTTTAAAGGAGATAGATTAAGGTCGTATGCATAACCCAACCTAAGCATATCTGTAAATTGCCAGTTCACCATAAAACTCAATTCTTTGGAAGTCCTGAAACTGATTCCTCCTCCAAATTTACGTTGCCAGGAATATAACAGGTTAATATCAGCCTGAAGCGGTGCTCCGCCTGAAACTTTTAATAAGACAGAGGGTGTAATAATGTGTTTGGTTTCCATTTCAAAAACATATCCTCCGGTAAGATACCAATGGGTATCGTTCAAATCGAATTCTACTTTTCCTTTGTACATATCAGTAAATTGATGATATGATTTTAATAATGATGGCGACGAGATCCCAGCAAAATACTTTTTACTAAACCACAAAGCGCCAAACCTGAAATTTGGAGTCGCCAGTACGGGGGTATTCCCCTGGAACTCGGGGTCGTTTTGCTGAAACAAGGTTAAATCGGAGTACCGGCTTTGGCTAAGTCTCAACAGAGCTGTAATTCCAAGCCGCATCTCAGATTTTGAGCTTACCCTGAATCCGTAGGCATAGGTAGCGCCTATGTCTGCAGTAGTATTAATTCCTATTTTATCGAAAGACACATCGCCTCCCATAAAATGCATTTCGCTTTTTATAGGTGCCGAAAAATTCATTCCCTGATACACGGGCGCTCCTTCAAAACCGGCCCATTGGTGACGATAGTAAGCAGCACCGTTCCAGTTTGTATAAATGCCTATAGCCGCAGGATTTATAAACGGCAGATGCATGTTATATTGCGACAAATGCACCTGGTTTTGGCTATGCACCAAACCGGTTGCACCTGCAATAAACATGATGGTAATTATTAGGATTCTGTTCATGATATTCAGTATTTAATTTCGATATATCCGGTAACTGGGTTGTAATCTTCGCCCGGCTGAAGAATGAAATAATAAGTGCCTCTGGGAACTCGGTCTCCGTATAAAGTGCCATCAGTATTTGAAGCGCCGTTCCAAGAGTTATCGTAAGATTCCATGTAATAAACTAAATTACCCCATCTGTTATAAATGCTGAGTTTGTTATCCGGGAAATTCTCTATCCCCTGAATAATAAACACATCGTTGACACCGTCATCATTTGGGCTGAAGCCTGTTGAGGGCAGTAAGGGTTCATCTATTTCAACAACAATTACTGCAATGCCCTCATCACAAACATAGGGGCAATTGTCATCGCAAATTTGGTATGTTAAAGTATCAGTGCCCGTGAATCCGGTATTGGGGTTATAGATTAACATGCCGGCAGAAATACTGAAACTTCCTCCGGAAGGTGGAGATATTACATGAATGGAAGCGGCATCGCCCAGATCGTTAAAATATAGGTTTATCAGTGCTGAATTTGGATATGTTGTGCTTCCGGCGTCATTGTTTGCAATGGCTTGCGCTGTACTGTCAACTCTGACGGTTATAAAATCGGAATTTGAGCAATAATTATCTGAAACAGTTACCTGGAAGTGAGTAGTGCTGGAGACAATAACATCCTGGGAAGCTGTATTGACGCCATTACTCCAACTGTAGAACAGGCCTCCTGTGGCAGTAAGCGAAATGGTATCGCCCATGCAAATCAAAGTGTCGGGTCCTGCATTGGCCGGGGGCAAGGGGAGAACAGTAAAAGGAATGGCAACCGGTCCGCCGGGATTGTAACATCCTTCGACATTCATGGCAGCAAGGTATAACGTATCGGTAGCTGAAGGGAAATAAGTAAGCGGGGCATTACCTATGGCACCTGTATAGTCGTCATTCTGGTAAATAATATAAACGTTGCCCGGTCCTCCGCTGCTGGCGGTCATTAGGATAGATTCCCCACTGCAAACTGTATCGGTACTTATGGCAACAATGGGGTCTCCGGGGGCATCAATAATCTGAATAGAATGTAGTTCAGTGTCGGTGCAGGTTCCTGAACCTACTGTATAGGTAATTGCATTGAATCCGGTAAGGCCAGTAGGGTCAAACATATTACCTGTTACTCCATTACCTGTAAATACCCCCCCCGTGTCGCCGGTGATATACACCGATAAGTCTATGGGGAGGCTTCCGGCACAGATGCCGGTAACCGGTGCCCAGGCTGCGTTGGCCTGAGAGATTATTTGCACGGTTTGGGTTAACGATTCTTCACAGGGCATAGTACCAACAGTATAGGTAATGTCAATGATTGTATCGCTTAGTGCCGTAGGGTCAAATTGACTTCCGGAAACATTTTGGCCACTCCACAAGCCTCCCGGGGTTCCCGTTATCAATGTATTCAGGTCGATGATACCCGCCGAAGGGCAGATGGCAGCAGGCATAGTCCAGGATGCATCTACATCAGAAATTACATCAATGCTTTGCACAGAAGTTTCGACACAGCTACCGTTGCCTACAGTATAGGTTATTGAAATACTACCGGTTAAAGCTGCCGGATTAAAGTCGGTTCCTGTAACACCGGTTCCCGACCAGGAGCCTCCTGAAGTGGCAGTTCCCAGAAAGCTGTTTAAGTCTATAGTTCCCAGGCTTTCGCAAACAGTGCCGGGTGAGGTCCAAACCGGGTCAACGTCGGGTTCAACACTTATGGTATGAGTAACGGATACTTCGCAGGGCATTGTGCCAACGGTATAGGTTATGTCTGTATTGCCCGCAACTGCGGTAAGATCCAGACCGGAGCCGCTGATACCGGTTCCGCTCCATATTCCCCCGGCATCTCCGGTTACAAAAGGTTGTAAATCAATGCTGGCATCACTTTGACACAGGATGCCCGGTTGCGTCCATGATGCATTTTCAGTGCCAGTTCCTGTAACGGTTACGTTTACTGAGACACAGGTTGTGTTTCCGCATGGACCTTCCGCACGGACGTAATAATCGGTGGCAACTATGGGATTCACCGTTATGTTTGCACCGGAACCTTCATTCGTTCCTCCGCAACTACCATTATACCATTGCCATTGGTCTCCCGGGCTTAAACTACCACCTGAAACAGATAGAGTAACCGCCGCACCTGCACAAACATCAGGTTGTGATACTGTAACAGAAGCGGGTGGGACGGAACCGGAACCTGCCATACTCCCCAGTTCCAGCAGGGCATTATTGTTCGCTGTGGCTGCTGTGGGTTCAAAAAATGCCGGGGAACCTGCGTCAACAACCGGCAAGTCGGTGCTTGAAGTGTTTAAGCTGTTAAAGCTAACAAACCCGCATCCGTTGTCACCCGAGCTGACATTAATTTTCACGCCATAGCATGCATCGGCACCTGTCCCTCCATAATAAGTTGACCAGCTGCAAATTCCATTTGCACTGAACTCCATTAGAAACAAATCATTGCCACCTGCCGAAGACGCCTGATTATAGGAACCTGTTTGAGAAACAATCGGAAAATCGGTAGCACTGGAATACCCCAGCACCAAAATGTTTCCTGCGGCATCAGAAGTAACTCCGGTTGTTGAACTTTCCCCTGTAGTTCCGGCGACATAGGTACCCCACGAATATGCGCCTGACGGAGTAAATTTCATAATAAAGCCATCGTTGGATGCTGACTGCACAGAGGCATAATAAAAAGCACCACCACCGGGGTCAATTGTTGGAAAGTCAGCTCTTGTCATTCTGTTTACAACCAGTGCGTTGCCGTTTATATCTGTTGAAATTTCCGATACACGATCCAAACCTGTACCTCCGATAATGGTGCTCCATTCCGGTTGTAAACTGCTGTTAAATTTTGCAAGAGTTACGTCAATATTGCCTGCTATAGTGTTGCTAAAATAAGCACCTCCGCCGGGGTTAAGCAGGTAGGCAGCATCGGCATCGGTACCGCTAATTTGACCGGCATACCATAAATTCCCTGATGCATCAATGTTTAGGTCTGAACCCTGGCAGTATGCATCCATAGCCGTGTTTCCTCCATTAAAATATGTACTCCACTCCAATACACCGTCAGTGTTGATTCTACCCAAAAATGCGTCCTGAGATCCGACAAAAGTGGAGTTGTTGTAGGCACCGGAAAGATTTACCAGCGGGATATCAAAACCACTGAATTTATAGGTTTGACCTGTAAAATAAATTTTATCCTGATAGGAAGCAATACCATTGATACGTATTCCGGCACCTGAAGAGGATGCATTTGTATGATTGTACATAGTACTCCACTGCAAAATACCGGCGGGATTAAATTTGGCAATAAAGGAATTGTCTCCTCCTTTCAGGGCCGTTTGATTCCAGGCACCGGGGGTAGCTGAAGCAAGGGTAGGGAAGGATGTTGGGGCTGAGGCATATCCGGCAAGAAATACATTTCCGTTATTATCAAGAGCCAGGGTTTTACCATAATCTCCCCCTGTCCCGCATAAATAATCACCCTGATCTCCGCCAAAGTAGGTAGCCCATTGTTTTGAGCGGTCTGAATTAATCCGTGCTATTACAACATCCGTTATGCCATCCCGTGTGGCATCGTAATATTGTCCTGAACCGGCATTAATTACAGGCCATGTGTTTGCATATGTTGCATATGCAACATACCTGTTTCCGGTGGCATCTATAACAGAGTTTGCGTGAAAATCGCTGCTGTAATTGTTGGTGTAATATGTAGCCCAGGTTATTGCAGGGTCAATAATCAGTGTTTCACTTTTGTCGTAGTCCTGAATTTCAAAAGTTAGTCTGTTATCAGATAAGATTTGAAAGTTGCCAACAACCGGTTTCTTTTCTCGTTTTGTCCAACAGGCAGGGGATGTTTCGTAGATATCAGCAAAACCATTGACAATGCGTAAACCACCATTGTGTTCCTGAATGTTATCTGCTCCATCATATTGTAGTTTGATATCATGTATGTTTCCTCCCGGGCGCACTTCAAATTCATATTTTAATAATCCATTGGTGTATTTCAATATGAAATCTATATTCGGGTAAATGTTGTGATATTTTATTTCAGAGTATCCCGGAACTGCGGTAAAGGCTTTTTGCACTTCTGACCGGAAGTAATTGTGCGTCATACTTACCGGTTTGTGCATTGTTACTTCTGCTTCTGGGTTGGCGCCTTCAATTTTTAAGTCAATTCTAAAGAAAAATACTTTTTTACCGGCCGCTGCGAAATCGCCACGTTGCAATGCCTGCTTTTGTTCATCGGAGAAATCCGTAAGTTCTTTTTCAACAGACCGATAGAAATGAAATGTGATGAGTTCAGGCGACACATAAACATTATTGCCCGGTGCTTCCAGTTTGAATTGAAAATGAGAAGCCATTGGCCACTGCCCTAAATTAGGAACGAATCCTTCAGCCAACAGAGGGTTACCCGAAAAAAGTGAAAAAGTAACTGTCAGAAGAAGCAATATGTTTAATATCAATGTTTTCATGATGAAATGAAATTATAATCCTGCCAAATTTTGTTAAGTAAATACGAAGGAAATGTTACCATACTTGGTAAATTTTCAATTTTACAAAGATAGACATTGTAAAGTTTAAAAAAGAATATATCTTTACGTTCGTTTTATGAGTGAATATCCTATAAGTATTTGAAAAACATTTGATTGTTGTTTCGGATACTGAAACCATTCAGAACTACAAGTATTATTGTTTGGCTGAAATAGTTAGGCTAAGTAACTATTTGAGATGTAAAATTGTTGTAATGTTTGCAGGTTCGGATGAAATTGTTTAATTTTGCACGTAATAAAGAAATTGTGGTGATAACACGCAGTAAACAGGTAATTGTTTTTATTATGGTTTTGTCTGTGTCTCAGGGACTGGCACAAAGTTTTCGTAATAATATGGCCTGGCGTACTATGCGCAACGAAATAACCTTCGGCGTGGGTGCCTCAAACTTTATGAGTGATCTGGGAGGACGGGATATGATTGGTTCTGACTTCTTGTGGGATCTTGAATTTTCTAAAACGCGGCCATCTATTAATATCATGTATGGTTATTATCTGGCCGAGAATTTTGTTTGGCGTACTGCTTTTACACTGGGGCGATTGGAAGGCGATGACAAGCTTACCAAAGAGCCTTTCCGGATGAATAGGAATTTGCATGCCCGTAACGATGTTTACGAACTGGGCACCCGGTTCGATTTCTTTTTCCTCAAGGAACGTGGTGGAAATAAATACGGATTAAGAAATAAAAGGGGAGCGCGTGGCCGTAAAATTGGAGCTAAAGCGGGTGGTGTCGGGGCTTATTTATTTGCCGGTATCAGTGGGTATCACCATCAGCCTAAAGCATTTTATGTAAACCAGTGGGTGAATTTAAAGCCTTTACGTACTGAGGGACAAGGAATGCCTGATGGTCCCGAAGAATATTCAAACTGGGGCATTGCCATACCCATGGGGTTTGGTGTACGGAAGGGGTTGGGTAATACCGGACAGTGGTATATAGGTCTTGAATTCAGTTACCGCTTTACGTTTACTGATTATCTGGATGATGTGAGTGGATATTATTATGACAAATCGGTAATAAAGCAAACGGCAGATGATAACGGATTGAACGGTGGCATGGCCATGTATCTGGCCGACCCTAATCTTCACGAGCAAGCACCTGATGTTTACCCAAATCCTAATCCATGGTCTGATCCTATATACATGACCGACCCCGGACAGATGCGCGGTGATATTACCGACCGTGACGGATATATGTTTGCCATGCTGCAGGTTCACTATAAGATTAAAAAGCAGCCCAAACGGTACAGCAATCTCAGAAGAAAGCGCTACCGTGCTTCCTTCTGATTTATTGCGGCTATTTTTCAAAATTAAATCTCTATACCGATTACAAGAATATCATCGGTTTGCGGGGTTTCTTGCTGCCAGTTGGTTACGGCATATTCTATAAAGCCATGTTGTTCCTGCATGGGCATATCCTGTATGGACAGTAACAACTCTTTAAATCGGGCTTTGCCAAATTTTTTCCCTGTCAAACCATACCTTCGTGGTTCCGTATCCGGTCCGCCAAACTGGTCGGTAATTCCATCGCTAAACATATATAATCTATCTCCCCTTTGCAATTGCATGCAGGTAGTTGTAAATTGTTTGGCTGTACTGTATTGCCCTAATGGAAATCTTGCTCCGGGCAATTCCGTAAGTTCGCCGTTTCTGATGTGCAAAAGCCCTCTGAAGGCACCTGAAAATTCTAATATCAGGTCGTTAAGGTCAATTACACTCAGTGCTATATCCATTCCGTCTTTTAGACCTGAACCATTTTCACGGGTTAGCGCCCGCACAATTTCAACGTCCAGATGATCAAGAATGAATGATGGTTCGTGTAGTTCATATTTCTGTACTACGTCGCGCAGGGCAGAGAGTCCCAGAACACTCATCATGGCGCCCGGTACACCGTGCCCCGTGCAATCGGCCGCTGCAATGTACAATTTGTCCTGCTTGCGATGAAACCAGTAGAAATCTCCGCTTACAATATCCCGGGGTTTATAGGCGATAAATGAATTGTGAACGTATCGGTTTAATTTTTCCGGTTCAGGCAATATCATTTCCTGTATGCGACGGGCATATTCAAGACTATCCACCAGGCTGTGATGAATTTCCTTTAATTCATTATTTCGGCTGGCAAGTTCCTGTTCAGCATGTTTGCGTTCAGTAATATCTTGTCCGATACCAATAACGGTTTTACCCGGACCCGGAACGGCATCCCACAGTATCCATTTTTCGTGTCCGTTAGTGGTTCTGAATTTACGTTCATGCCGGCCGCGGAAAGTACTATGGTTTGGATTGCGAAATCCTTCACGGGTGATGGCAAGTTGTTGAATTCCATTTCTTAACGTCCTGCGTTCCCTTTCGTCAGGTACCGTCAAATTCCACCAACCGTCCCCCAGCAGTTCTTCGGGTTTGTAGCCCAATAGTTTTTCGCTGGAGGGACTTACGTAGGAAACCCTGCCGTGTGCGTCCACAACCACTACCAAATTATTGATTCTGCCCATTACGGACTCGATGTACGTTTTCATAAAATTGCGATTTTGAATAATGAAATGAACCGGGAGTTGGGTGCTTGCCGTCAGGCATTCAATCGCACCGGGCGAATTCGCCATGCAGACATACAATAATATATGCCGCAATTATTAAATGGTATCCGGTTGTTTTGGTACATTCGGCCGCAAATGTATTCCAAAATTTTAAAAATCCATATTACGCAAATATTATTTTTTGCGGTCATTATTTTAGGGCAGGGATGCCACCTAAGTGAAAAGGACGATGAAAATTCTCTTTTTCTTACAGATGAGACAACCGGAATTCGCTATCGTATAAAGGTTTTGAATGCTGAGACGAAGGGTGAAATATTGTTATTGCACGGTTTGGATACAGTGAATACCTGGCGGGTTGGTTTTCCGGTTACTCATTGTTTTATTGCCGATGCCAACGGCGACGGCCGAAAGGATGTACTTTTTACCACTGTGAAGCCCACGCGACGTGATACGGCACACTACCTGCCACGTCCGCACATTCTTGCCTTACAAAAAGCCAGGCTAAGACCCATGTGGCTGGGCAGCACCTTTGGTTATCCGTTGATAGCATATAAAGTTAAAACGCCCGGAATTTTATGGGTGATTATGCGTACCCCCAAAGCGGATTACATGCTGGCAGCATATCAATGGCATGGTTTTGCTCCGGTTTTTCAGAAGGAATTGTTCCGCTCTAATTGTATGTGGTATATTTTGAAGGAATATTTAAAAGAAGATTAAATTCCCTGGTTTTGTCGCTGAACCGTTCATAAAGTGTTTAAAAGTATCTTTTGGTTATTGTGGGGTTTAAGGCGGTTGGACTAAATTCGATATATTGGAACTATGGTAACTACAAAGCATTTATACATATAAATATGAAAACAATGGAACAATTTAAAAACCTTTATCAATTATCAAAAACATTACGGTTTGAATTGAAACCGATTGGGAAAGACGGAAAACAGTTAACCGAAGAAGACTCTACAAAAGTTTTCAAAGAAATACTTAAACAAGACCGAAAAATTAAAGCAGCTTACGATGCTTTAAAACCTGTGATGGATAAGTTGCATGAGGAAGTGATTAATACTAGCTTAACTTCTGATGAAGCAAAGCAAATTGATTTTTCTGAATATTTTGAAGAATATAAAAAGGGTAAAGCTAAGAAATTAGATAACTATGAAAGTTCTTTGCGAGAAAGTCTTGGTAAAACTTTTGAAACATCAATTAAAAATTATCACATTACCAAAATTGTAAAAAAGGCAGATCAAGAAAAACCTGTATTTGAAATAAAGAAAAATGTTCCAATTGCAAAAGCAGAAATGGTTGATTATTTATTAAAAAAGTATGAGGATAATGCTGAATTACAAAATCATTTAAAAGAGTTTAAAGGTTTTTTTGGATATTTTTCAGGGTATAACACAAATAGGTCAAACTATTATGAATATAAAAAAGAAGCAAGTACTGCTGTTGCCTCTCGGATAGTACATGAAAATCTACCAAAATTCTGCGATAATGCCTTTCAATTTGAAAGGAGAAAAGATGAATATACTAATGCACTTCAATATTTGAAAAGCAATAACCGAACTACTCAAATAAAAGATGCTGAAACAAATAAAATGATTGAAGCAGAATCAATTACCGAAGAATGGTTTGAAATTTCAAAGTTCAACAAATGTCTTACCCAACAAGGAATTGACGAATACAACAAAGTTATTGGACATTACAATTTGCTGATAAATTTATACAATCAGTCGCGAAAAGTTGAAGAAAAAGACTTTAAAAAACTTTCGCAATTTAAACCTTTGTTTAAGCAAATTGGAAGTGGGAAAAGAACGCTCTTTGAGCAAATTGAAAATGATGAACAATTAATAGAGAAGCTACTTGAAATTAACGAAGCAGGAAAAAAATATTTCACCAAACAAACAGATGAATTCCAAATAACAATATACACTTTAATCAATTGGTTAAAAGAAAACAAGGACTGGAATGGTGTTTATTGGTCGAAAATCGCTATGGATAAAGTTTCTACAAAATATTTTGCAAACTGGCATAGTATTAAAGACCGTATTCAAGATGTTTTACAAACTGGAAGTAAAGAAGATAAAGGATCATTAAAATCGGTTGCTTCATACAACAGAAAACGCGAAGAACAACTTAAAATCAATGATGCTGTTGAGTTATCAGGTTTGTTTAAAATATTGGATATGGAGCAAAATGAAGTTGATTGGGCCAAAAACTTTTTCAAAGAAAGTGTTTTGGAAGAAAGGCAATCTATAATTGATGAGAAACTTAGTCCAAGTGAAAATCTTATCAACCTGATTTGTGCTGATATGGATGATTTAGCGAAGGCATTTTGCGATAATTCTATAACAGCGTTACAAGTAACAGACTTTAAAGATGAAGATAATATCTTAATTATTAAAGAATGGTTAGATAGAGCCAAGTGGCTACTATGGATTGTGAAGTACTTTGAGGTAAAAGAAAGTAAGATTAAGAAAGGAAACAGCATGAACCCTGATTTGGCAAATAAACTTTCTACGGTACTTATGCGCACCAATAAAGATGCAGACTGGTTTAACTGGTATGATTTAGTGAGAAATTACCTAAGCAAAAAACCACAGGACGATGCAAAGAAAAATAAATTAAAGTTGAATTTTAAAAATTCTACACTTATGAAGGGGTGGGATATGAATATGGAAAAAGCGAATACTTCTGTTATACTTCGCAAAGTCGACAAGTATTATCTTGCTATTATGCCAAAGCAATACAACTATGTATTCAGTAAAATTCCCAAATTAAATGACAATGAAAAATATTTTAAGAAAATGAATTACAAGCAAATCGCATTACCAACGGGTTTTGGAGGTTTTGTTAGAAAGTGTTTTGGTTCAGCCGTTAAACTAGGTTGGAATTGCCCGGAAAGTTGTAAAAATAATGATGGCAAAATAATAATTAAGGAAGATGAAGTAAATATCAACCGAGCTGAAATAATTGATTGTTATAAAGATTTTCTTAATATATATGAGAAGGACGGTTTTCAATATAAAGAATACAATTTCAAGTTTAAAAATAGCAATGAATATGAAAGCCTTCAAAAATTCTTTATTGAAGTAGAACAGCAAGGCTATAAGATCACATTTCAAGATATTTCCGAAAAATACATTTATCAATTAATTGAAGAAGGTAAACTACATCTTTTTGAAATTTACAGCAAAGATTTTTCTGAAAACAAGGGAGAGAAGAGCAAGAACAGTAATCTGAATTTACAAACGATATACTGGCAGCACCTTTTTGATGAAAATAGCACAATTCAATTAAATGGTGGTGGAGAAATGTTTTATAGAGAAAGGGTTGAATTAAAAGAAGAAGATAAAGCGATTCACCTTGCTAATCAACCAATATACCGTAGAAGTGACGAAAAAAAAGAAAGTAAATTTCTTCATGACATTGTTAAAAATAAACGCTTTACTACCAATAAATTCTTTCTACATGTGCCGATAAAAATAAATTATCAGGAAAGTTCTCCTAATCAGGCTAAAATAAACAATTCAGTTAACGACAATTTTACCCAAACTGAAGATATTCAATTTTTAGGCATTGACCGTGGCGAGAAACATCTGATTTATTATTCTTTATTAGATTCTAAAGGAAATATTCTACCAAATGGTCAAGGACACTTGGATATTATTAGCAATAAAGTAAACGGAAATGAATACAAAAAAGATTATTTGCACGAAATCAATGAAGCCGCCAAAAAGCGCAGAGAAAAACAAGAAAACTGGCAACAAAAAGGCAACATCGCCAACCTTAAAGACGGCTATATTTCTTTAGTTGTTCACGAAATTATCCAAAAAATGAAAGATAAAGATGGCAATTTCATTCCTACTTTTATTGTAATGGAAGATTTGAATACTGGTTTTAAAAGGGGACGACAAAAATTTGAACAGCAAGTATATCAAAAGTTTGAGTTAGCATTAGCAAAAAAACTGAATTACCTTGTTGATAAAAGCAAGCAAGCAGGCGAAATAGGTTCCATATCAAACGCACTGCAACTTACACCTTTAGTTTCTAACTACGGAGATATTGAAAACCGAAAACAAGTAGGCGTATTACTATACACTCGTGCCAATTACACCTCAGTTACCGACCCCGCAACAGGTTGGCGAAAAATCATTTATCTAAAAAAAGGCACTGAAGCGGAAATTAAAAAACAAATTCTTGAAAGATTTTCCGACATTGGAGTTGATGCTAAAGGAGATTATTACTTTAAATACACGCATTTTTTTGATGAAGAAAAAACAATAGGTAAAGAATGGGAATTTTGGTCAGGTAAGGATGGTAAATCATTAGAACGATACCGCTTTAAAAGAGGAAATAGCGAAAATGAACCAATTATTGAGCAATACAATGTGAAAGATTTGTTAGACAAGCTCTTTGTGAACTTTGATAAGTCTAAATCTTTAAAAAAGCAGATTAAAGAAGGAAAAGAACTAAAAAAAGTAGAAGATGAAAAATACAAAAAATGGACAGCATGGGAGCAACTTCGCTTTGTAATAGACATCATTCAACAAATAAGAAATTCGGGCGATAAGGATAAGGGACAAGACGATAACTTTCTTCAATCACCTGTTAGAGATGAACAAGGGGAGCATTATGATTCTCGCAATTACAGAGATCTAGAAAACCCTGAATTACCTAAAGATGCCGATGCCAACGGAGCGTATAACATTGCTCGTAAAGGAATTATTATGTATGAACATATAAAACATCTTGGAGAGAACTGGAATAAGAAAGTGAAAGTTGATGGAAATGAAACCATTGATTTAGATTTATTTGTTTCAGATAAAGAATGGGATTTATGGCTGTCAGATAAAGAAAAATGGAGTAAAGAACTAAAAGCTTTTGCATCTAAAGAGGCAAAGGAAAACAATGTAGTAAAAAAAGCCAAAATGAAAAAAGGTTGAAGCAGATTGACAAAACCGACAAAGACTGGCTGCAATATGTACAAAAAAAATCATAGTTCCGGACAATGAGCGAAGTGTTAATTTATCAGGGCAAAGACCAAAACATTCAAATTGAAGTGCAGTTTGAGAATGAAACTGTTTGGCTTACACAAACACAATTGGTGGAGTTGTATCAAAGTAGCAAAGCCAATGTTAGCGAACACATTAAACATATTTTTGAGGAAGGGGAATTGGTGAAAAATTCAGTTGTTCGGAAATTCCGAACAACTGCTGCTGATGGAAAAAATTACAACGTAGAGCACTACAATTTAGATATGATTATTTCGCTTGGTTATCGCATCAAATCGGGCGTTGCTACACAGTTCCGTATTTGGGCAACCCAACGATTAAAAGAATACTTAATTAAAGGTTTTACCATGAACGATGAACGCCTGAAAGAAATAGGAGGCGGAAATTATTGGAAAGAACTGTTAGACCGTATCCGAGATATTCGCAGTAGCGAAAAAGTAATGTATCGCCAGGTGCTCGATTTGTTTGCCACTGCAATAGATTACAACCCGAAATCAGGCGAAAGTGTTGAGTTTTTTAAAATTGTTCAAAATAAATTGCATTTTGCGGCACACGGAAACACTGCTGCCGAAGTGGTTTATTTTAGAGTAGATTCAGACAAGCCATTTGCCGGCTTAACTAATTTTAAAGGCTTGCAACCCACACAAGCTGAAGCGTTAATTGCTAAAAACTATTTGCAAATTGAAGAATTAAAAGTGCTTAACAACTTGGTATCAGCTTATTTCGATTTGGCTGAAATTAATGCCATGGAGCAAAAGCCTATGAAAATGGAGGATTATGTAAAGCAATTGGATGTTATACTGTCTTCAGCAGGAAGAAAATTATTGGAAGACAAGGGGAAAATTAGTCATGAGAAAGCCATGGAAAGGGCTAAGACAGAGTATGGTAAATACTGTTTGAAAAACCTGAACGAAGTTGAAATATCGTATCTTGAAACCTTGAAAAGACTGGAAAAAGCAAGGAAAAATGGATAGGATTTGTTAATAAATTTTTTACTATTAACAATGCGGCATAAATATTGTTAATAGACGCGCTCTTTGACATGTTTAATAATGAATGGTTTATGGAAACTTTCATGCCTATTACGTATTTGAATGATTTTATTTTTTGTCCTTATTCCCTTTATTTGCATCAGGTATTTGATCAGGGTGATGAAATAATGTATAGTGCTAAACCGCAGCAGGTTGGAAAGGCGCATCACGAGAATATTGACGGCAATGAATTAAAATGTAATTTTAATAAGGAATTACGTGGTATTTATGTAGTATCTAATAAACTGGGAATCTATGGCAAAATTGATATTTTGGAAGTAGCCTCAGGTAAATTGGTAGAGCGGAAATACCAGATCAATACGATCTATCAGGGCTATTTGTACCAAATATGGTCTCAGTATTTTGCATTAACGGAAATGGGATATACCATTACGCAAATATGCTTTTACTCTATTAAAGACAAGCGCACTTATCCATTGGAATTGCCGGGTGAACGAGAATTTGAAGAACTGAGGGGACACATACGGAAAATTGCCCGGTACGATTTCACGGCTTCATTAAAAACAAACCAGCAGAAGTGTAGTCATTGTATTTATGCTGCACTTTGCGATAAAACCGAAACTGAACATGTTTACTCATAAAGACGTGGAGAATAGAAGTCTTTTTGTAATTAACGGCACTGAGCATCAAAGTTTAAAAGTTTCTTCCGGAAGGTTATTACTTGAGAATACAGAGACAAAAAAGGCCATTACAAAACTCCCTTTTCCAAAAATTCTTGGATTGATGATAGTGGGACATACTACGGTTACTACTGCTTTGATTGAGCATTGCAATAAGCATGGAATACCTATTGTTGTGATGAAGCCTAATTTTAGAACGGTATTTTATTACGGCAACATGGCTGAAGCGAATTTTCTTTTAAGGAAGAGACAATTTGAAAGAGATAGTCGCGACCCGGCCATTGCACGTGTAATCGTTGGCAATAAAATATTGAACCAGTTGGAACTGCTGAAGAGAACGCGTGAGAAAAATGAAAATTGTGAAAGTGCTAAGGCTTTATTAATTGACTGTTGTTCAAAAGTGGGTACAATTCAGGATTACCGTGAGTTAATGGGTTTGGAAGGAAAAGCTGCGAAATTCTTTTTTCAATCGTATTTTGATTTTGCAGAATGGAATGGCAGGTTGCCCCGTGTAAAAAGGGACTTTTTAAACGCAACTTTGGATATAGGTTATACAATGCTGTTCAATTATATAGAGGCGATGTTGCGCCTTTTTGGCTTTGATCCTTATATGGGTATCTATCATCAGTTATGGTTCAGAAGAAAAAGTCTTGTATGCGATTTGATGGAGCCATTTCGATGTATTATTGAACATCAAGTGCGTAAGTCACTCAAGTACGGTACATTCAAAGTGGGGCATTTCGAAGAAATAAAATGTTCATATTATCTGAAACCGGAATTCCGTAAAGTGTATGTTCAAGCATTTTTTGAGGCTATTATTACCCACAAAGTAGAAATATATAAATATATTCAGCAGTATTACCGATGTTTTATGGGAAGGAAAAGCGTTTCACAATATCCGGTTTTTAATTATGAAAAATAATAATATCATTGTTGTAACGTACGACATTTCAAGCGATAAAACAAGAACCAAATTCAGTAAGTTCTTAGAGCAGTTTGGCGTGCGCATCCAGTTTTCGGTATACGAAATTCAAAGCTCTGACAGAGTGCTTGATATTGTGAGAAACGCAATTAAAGCAAAATTCAAACGTCTTTTTGATGAAGGAGACAGTATTTACATATTTACAACCAGCTACTCAAAAACCGAAAGGTATGGTAGTGCCAGACTCATTGATAACGATTTAATAATTTTGTAGTCTCATTTGTGGGCTTTATGCTCAGACAATATTATTGAGCACTGTTATGAATTCGAAGAGTTATTGAATGTCCGGGCAGTTCAGTGCGTATCCAAATGCAAACCTTAGGTTATATTCATTTTGCAAATGACTAATGAATCATGGTTCATATATTTAAAATCAGTGTGTTATGCGTTTTTGAGTTTGTCTCGCGCTTTAAGGGGGGGGGCGATTGTTATATTTTATTTTTATTGCGGTGTAGTGTGGTTCAGGGATTTTTAATACCTTTGATTCTGTTAGGGCCTATAAGGCTCTGAAAATTTCTACTATTGTAGATCTTGTCCGATAAATTCGGTCATAGGCAGCCTATAAGGCTCTGAAAATTTCTACTATTGTAGATGAGAATAGCTATTTCGTTATTTGTAGTAGCCTATAAGGCTCTGAAAATTTCTACTATTGTAGATATTCTGGCTTTTGGGGTATCTGTTAGTGCCTATAAGGCTCTGAAAATTTCTACTATTGTAGATTGTGCAGGATATGAGTTGGCTTCGGGGCCTATAAGGCTCTGAAAATTTCTACTATTGTAGATTACCTCACGGCTATCTCGGAATGGCGGCCTATAAGGCTCTGAAAATTTCTACTATTGTAGATGGTCATACTTGGAGCTACCGGAACATAGCCTATAAGGCTCTGAAAATTTCTACTATTGTAGATAATGCACCATAACTCTCCGCAATGTCTAGCCTATAAGGCTCTGAAAATTTCTACTATTGTAGATCCAAGACCATGAATGGAGTATTAACGGCGCCTATAAGGCTCTGAAAATTTCTACTATTGTAGATGTTTTAGGCTCTTTCTTTTTAACTTGCCTATAAGGCTCTGAAAATTTCTACTATTGTAGATATAAAAAAGAAAATGAGGTTCAAATAAGCCTATAAGGCTCTGAAAATTTCTACTATTGTAGATGGCTGATAGTCTCCCATGCTTTGGTGGCCTATAAGGCTCTGAAAATTTCTACTATTGTAGATTTCGGCTTTGTATTCTTCGTGTCTAATGCCTATAAGGCTCTGAAAATTTCTACTATTGTAGATGCCAGCCGTCATATATACGAATATAGCCTATAAGGCTCTGAAAATTTCTACTATTGTAGATGCCCCTTCGGTAGAGCCGGCCCACATCAGCCTATAAGGCTCTGAAAATTTCTACTATTGTAGATTGTTTAGCAGTCTCTTGCTCATCACTGCCTATAAGGCTCTGAAAATTTCTACTATTGTAGATATTGAAAGAATACTTGACCCTTCAATTGAGCCTATAAGGCTCTGAAAATTTCTACTATTGTAGATAGGGGCATAACTCATGTCGCCATTGAAGCCTATAAGGCTCTGAAAATTTCTACTATTGTAGATATAGCCTGCAAACTGAAAACAGGGAAGCCTATAAGGCTCTGAAAATTTCTACTATTGTGGATAGAACCAAAGACGTGAGCCTCCGATAGCCTATAAGGCTCTGAAAATTTCTACTATTGTAGATATGCATTAGTACAACTGACCGCGACGTTTTTCTCTTCTTCTTAAGTTGTTTTAAAATAGATAATTGACGAAAAATTGAGAGGGGATGCTATCTCATGGGTCCATTTTTCAGCAAATCCATAAAGCTGGTAAGCATAGGTTCTGCAATTTTATTGTGAAATCTTTTGTTAAACATAATTTTTCCGTTAACGGGTTTCACCACGGTTTCCAGCCGATCGGCCAATTCCTCCCAGCGCTCAAAAACAAGCGTAAATCCTTTGTTCATATACCGGGCAAAATCTTTGTCTTCTGTTAAAAGATACACTGCTTTTATGATGCTGGCAGGACTTTCGTCAGGTTCTACACACATTTGAAAACCGAACTCGCTATAGCCGTCGCATGCCAAAAAAGCATATGCCGGTCCTTCCATTGTAGATAGTTTTATATTGAAAATTGCCACGTATTCAACAGGTCTTGTTATTTCCGGAAAGAGGTTGATCATCTTTGACATATTGACAAAAGTAGAAAAAATAAAAATCGGGGTTTCGTGTTTATATGTATAACGGTACTTTTTGTAACTCTTTGGGGTTATGTTTTGCATGAGAAAAAAGCACAACCGGGCCATTATTAAATTTTTGGAACTCATCTTTTATAATCTTATAATTTTCATAGCCACGACCTTATTTTTTGGACTTCTTGTTTGTCTGGTTGAATTGATTTTTTGATCTCTTTTTGCTTTATCTGTATTTTAATTCAGGGTTACAGTTTGTAAAGAGTTGTTTAGTTCTTGTATCTTTGAAGCAAAAATAGGAATGTATGCGCAAACTACCTGGGGTAATTTACTTTGGAATGATATTGATGCTGGCTTCATGTTCAGGAAATAAAGAGGCGGGTAAGAATAGTACAAAAGAGGAAGAAGTGGCGGCAGTAACGTCGGCATCTCCGGTGGAACCAGAGAAGTGGGAAGCGCTGAGCGAGACGATATTAAAGAACCCGGACGGGTTAGATTTAAACATGGATTTGTCGGGTTTTACACTCTGGCAGGTAAGAATTTTGCGCAACATAATTCCTGCACGTCAGGGCTATCTTTTTATGGAGAGTGATTTGCGCAGTTGGTTTCAGGAGAGTGAATGGTACAATACGCGCATGGAAGCCCGTTGGTACGGCGAGTGCGAATACAGCGGTGAAAAGAAACAGCCGCCTATAGCTTACAGCAGTGAAGAAGCCGGTTTTATGGACCGTTGCAAAAAGCAGGAGGAGTTACTTCGCAAGGAGATGTACATTGAACAGGATGGTAAGCGTACCATGAATTTGAATAATGTAGTAAATATCTGGATGTTCAATAATTTGAAAGACGACATTCGGTCGCATTTGGAAACGGATGAGTTTGTTATGCTTACCGGCGAGAATGTACAGTTTTTTCAGTTATATGAAGAGAACGATTACAGTCAGACACCAAATTTTGTGGCAACGGATATGTTACTGCATTTGGGACATATACATACCAGTTTTTTGGTTCGGGTTATAGAAGAAGAGTATTTGAGCAAGGCAATGAGTGATTTATATGCGATGATTGCCCGCAAACTGGCAGCCGATGCTGTTAAATATCCTTCACGAAAGGCAGATATAGAATATTTACAGGCATTTTTTGCGGTGGGAGCGGCATTGGGTGGAGAGGCGTTGAATAAACTGTGTCCTGCATCCTATCTTTCACGTGCCAGCAGTGAAGTAGATTTAATTAAAAGTGAGAAGGACAATTTTAGTAGTCTTATGCCTTCATATCAGGGGGTAATGTTTCCGTATTCGATGTTTAAACCCAGGGGGCATTATACACGCAGCGAGACGTTACAAATGTATTTTAAGATGGTAAACTGGATGCAATGGGCATCTTTTTGTCTGGAAGATGAAAACGAATTCCGGCAGGCGGTTGTAGCTTCCGGTATTTTGAGCGATTCTGAGATATTAGGCAGTTACAATCATTTTATGGAAATTACGCAGTTCTTTTTCGGTAAACCGGACAATCTTTCTGCGTTGGAATTATATAATATCACTTCACAGGCCATAGTTTCCGATAAGCTGAGTGCATCTGATTTATCAGGTTATCGCAAGCAGGCAATTGCTGCGTCAGAAAAGAAGAATGTAATTCGTCCGAAGGTGGTTAGAGGTTGTGAGGCCAAAGTAAATTTCATGCCTGCCAGATATATGTTTGACAACGAAATCCTTATGAATATGGCATGGATTGAGGAATCCGGAAGCACGGAACGTCCGTATCCCAAGGGATTGGATGTATTTGCAGCCATGGGCGATAAAACTGCCGAGAAAATACTGACAGAGGAGTATAAGGAAGACAGGAACTGGAAGGATTATATTCCGAATTTACGTGCAATGCAAAAAAAGTTTGCCAATTACGATGGATGGGACGAAAGCGTATATAATAAGACCATGCAGGTTTTAAAAATGAATCTTTGGGTGGATAAACGCGCACCTGCTTTTATGCGAACTGAAAACTGGAAACGCAAGAATCTGAACGCTTCTCTAGGAGCATGGGCAGAATTAAAGCATGATGCTGTGTTGTATGCCGAACAGCCGTTTGCTGCCGAATGTGGTGGTGGAGGTGATTGTGATCCTCCTCCTGCAGCTATTGTGAAAGGATATGTTGAGCCAAATACCGAAGTCTATTTGAAAATGATAGAGTTATTAGATCAAACATCAAAGATATTAGGACAGATGCCGCAGGTGGAGAGTTTCTGGAAGAGCAGAACCGAGAATTTGAAGGAAATGACTCAGTTTTTATTGGATATCAGCAGAAGACAATTGGATGGCAAAACAATAAGTGATGAAGACTATCGTAAAATTGAAGTTATTGGAGCAACTGCTGAATGGCTAACTCTGGAAATGATGGGAGTTTATGAATGGTTTGCTGTAAAAGGTGCCGACCGTGAGGTTGCATTGGTTGCCGATGTGTACACAAATAATGAAGACAAGAAAAAAGCCGGAATACTGCATGTAGCAACGGGTAATGTTAACGATTTGTATGTGGTTGTGCGCATTGGTGATAATTATTACCTTACCCGTGGTGGTACTTTTAGTTATCGTGAATTTGTGAAACCGTTGGATGAAAGAATGACCGACGAAGAATGGCAGGAATTACTGAAACAGAACAAAGCTCCTGAAATGCAGGAATGGATGAAGGCCATTTACGTACCTACAGGTGTCGCACCGGCAGTAGAAGAGATTCAGTATAGTTCGGGTTGTTGATAATTAGATACATACTTCTTGTAAGCTGTTTGTTGTTTGTTCTTTCGTGCGGAGATCATAACATTGCTGAAAAGGAGTCGCGTTCAACAGAAGAAGTTATTGTTGAAGATACACTGAGAGTGATTTTTGGAGGTGACGTAATGTTCGACAGGGGTATAAAAAGCCGTGTGTCAAGAACGGACAGCATTTTTGGTGGCGGAGGATACGACTCCTTATTTTCTGACATAGCACCCATTTTTTATAGGGCTGATTATGTTTCGGTGAACCTTGAGACACCGGTTGCGGATACTCCCTCACCCATGCTTAAGAAGTTTGTTTTTAATGCAGATACAGCCGTTGTTCGATCCTTGAAGCAGGCCGGAGTGGATATTTTGAACCTGGCTAATAATCATACGGTAGATCATGGCAAAGTGGGGTTAGGGTCAACATTGCGCTGGATATTGAATAATGGCCTTATCCCTGTTGGAGCGGGGCAAGGGGCATTGTCATGTGAACCGTTAACGATTTCATCAGCAAAAAGGAAAATCATGCTTTTCTCTGTAAACATGCTTCCCCTGGAACGATGGTTAAATAATTCTACAGGTTTTTGTATTTGCATGCCGGGCACAGATGAACTACAAAGCAGAATAAAAGAGGTCAGAAGAGAATTTCCTGATGTTTTCATAGTGTTACAACTGCATTGGGGGGCCGAATATCATACTCTTCCTATGCCCGACCAAATTGCTGTTGCCCGTAGGTTAAGCGATGCAGGTGCAGATTTAATTGTTGGTCATCATCCTCATGTGGTTCAGCAAATTACACGAATTAATGGTATGCCTGTTTTCTTCAGTGTGGGAAATCTGATCTTCGATTCCCGCCGACCTGAGGCGCAACGAACCTGTCTGCTGGAAGTTGAAGTGGTGAATCATCGCATGAATTTTATACTATATCCCCTGAAGCTCGTAAATGGTGCCCCAACCATAATGAGCAAAGATGAAACGACAGATTATCAGGTGCATATTGAGTCAATATCTCCTGCCATTGTTCTGCACCCACAGGGAGACCACTGGAGGCTGGAGTTTAGGTCTGACCCTGAAGGCGCTGAAGCGCCTCTGCAGCCTGAGTAAAATTAGGTTGAGATTCTAAAGCTTTCTTGTAATATTCAATGGCTTTGTCCCGTTTCTTAAGCCGCTCGTTGGCAAGGCCCAGATTGAAGTATGTGTGAGGAAGAAAGTTTTCAGGATTATGGCTAAGCGCTTTTTCAAAATATTCTATCGATTTATGATAAGCCGTATCGTACTCAAGGTACATATATCCAAGATTGTAATATGAAAGCGCATAATCGGGGTTTAAATCAATAATTGCCTGATAAGTTTTTACAGCGTAGTCATATTTTCCTGTATTTTGGAAGAACATTCCTAAATTGTACAATGCTTCTGTACTGGTAGGTCTTACGGTCAAAGCGTTTTTATAAAATTGTTCTGCTAAAGGGTCTTTGCGACGCGCATAGATTACACCCAGCCTGATATAGGCCTCATAATAATTTGCATCCTGTTCTGTAGCTGTCAGGTAGGACGAAACGGCATTGGAGGTGTCCTTGTTCTCTTCATAAGCTACCCCTTTAATAAAGTATGCCTCAGCAAGATTTGGGTTAATTTTAAGTGCTTCATTAACATGATTGTAAACTTCATCATATCTGTATAAAGCCAGAAATATTTTGGCTAAGTAAAGGTTGGCTTGCGGGTGTTTAGGATTTCTTTCTAACGCCTGTTCAAAAGCTGTTTTGGCTTCTTCCAGCTTTAAAGTACTGTGGAAAAACATTCCTCTGGCGAAATAATATTCGGCGTTTGAGTCATCAATACTCAATGCCTTTTGAATATCGTCCAGTGCTTCAGGCACCATTGCCAGATAGAAATGAGCATAAGCCCTCTGATAATAATTGTCAGGATTATTAGGGTTAGCTATAATTTTATCATTCAGTTCTTTAATACGATTACCTGATTCAAGACCAGATGTGTCGACTTGAGATCCGGTGAAATTGTCCGGAGTACCTGATTCATCATTTGAAGTATCTGAACAAGCTACAAATATATTGGTCAATAATATGATAGCCGTGAAGATAAGTATTGTGTTTCGCATCATTTTGAACTGAGTGATTACGCAAATTAAATAAAAAGCCGGCTTTCACCGGCATTGTTTATTTAACTGTAATAAGAAACGATTGTTGTGAATTAATTTTTACCGGAGAGAATCTCAACAAGTTGTAATTCCAGTTCTTCCGATAATTCCGGGTTGTCTTCAATTAGTTGTTTTACAGCATCTCTGCCCTGACCCAGCTTGGTTTCATTATAACTGAACCATGAACCGCTCTTTTTAATAATATTGTGTTCTACCGCAAGATCAATGATTTCGCCTGATTTGCTGATTCCTTGACCATACATGATATCAAATTCGGCTTTTCTGAAAGGGGGAGCAACTTTGTTTTTAACCACTTTCACCTTGGTACGTGTTCCTATAGCATCTTCTCCATCTTTTAATTGACTTGATTTGCGAATATCTAAACGAATGGATGCATAGAATTTTAGTGCATTACCACCGGTAGTGGTTTCAGGGTTGCCAAACATGACTCCGATTTTCTCGCGCAACTGGTTAATAAAAATGCAGCAACAATTTGCTTTGTTAATGGAACCGGTAAGTTTTCTCAGGGCTTTACTCATTAATCTGGCTTGAAGACCCACCGATGAGTCGCCCATTTCTCCTTCAATTTCAGCTTTTGGCGTAAGAGCAGCCACAGAATCAATTACAATAAGGTCAATAGCACCGGAACGGATCAGGTTATCGGCGATTTCAAGGGCTTGTTCTCCGTTGTCGGGCTGGGAGATAAACAGGTTTTCAATATCTACTCCGAGTTTTTCGGCATAAGTAGGATCAAATGCGTGTTCTGCATCAACAATGGCAGCAATCCCTCCCTTCTTTTGTGTTTCGGCAATGGCATGTATGGCAAGCGTGGTTTTACCTGAAGATTCAGGGCCATAGATTTCAATAACCCTACCCTTTGGATAACCGCCAACACCCAGTGCGATATCAAGGCTTAAAGAACCTGAAGGAATTACGTCAATATTCTTGTCAATAGCATCGTCTCCAAGTTTCATAATGGAACCTTTACCATAGGTTTTTTCAAGTTTTTCTATGGTCATCTGCAAAGCTTTGAGTTTTTCCTTATTTACTTCCTTTGCCTGATTTACTTCTTTTGTAGCTGCTTTAGCTGCTTCCTTTTTTGTTTCTGTTGTAGCCATTTTATTTGTTTTATTATGCAAAGTAAGCACACCACACCGTAACCTATTTACGGTTTGCTTATTTTTCTAGAATTTTTTTTATCTGATCTGCATGGTTTGTAGTATCTACTTTATCTATAATATGTTGAATCTTTAAGTCTGGTCCAATAATAAACGTGCTCCTAAGGATGCCTTCAAATGATTTGCCCATAAATTTTTTAGGCCCCCATGCACCGAATGCTTTAATAAGAGAAGCTTCGGGGTCACTCAAAAGGTGAAAAGGTAGTTTTTGTTTGTCTGCAAATTTTTTGTGCGATGTAACAGAGTCTTTGCTAACGCCATAAACATCAAGCCCCAAATGTTGTAAATCAGAATAAGCATCGCGAAGGCTGCAGGCTTCAGCAGTACAACCGGGCGTGCTGTCCTTAGGATAAAAATAAACAATAGAAAGCCGGTTTTTAAGACTTTCTTCAGTAATGGTCTCGTCGTGCTGGTTTTGCAGTGCAAAAGATGGTATGGTAGTGTTTGGTTCTAATAACATGGATTCGCTTTTCATGAAGAGACACACAAAATTGACAAAAGTTCGTGAAGGATTTCAGCCGATTGGAATTTCTTATTAACAAGTTGAGAAGAGGTATATTTAATGCATAGGGAATTTAAGTAGGGGTAATAGTTTCGTGAGAGTAAAAGAATCAAGCTTTTTTCTAATATTTAGGATGTAATTCCATGAGGTTGCGCGCGTCCCACCTTCCTGTCCCAAAAGGGGGGTGCCTCCACCCACACCGCGCAGACGCACGCATGTGTGTGCTAAATCTTTCATTTTAAGAATGATATATAAGTATAACTTAAAGTTATTATATATCATAAGAATAATCAACGATGTTTCTAAGATACAATAAAATTGTTAAAGTACATACTGCTTCTAAAAAAAAAATCGCCTGACCTTATAAAGGGGACTCCTAAAAATAAAAAGTTCCTCTGACTAAGTTATGCTGAGCTACTATGAACTGTTTATTGAAGTCCCCAATAGTTTTATAATGCTCTCTCCCCTGATTAGGATCTCTCCTCTGATGAAAATGAAATTCAATTGACGTGCATTGCGCTGCAGTGTCTGGTTATAAAAAAAAGACAGGCATTTCAGCAAATAATTAATTACTTTGCGTTCATTAATTTTACTTTTCGCAATGAAAAATATTAAAATCGTAATTTTATTACTTGTTGGGGTGTTCGGCGTTTATAGTGGAAATTCACAAGAGTATCCTTTTAATGCTGTGGCAGAATTATTTCGTGACGGAAAATTTGCGAAGTGTATTAAACTCGCCGAAAAATATAAAAAGGGTGGTTCCGGATTGCCGCTGGTATATCAGGCGATGAGTATTTATCAGTTGCGGGATGATAAAAAGACCATTAAGAAATATAAATCTCCTTATCAGAAGTCTGTGGAATTGTTAAAAGATGCAAAGTCTTCTATTACACCATCCGATTCTATTCCATTTTCCTTTGTGGCGGGCCTGAAACCGATACAGGATGAAAGTTTAAAGGCGGCAAAAAAACAATTGAAGTCTGGGAGTATAGATGAATTTTTAAATCAAATGGAAATTCATAAAGAAATATTTGATAATTCTCATTTTATATATACAGACTATACAATTTCGAAAGTTTTTGAAAGTGGTTATGAATGGGTGATAAAAAATTCTGACATGGACAAAAAGATGGTGGATTTGCAAAAAATTCTGAATCATATGGAATCTTCGGTAAGTTCATTACAGAAAATGGGAGATAAAAATTACGTTACATGGTATCTAAAAAAAATTCAGGATGAAATAAATGAACAAATTGAGATAACGAAAGATTCGTTGGTTGTGAAGAAAATAATGTCGGCCCGGCTTGGATTTTTTAGTATTAAAACAGATACGTATCGTAATTTTTCTTTGCTACGTGATTTTTCTAAAGGTACCATGAAATTTGAAAAGATTAGGGAGAGTGATATAGCGTTTATTGGATTGCCCGGATTAAAAGAGGTTTTGGGAGATGATTATACTGAAGATTGGTCAAATCCTGTATACCGTATTGCAAATACTGCCGAATTCGTAGATTATCTTTCACGAGAAGAGAAAAATGTAATATTATTAATGAATTTGTGCAGAATGAATCCGGCGCTATTTGAGAAGACTATCCTACAGGCATATTTAAAAGAGAATGAAAGCGAAATAGGTTATTACAGTAAATCATTGTCTTCCACTTTACTACGTCAGAGACCGCTGGAGCTTTTTCATCCGGACAGGACAATGACCAAGGCCGCTATTTTGCACGCTACGGAATACGGTGAGAGTGGTAAAACAGGTCATGGTGGCAACGGAGGCGTTACAGGCAGAGTAGCAAAATATGGATTTTTAGGTGATGCCGTTGGCGAATGTTGTTCATATGGTTTTTCTGATGCCCGCGGGATTGTATGTCAATTGCTGGTTGATAAAGATGTTTCAGACCTTGGGCACAGAAAGGCCTTGCTTAGTGAGACCTATCGCGGCGCCGGAGTAAGCATAAAATATCATGCTAAATATAACTATAATTGTGTTATTGATTTTTGGGAGTGATTGGATGAACGAGTTGGAATTTCTGTGAAATATTTGGATTCCTGTTTTTTGGATTGCCCTTAAATTTCTATTCATTTTAAACTGAAACGGTAAATTAGTGTCCGTTTTTTTTTGAATTATTTGGTTTAATTTTTGATAGTTAACCGCTTTCGGATAGAATGCCTAAAATAGAGTCTATGAAATATATGCTACTTTTTGCTGCTTGTTTGGTTTGGTCCAATGGATTTTCTCAAACATGCACAAATTATATTCCTCCGGCAGTTCCCGGAAATATTTACCATGTCTTTTCCGATGCCAGCATCAATGATCCTAATGGCGGGCTATATTACGTGTGTTCCGGTGTTCATCTAACCGTAAATGGTTCGGCGGGCAGCGACTATTATCTTGAGCAGGGTGCGCAGCTAACGTTGAATGATCATGACGGGGATAATGTATTTGCGAAAGGGAATTGCACTATTTTAGACAATACTATTGAAGGGATTCATGTTACTATGGAGGCTACAAGTACTTTTTCAAAACCGCTTGCGCCGGGTTCTGCCGTTGTGGATATTTGTTCTTCAATGATATATGATTATTCTTATCTTGGCGGCTCTTCTACATGCCCGGCGTCTGGAATTAACTACAGGGAAGTACAATTACCGGTTGCATTTCCTAATCCGGTTCAAGCGGGTGGGCTGCTGTCGTTTCATGCAGAACTTCAAGAGTTAGTTCTTACTGATTTAACAGGTAAGCAATTATTTATTACGAATCAGTTTCCGGTATATATACCCGGGTATTTCAGCGAAGGTATTTATATAATGAAATTTACGGATACCGGAGGAAATGCCGGGATGTTCAAATTAGTGATAGAGAAATAGTTTATCCCGGTTTAATTTTGTCATTTTCCGGTTTTTTTGAATTTCGATTCGTACAAATTTATCCAGTCTTTTACACTCATTTTTTTCATCAATTCGCCAATGAGTTCGTAGGGTATTTCGTCTGGTTTTTTAAATCGGATACAGCTTTTTCCCATATCTAATTTTTGTTTGGAATATTTTGGATACTCTTGAAGAAACCATTTGAGCAGTTCATCGTCGGCATAGATGCCCATATGATAAAAATTAATGGAATTCTTCTGAGAAGCAATTCCTGCAAATGGCAACGGTTCTATAGGTTTGCAATGATATCCGTCGGGATAGACTGAATGGGGTACAACGTACCCTAAGCCTCCGTAACTTATTCCTGCTTCAAATCCTTTGGGCAGATTTTTTAGAATTGTTTTATGAAGTTTATTAAATGCATCCTTCCTGTCTTCAGGAATATTTTCCAATATTTCACCAACGGTTTTTCCTTCTGCTTTCATTTTTTTAATTCATTAGTTACATTCCTTTTTTGTCCTCAGTATAATTAATTCCGCCCCATTCTATTACTGAATAGGCTGACCGTTGAAAAGAAGGAATTTCAGGAGATGAAGTAGTTACCGGGCCTGGAATTGATTTGAATTCAAGCATTAAACGGAATTCGCTGTCCGGCTTTGGAGAGATATTTAAAGTTGAATATTTGTTACATTCATCATTGTACAAAAATTTAATAAGTACATAATCGTCGGCAGTCAGTTCAGGTAACCAGTAGGAAATAAAATCGGTTTTCTCCCTTGTATTAAAACCCATCGTTGTTAGCGAATTTTCCAGAAAAGATTCTACCGTATCACTTTTAATGGAAAAGGATTCGTCAAAATCGATATCCTGCTTTTCAGGAATACCTTCGTAGTACAAATAAGAATATTCTTTGCCGTTTTTTAAATTGGTAAGAATGCCCTGATTGTTTGACGTAATCTGCCAATTATTACCATCTATCTTAGGATACGTGGTAGTGAGGGCGCCGGAATAGTCGAGCCAAAGATTTATTTCTTTCGATTCGTCAGGGCAATAAATGTAGATAACAGGTTTTTTGGTTTTACGAATGGGTTCCCTTTTAAAAATACCACAGCCCGAAAAAAGCAGGATTAATGTGGCTGCAAAAAATAGAGTAAAGATATTTTTCATGTTCCTTAAAATTTTAGTTGTACAGTTTTTCAATGTAAATGTATTGAAATCTTTTTGAGAGACAAAGGAATATGTCCTGTTTTATTCAACCAGCACAAATGCAGCCCAATAATAAGGACTGTATTTCTTGCTTAAAACCGCACGGGCATTCATGATGGATTCAGCGGCATCTCCTGTTTTAGCATAATGTGTATAAAAGGTCTCAAAGAATTCTTTAGTCTCTTCATCAGGAACTTGCCATAAGCTCATAATCAATTTCTTTGCTCCGGCAATTTTAAAAGCTCTTTGAAGTCCGTATACTCCTTCATTTCCAGCCAGGTCGCCTAAACCGGTCTGACATGCCGAGAGAACTACCAGTTCGGTGTTTTGTAGAGGTAGCCATTCTACTTCTGCAGCGGTTAAAACCCCGTCGGAGGATGCGGTGATTTTTTCGTTGTTTAAGGCGTTATTCACTCCGGCGCATATAATGCCCGATCTCTGCATAGCGTCTTTTTTTTGCGTAAACTCATACATACCGCGGCTACCTCCTCTGAAAGCTAGGTCGGTAGAGTTCATTTCTTCAGCAGGTTGTTCTTCAATTGTACTTGGGTTTTGATAAAAGAAACCGTGGGTTGCCAAATGCCAAATTTGTGTTTCTTTTTTTTCGGCCCATTCTCTGAAGCGTTGCTCGGTTGCATAAATTCCGGTATCTTGTTGAACTTTTACGCCGGCTTCCATCAGTTTTTTTCCAACCACAAGAGATTCATGTAATGTCCCGGGCAAATATGTCCAGGATTCATTGGTTTTCTCAAAACTATATCTGGCTCCGCCCATTACGTATGCATATTCGGGTTTTGTAATTTTAGATTCTGGAATTCCCTGATGCGTAATTCTTACAGTATATTTGTTTTCGGGTGTTCGGCCTGCAGTATCCTTCAGAGCGTGAATGGGAATTTGATGATATATACCGGTTGGATTCAAAAATACAGTGGTTTGATTTTTTAATTGTGCTTCTATTGGTGCCCAAAGCTTCTTCCATAAATTGACTTTGCTATTAGCTTTTTCATCGTTATAAAGGAATTCTATCCGAGTTTTGTCGTCTCCGGAAATGTTGCTAAGTTCACTAACTAATTTATTTTCTTCAAATAATTCTATCCGTATGGGGTAGCTTCCTTTCCTTAAAATAATTGCTGAATAGTAAATCGAATCCGTGTTTATATCTATCGTTCGGATAATTTCTACCAACGATGTACCGGCAGTTAGGGTTTGTGATATTTCCTTCCATTGTGGTATTTTGTAGGTAGATGGGGTTCCAAGTTCATTTAATAATTGTTTTTCAATTCGCGAAAAATTTTCATTTAATTCGGAATCAGATTTATCATCTAAAAGAAGTTCACCCATTTTTTTGTATTCCTGATATAAATTGGAAATCTGAGGATTTTTTACAGATGCAGTTGCAACTGCTGCATTAAATGAAGCATCGCTTCGCAGTAAAATTCCCTTGTGTCTTGCCGTGTAATTCCATATTTGTCCATTCATGTCAGAATTATTTTTTCCGTATTTATAAACGAAAATACTATATGCGTTTATCATATCTTCTGTGCTTTTCAGATAATCTTCGCGCTGACTGCGACTAAGGAAAATAAAATTCCGTTCAATTAATGTAAATGTCAAATCAACGGCAATCCGGTGTGCCGAATCTGCTTTTTGAATATAGCCGGCATCCTGATATATTGTAGCCAGTCCATGCCAGGAAACGGCATTTTTTTCCGGATGTGATTTATTAAGGTTTTGTTTAATTTCCAACGATTTTTTAGATAAACGAATGGCAAGAGGATGATTATCCATTGCGGAATGTGCCAGTGCCATATTTCCAAGTGTTATTGCAACGCGCTCGTGATTCTCTCCGAAATTATTTTTTTCAAGGGTTAAAGAAATATTATACCACTGCAAGGCGTTTTCATTTTGACCCGTAATTCGATATAATTCGGCCAAATTATTGAAATGTGTTGCTGCGTCGGGTGCCAGTTTGGGTAATGAATCTTTTCCGGTTAAGTGCTCATTTGTTATGCCATATTGTTCTGTTACATATTTCAGCGACTCGTATGCAGTTTGGTAGATTTCTTTTCTTTTTTCTTCTGTTTTTGCTTGCTGCAACGCTGCCAAATACATTGCGCCCTTATTGGAATAAAGACTAAGTAACAGTGGGTGCTTTGTATCAAAAGAAGTTTGATATATTCCCTGAGCTTTATTGTAAATTTCTTCTGCTTTATCGTAACTCCCGAACTCATAATATATTACTGCGATGTTTTGAAGTGATGTGGCATAGTCGGGATGTTCCTTCCCCAAAGAATTTCCGGTTATCTCAGCTGAAAGCAGTGCATAATGTTCAGATTCCATGAACATACCGGAATGCCTGTACGCATTGCTCATATTTGCATAAATATATGCCAATTCGTATTGCTCTTTTCCGTATGTGGCAGTTAACAGTTTTTCGGCATGTTTTAAATCATTAATAGCTTCATCATACCGGCCGGTTTCAATATATAGCAAAGCGCGGTTACTGATGGCAGTTGCGTAATCAGGATGTCGGTCACCGAGTCTTAAGCGACTCTCTTGTATGGCTTCATTAAAAAGTTGCTCGCTTTCAGTGTATTGTCCAAAATTCATTCGTAACCCTGCCAAACTAAGTTTTGCGTTAGGTACTCCCGACGAAATGTTGTGAACTCGCATTGCTTCCATAAGATCCTTTTCTGCAGCCTTGTAATCGCCTAATTCTATCAATAAATTAGCGCGGTTGTATATTGTTGTACCGTATTCCGGATGGTTTTCACCAAGAATTCTTTTTTGAATAGCTGAAGTTTTCTCAAAAACCTGAAAAGCCAGATCATATTTTCCCATCTGACTGTACATCTGTGCCAGATTGGATAGCATGGAGGCGTATTCTTTCGATTCTTGTCCGTAAGCTTTTTCAAGGATGGTTAAAGCCTTATTTTGTAAATCTGTAGCCGCTGTAAAATTACCAACTGATGCAAATGTGTATGCTGTATTGTTTAGCGTCATGGCGTAATTCACCGGGTCGGCATCAGATAATTTGTCGTAAATGTTAAGGGCTTCCAGTAAAGTTGTTGTTGCTAAATCTGTATTACCCATAGACTGATGAACTACAGATACGTTGGTAAGAGTAAGAGCGTAATAATCACTCTCTTTTTTCCACACTTTTTCTTTTAGTTTCAGGCACTCGTCATATACTTTTAAAGCTTCTGAATATTTTTCCTGTTTTTCCAGGGATACGGCCATATTATTCAGAGTTGTTGCATAATCAGCACTTTTTTTACCGAATACTTTTGCGGTAATCGGAAGCATGTCTCTAAAAATCTTTTCAGCATGTTCATACCAGCCTGCGTAAATATAAAATTCTCCGGTACTGTTTGCTGCTGTCAGGTATTCACTGCTGTTTATACTTTTAGCCTTCTTCATGGATTCCATGGCATCCAGAAAGAATACTTCGGCTTCTTTAAAATAACCTTGCATTGTGTAAAATGCTGATGCCGAATTTGCAATAACAGCAAACATTGAATCGGTTGGCTGTAATATTTCCATGGCTTTCTTATATAATTCATTATACTCTTGTCTTGCCTGTTCAAAGCTTCCTGCCTGATGCAGAATTCCGGCTTTCGCCTGACGCATTTGCAACATCTGTATCTTGTTGCCCAGTTTTTCGGCATATATACTTGCCTGATTTTGAATTTCAAGCGCTCTTTCAAATGAACCGTCATATCCAAGATAAGTGGCATAAGAAAACATGGCGCTAACGGCAACTTCATCGTCTTTGTGACCATAATAATGCACCCAGTCTAAAACATAACCGGCACATTCGGCTGCACGGGCGTAGTCCCCGCTCAAATAACAGGCATAGGCAGAGTAGCCAAACATTGTTTGCTGTATTTCCTGCGAATCATCTGACCCATTCCGTGCAATGCGTGTATACTCTACGCCGATATTACAGGCTTTTTCGTAATCCTGTTCTGAATAATGATTATAAAATTGTTCAGCAGGCGTTTGGGAAACCAGGGATATCGGTAATGCAATAAATAAGAATATCAGTATTTTATTCATAAATCAAAGATAGATGATTTCTAAAAACAGCAGATAGCAATTTTTGAATTTGTTTCCGGCTAATTCTATTACCTTTGTCAAATGCATCCCTTATTTATTTTCATAGCGAGAGGACGAGTATTGCTTATTGCGGCTGCCATTACTGCATTTTTCTCAAGATGTTCTTTTGAGGACAAGGCTTCAGACTATTCCATGCATAGCGACGATAAAGCTCAATTTTCATCCGATTCGGCTTATTTTCAAAACTTACACAAACAAAAAGCTTTGAATGAACAAGTAATGGATTCGCTGTATCGCAATAGTTTTGAAAAATTGAAACAGGGATTGTTATTTCGGTCTGATTCTTCAATAGTGTGGACTGCGTTAAAAAGAAATTTACCGGCTCTATATTATGGTTACTTCAAGACAGAGCAAGACAGTGCTGCAGTTTTGAGTATGTTGATTATTTTTCCTGGTGATTCTATTATTAGAGAAACGTCGGATATTTTACTCAATAATTTTAAAATTCCTTTTCAGAAGGAATATTATGATATACCAAATGCTGATGGACCTGTTGAAAGATTCCCGGTGTATGTGCTTAAAATCGATTCCTTGGATATTCAAACGGAAGGGGTGGACCTATGGACACTCAGGAGTTCAGAAAACAATTTGGAAATTGCGGTGGATAAAAATTATTATTTTAATTTTATAACGTACAGAAAGGCATTTACCGAGAATATAAAAATTCAAAATAATATTAGAATCATACGGGAAAGGTGGATGGGTAGATTGAAATAAAGGAAAATATTGTGGATTATCTTGTAATAAAATCTCTACATTTAATTTTTGTTGTTAGCTGGTTTGCGGCTTTATTTTATATTGTACGTCTCTTTATTTATTTTGTAGAGGCTGCTAGCAAACCTAAACATGAAGCTATGGTTCTTCAAGATCAGTTTAAAATAATGCAGCGGAAATTATGGTATATTATTGGTTGGCCTGCCATGATTTTAACTATAATTTTTGGTGTATGGATGCTGATATTAAATCCGGGTTTACTAAAATTGCCCTGGATGCATATTAAACTGGGTATGGTTGTGGGGCTGATTGTATATCATCTGCTGTGTGAGAGAATTCTTAGAGCCTTAAAGACAGGTAAAATTCCTATGAAATCGATTCAGTTAAGGTTATTCAATGAATTGGCAACACTTTTCTTGGTAGGAATCGTTTTTCTGGTTATCATGAAAGATTCCCTGAATTGGATATATGGTTTGCTGGGCTTTTCTGGTACAGCCATCGCACTGATGTTTGCCGTGCAACTGTATAAAAAAATCCGTAAAAACAACGCATAGGAAACATTGCGCTTATTCGCTGTTTTAGAAGTCCCCTAAATTAAATTCGTTTGGCGTTATGCTGAAAATTATATTTTGAATGTTAAAATATTCCTATATTTGCTGCGACTCATTTGGGGTGCCTAAGCTGTTCGTAATTAAATATGAGCAGAGTAACAAACAGGCTGAGATCATACCCATTGAACCTGTCCGGGTAATTCCGGAAAGGGATGTGGAAATAAGCAATTAGGTTTAATCCACGGAACCATACCCCATGGCGACGTGCTAATGCTTAAGAAGAATGAGAAATGTTTTTATTGCAACAGGGCTTGTTGCATTGCTTTGTACAGCTAATGTACAAGCTCAATTCACTATTTCAGGTAAGGTTTTTGGAAGAACAAAGGGTGTTACCGTTCCGGGGTGTGTAATTACCATAGACAGCAGCATGTACGTTGCCGTTACTGACAGTAAGGGTGATTATATTATTCGCGGTGTTAAGCCGGGTATTTATATTCTCCGAGCTACCATGCTGGGATTTGTTACAGAGGTGCGCAGGATTGTTTTGATGCAGGATTTTATTCAGGATTTTATTTTGTCTGCCGATCCGGTTATGGTTGCCGAATTCGAAGTAAGCAGCACCCGCGTTCTACAACCCAACGGAACAATCCGAAACATTTCAGCCAATGAAATTGAAAGGTTCAACGATGCACGGGATTTACCTATGATGTTGAATATCACTCCGTCAGTTGTTGTTACAAGTGATGCCGGAAACGGAACAGGATATACTGGTTTACGAATTCGTGGAAGCGATGGTACGCGCATTAATGTAACCGTGAATGGTATTCCCATTAATGATTCTGAAAGTCAGGGAGTTTTTTGGGTAAATATGCCCGATCTGGCCAGTGGATTATCTAGTATGCAGATTCAAAGAGGAGCAGGAACATCTACTAATGGTACCGGGGCTTTTGGTGCCAGCTTGAATATGCAAACCGGACGAAACCTGGATACCCCTTTTGCTGAATTGACAACGGTTGCAGGGTCTTTCAATACCCGTCGGCATACCTTACAATTAGGAACAGGATGGAAAAAGTTTGAGGAACCCCGCGGAGGTACAGACCCGGGCAGACATGGCCCGCAGCCGCTGCGCGAATGGAGTTTTGAAGGACGATTATCGGCCATAAACAGCGATGGATATATTGACCGGGCAGCTTCCGATTTAAAATCTTATTACATTCAGGGAGCTTATCGTACCTCAAAAACACTGGTACGCGCCATTTCCTTTGCAGGTCACGAAAAAACATATCAAAGCTGGTGGGGGACGCCCCAGGCTGTATATGAAGGGAACGATACGGCTTTGATATCCCATTATTACAACAATTTGGGCAGTATTTATGAAGTGCCGCTAGACTCGGTGAATTTGTTCAATAGCGGAAAGACTTATAATTATTATACCTATCCCCAACAGGTGGACAATTACCGGCAAGACCATTATCAATTGCACGTTACACATAATTTCTCTTCAACGCTTACGTTTCATGCAGCCGGTCATTATACATATGGAAGAGGGTATTATGAAGAGTATAAGCGCAATCAAAATTTTGATTTTTACAGCCTTGAACCGATTCAATTTACAGCTCCCGGAGATACACTTTTGTTTTTAAATCCTTTTGACCCGTCGGATACTCTGTTTTATGATGTTTTTGGGGACACGGTATTACATATAGATCAGGGCGATGTTATTCGCCGGCGATGGCTGAACAACGATTTTTTTGGTGGTATCTGGAGTTTACAGTACCGACGAAACCGGTTGGAGTTGATTTTTGGTGGTGCTGTCAATCATTATAAAGGACGTCATTACGGGGAAGTGATCTGGGCTGAATATGCTGTAAATAAAGAAGGAACTTTTGAATATTACCGGAATACATCTGCAAAAACGGAGTATTCAGGATATTTGAAAGGAAGATATATTTTGAATTACGGGCTGAGCATTTTTGGAGATATACAATACCGGTATGTGAATTATTCAGGTAAAGGTATTGACAACGGTGGAATTCAAATTGATTTCGCCCGAAATTTCAGTTTCTTTAATCCCAAGGCAGGAGTGGATTGGCGCAACGGGCGAAGCAGTGCCTGGATTTATGCAGGCGTGGCTGGCAGGGAGCCGGTAAGGGCCGATATCATAGATGCTCCTGAAGGCAACGGTCCAAAGGCTGAAATAATGATTGATTTGGAAGGAGGTTATTCTTATGCTGCAAATATTTGGCGGTTAGATGCAAATATTTATTACATGCATTACAAAGATCAACTTGTGCTTACGGGTGCCTTGAATGATGTGGGGGCTCCCATAAGAATTAATGTGCCTGAAAGTTATCGTACAGGTATTGAGCTGCAATCAACTGTTAGGGTTCATCGTATGATTACTTTGAGCGGGAACTATACCTTCAGTATGAATAAAATTAAGAAATTCACTGAAACACTGTACGACTATACCAATGGATTTGATGTTGTTGACAGTGTGCATAATTATACAGATATTTCATTTTCACCGGCTCATATTGCAGCTGTACAAATATCTTTTATGCCTGTTAAAGGAATGGAAATTGGCTGGATTTCAAAATACGTTGGTAGTCAGTATCTCGACAACACCTCTAATCCCGACCGCAGCCTGAATGCCTACCATGTTCACGATATCATGTTGTCGTATTTGCTGAAGGCAAAGAATTTTCCTGATGTGAAATTTTCACTTTGGGTGAACAATATACTGAACAGGTCTTATGCCTCTAACGGATATACATACAGCTATATTTATGGCAATTTAATTACAGAGAATTTTGTGTATCCTCAGGCAGGAATTAATTTCATGGGAGGGATTACTCTTACCTTCTAATAAGTTATGGTGAGCTATGATGAAATGATTTTTGAATTCCCCTTTGGTTGTTCAAAAAATCAAAGGTGGTTCTTATGGAATTCCTTGTTTACCTCTAAACATGCTTGTTCAGTAAAAAGTCCATCAATACAATTAATAATACTGTAGGGGTCAATTTCTATCATTTTGATAGCATTATCAACCACATCATCCAAAGGATTAAAGTAAAGTATAATATCTTCTGCAGTCAGTTTGGAAAGTTCGATATCAGGGTCGGCAATATCAGTGATAATGTTAAGATTGACAGTACTGCATTTATCTGAATGGTTATAGTACAATTCTACCCATGCTTCAGATTTAGACTGGCAATATTTAAATGCGGTAAGTTCCGGGTCTATCCGTTCACCGTGAATGGACTTCAGTTGTTGTAGTATTTCAAGTTTCTGAACCAGAACCGAAAGTTAAAATAATCAGTTTGTAATGCCAAGAAAATTTTACCAACAATCGATTCTGTATGTTAAAAGGCTATGAATATTATTTTTTACCTACTGTTAATCTGCTTCCGTTACTATGACCGGCAAATTCAGGAGCGTACATACTTTGAATGATACAAATACCATTGCTAAACTCACCGCGCAATTCTACCTTCAAATCGTATTCAATTACATAAGTTCCTTTGGGTATATAATCGAAAAAGAAGTTGGTTGCGGCATCACGCGTACTTTGGTAAAAGCCCAGCCCGTCTCTCCAGAAGTATTGCGACAAAACCTGAACAGGTTCGGTTCCCGCCGCTCTCATGTCTTTCATGTGCACAAATTCATAGTTGCGGTCGGCGCTTATAATTAAACGGTGTCTTATGCGGTCTCCCGGCTCAAGCACCATCTTATCGGTTAGTAATTCTGCTTCATTGTCCTGGTGTGAGCGTTTTAACCGATACATTTTCTTGTCTACCTTCAGTCCCTGACCACTGCGGGTTACCTTGTCGGGAACTTCAAAATACTGCCAGTATAATGCTCCCCAGCTAAATCCTTCTGTCTTACGGGTAACCGACACATTTGCAAGATCCTTGCTAACCTCTGTAGCACCCCATGTTTTCTTAATATATCCGGTTCCTGCTTCAGCATTTGAAGCATTGTACTTTATGGTTTCCTTGCCAACTGTAATAACCGGAAGTTCCGAGTCGTCAAGGAATTTGGTCCGTCCGCCCAACAACAGCGCATATACGGCTTCGGCAGTAGCTTTGGTGGTTTTCCAGTCGGTGGTTTGTTTTTGACGCAGCAGCCAAATCCGCATGTCGTCAACCATTGAAATGTCCTGACCGGTTTCATTGAAGAACTCAATCATAAGACTTTGAGTTTCTACAGGTGCCTGATACCACCAGTACCCTGCAATAATCTCTTTCCAGTACATACCCATTTCGTCTGTACGTATTGCCCGCTCTTTATGGCTATCCGATATTTTTTTCACAATTTCCTTATTGCCGGCCCTATGTGCCACCAAACCAATAACCGCTTCCAGCTGAATGTCGTAATCCAGCCAGTATTTCATGGCTTGCTCCATAAAGTAGTCGTAGGCTTCCTGAACGCCCTTACTCTTTTTCTGGTCGCTAAAGAAACTGCGGATGTACAGATAGTGAATGTTGACCTGTGAAAGATTGTTTTTGGTTTTGTAATCGGGAACATGCGCTTTTATCCAGCGGTAATCACGTTCCATTTCACCGTCCACAAAACCAACGGCTTTCTCAATCATATTTTGCGTACGGTCTATAGTTTTTTCATCCAGAGCTTCCAGTTTTATTAAGTGGCCAAAACCCTCCAGAATGTACTGGGTGATGTATCTGCTTTCCTGCATCCCTGCGAACCATGGCCACCCTCCTGATGCGTATTGTCCGTCGTGCAATTTCTTTATGTTTTCTCTTAATTCTCCGCTCATTTTGTTTACGTCCATCAGCAATCCAATCCGCTTCTTCCTTTCACTTTCATCCTTCGCTTCCATTACCCACGGAGTTTCTTCAAGTAAAAGGGTTTTTAATTCCTGATTTTTCTCAAGATTACTGGTAAGCGCATTTTGTGAAGGATCGTTTTTCCATTGGTCGAATACTCTGCGGATATTGGGATTTGAATTGGCAACATGTGAAGCCAGGGCATTGGCATAAAGTCGTGTAAAAATTTGCTCATTACATTCGTAAGGATATTCCATCATATAGGGTAGTGCCTGTATGGCATACCATGCAGGGTTTGCGGTAAACTCCAGAGTGTACGATTGATTTCTAAGAGTATTACTTTGATTGTCGTTCATTCGGGCAAAAGTGAATTCCTTCTTTCCTTTACCTTTCACCGTAAGGGGAAGGGTTTCGGTTACTAATACACTGTTGGTAAGTACAGGAAGTAACATTTCTTCTCCATCGGTATGATTGTCTCCTTCAGCAACTATGCGGCAGATAATGGCACCTGTTTCTGCAGGTACGTCTATAGACCAGAATAAAGGTGCACTTTGTCCGGCTTTTGCAGAAAATTTTACAGGCTCAGTTTTATGATTGAATAAGGCATCTATGGGCTGTAGGGTGCGGGCGTCAAAGAGCATTAGCTTGGCTGTGCCATCAATGTCTTTCTTGGTGAGGTTTGAAATTTTTGCACTCATTTCAATGCGGTCTCCTTCCCTTAAAAATCTTGGAAAGTTAGGCAGCACCATTAATTCTTTCTGCGTAACTACCTCTTCAAAAAGATGTCCGTATTTAAAGTCAGGGGTATGTGCCAAAGCCATGAACTTCCATTTGGTAAGTGCTTCGGGCATTGTAAAATTCAATATAACATTTCCTCCTGCATCGGTGGTAAGGTGAGGCATAAAGAAAGCCGTTTCGTTCAGGTTGCTGCGCGCCTGTACTTTGTCTAGTTTTCCGGCAACGCTTTGGTCATTTCTTGAATCCTTGCCGTCCAGTGTAACCATGTCAGAAATGGTTTCTCCGCTGGCAAGTGCTTCTTTGGCACCGGGTTTTTCCATTAAAGGTGAGGCTGCCTCATCTTTTGTCATTTCTGCTTCGGCATATTCTTCATAGTTGCCTTCTTCTCTGTCGCCATCCCGCATAGCTCCTGAAGGCGCTGCATAATATGCCGTTGATTTCACACTTCGACTCATTCCTCCAACGCCGTATCCATAACCATACCCGTATTCATAGCCCGAGTTAAACCAGTTCATGTAGGGAATTTCGGGATATTTGGCATGCGTGTAGGGGCGGCTAATGCGCCACTGACCATACCCTGACACGTACTGATTGGGATGAGACGACCAATAGAATCGTGTATAGCTGCTTTCATGAGGGTAGAAAGAAAAATAATTTGAGGCAAAGGCGTCAAGGCTTTGATCATACATTACAGCCAAAAGTTCTGCAGCAACGGCTTCTTTATTTTCGCCGGTTATTTTAATTTTCCATTCTTCCTTGCTGCCGGGTAACAATTTGTTTCTGAAGGTTTCAAATTTTAATTTCAGGTCTGTATTGCTGTGGGCAATGTATATACTTATATTCCGGCTCAGATTCATTCGCTCGCTGATGCAAAGAAAGTGCACAGTAACATTGCCTTCCATTTCTTTAGTAACATGAAACTCTATTAGTTTTTGTTCTTTATTCAAAGCAATCTGCTTTGTTTCCAGTATTTTATTGTCTTTTTCAATGTCCATGCGCACATGAATATTGTGCGCAGACGAGAGCAATAATTGCGCTTTTTCGCCTGCTTTTACTCCGTGATTTATTTGTGAGACCACAAAAAACTCCGGTTCGGCCGGTTTGCCATTCCCGGAATCGTAAACCATCATGTCCTGACGATGTTCAGCCGGGTTGCCCAATGAGTCGGTACCGGTTAGAATAATCCGGTATTTACCGGGAACCAATGAAGAAAGATTGGTTTCAAAACTATCCAGTTCTGCAGTATTAAATGGTATTTTTATTATTGCCGGCCCTTCAGAATATTTTTGGGGATCTCTTGGGGCACCATAAGGTAACAGTGGAAATTCCCTTTTATATTCCGTTTCTTTCAGTTCATAAAACTCAGGTCGCGACCACAAACTGTATAGTTCAGGATTTTCCGGTGTATTTAGTTTGTGAATACTGATATTCCCTTTGCCGGAAATTTTCTTGCCGCTCATGTTGGTGGTGGTGATGTAATAATACCGCGCCTTCTCATTTCGATAATGCGACCCGGGAAAATTAACATACAGGTTCATTGTGTGATATGCAGCAGTAAGATAGTGTGCTGTGCTGCGTGTTTCTCCGGTAATATCTGTAACTTCAACCCTGATATTGTAATGAAAACTGGGTTGATCTTCCTTTTTTAAGGTACTGTCGGGGGTTAACAAAAAGGGAATACTGTATTTACCATCAGCATCTGTAACCAATTCGCCCGCTGCCATTGATTTCTCTGAACGATATCCGTAATCATAATCGTATCGCCAGTATTTCCATGATGGAAAACTTGATGTACGGGTGATCCAGTATTTAACCTTTGCTCCGTCAATAGGGTTTCCTGCATAGCCCATAGCCTTACCTTCCACATTTACCGTGTCTCCCAGCTTATAAGCATTCTTTAACGGAATGGGTTCCACTTCGAATCGTGGACGTTTGTATTCTTCTACCCGAAGATAATGTGTGCCGTATTCATTTTCAATGTAATAAGTTCCATTAAGTCGTCCAAAAGGCGCTGTAAATGAACCGCTGAAAGAACCATATTTATTGGTGGTAACTTTGATGTCTGAAACGGTCTCTCCGTTGGGATCCGTAAATTCAAGATCCAGCGAAACAGAGGTGGCAGCCTTGTCTTTATTATTGTTGGCAGGCTGACTTAATATTCCTTTAAAATATACAGTTTGTCCCGGACGGTATATTGCTCGGTCGGTAAAAATGTATAATTTATATTTTTCTTTTTCTGGCTCGTAGTTTCTGTAGGTGTATGCCTGTTCCGGCATAAATACCTTATCTTTCAGTTCTTTACTTTCAAGTTCTACATAGTAGTTTGTTGATTCTTTGTCAAGAGCGTATTTTACCATGCCGTCCGCATCCGATATAAGATTGTGTTTTACAATCATTTCGTATTCACGCTTTATTTGATTGTACCTGCTGCCATAAAGCGTAACTTTTACATCTTTTAGCGGTTTGCCGCTGTATCCATCGGTAACAATTAATTGAACGTTATTCGTAATTACCCTTGTGCTGAATGAAAGTCTTGTAGAGTACAGCTGTGTATATGCGAGTTGCTCAGATTTCTTCAAATCCTGATGGTCTGAAGCAAGTATGATATAATATCCATGGTCCAGCGGGTCGGTAACCACTTCATACGTGTGGGTTAGATAATCTCCGTCTTCAGGTAATTCCTTTAAAAACGAACGTATGGGTTTTTGTGTAATTAAATAATCATAGATGTCTGAGGTATCACTTATTGCTCTCCAGGGACGGTCATGCATTAAACGGTCGCTAAACTTATAAACGTTAAAATATAAGGTTTTACGATTTTTCCAGTTCAGTACCAATCTTACCTTTTTACCGGGTTCGGTGTACTTTTCGCTATTAAATCCAATAGAAGGTGTTTTGATGTTGTCGGCCATAATCTGGCAGTTCACCGAATACATGGCGTTGGGGTACATTTTAGCGTATTTTTCAAGAAGAGTAACAGCACGTTTGTTTTCCCATTTCCATATTTTCCTTTTTTCGTCAAAAGCATTGTAATTTGAAGATAATGAGCTATAATAGGCTCCCAGGTCGTGAGCTATCCGTGGAGCCAATTCGGTAGGCGCGTATTTTTTTAGTAAATCTCTTAAATTAACAGCATACAGGGTGTCATTTCTGCCGTCATTCAGTACAGAAATACCACGGGCAAACTCAAGTCTGTCAAGTTCTATTTCAATCAGCGCTCTTTTGTCTTTATCATTTTTATGAAATGTGAGCCAATCTGAATAATACTTGAGGGCATATAAGTTTCTTGAAGATGTGCTATCATCCAGAGTGAACTCTAAAGCACTGAATTCTTCCAGCAGCTTTAAATATTTATCGGTGGTTATTTTTGTTTGATCGGCCGGTGATGAAAGATAATATGATGTGGACCGGTAAAAAGAAATTACCCGTTCAATTAAAAGATCGTACAAAGTTGGCCTGTACTCGAAATCAGCATTTTCAGGAAGTATAATTTCGCTGTATTCTTTTAATGAAACAACTTTCAGAGCATGGCTATTGGAAATACTTAATTCAAATTCTTTTTTAGCAGCATAAACCAGGGTTTTTAAATCCCAGGTTCTTATGTCTTCAGTATTCATGTCATCGGTTGCTGTCCGGTTATAATATCTGTAGCCGTTTTCATTCAGGTACGACATATATACAGTTCCTGTAACCGAGTGCATAATCTGTTTCAGTGGTTCTGGCGATGATGCGGTCATATCGCCCAGCAGAGCAATGGCTTTTATATAGTCGTCCTCTTCAAGCCAATGGCTGTACTTTAATTTGAAAACCACACCTTTTACAGCGTGCTGATGGTTCTTTTCTTCTCTTGCCAGGGTAAGAATCTCATCTACTTTGTCTAAAGCAGATTTGTACTTTCCTTCCTGCTCAAGTGCTTCAACTTCCTGCCACAGGTTATCAAAGTTGGTTTTAAGCGGCGTAAGGACTGTAACTGCGGCTGTTCTGATATTGTGAAACCAGGTGGCTGCTGCTGATACTCCGGCTGCACAAAATAGTAAAACAATGATTCTCGTTTTCATGCTGTTGATATATTGGAACAAAGATGGTAAAATTATCGCCCTGTACAAGTGGTCTCAACATTCGTTCGACGATTTCATGTGAAAATTATTATTTTTAAAAGTTCCCATTTATCGGAAGCAGTTTAATAGTTTGTAGGATAGCCTTGGTGAATTTTTAGTTATTTTGCAATGAAATTTCAATTATATGAGGCGATTTTACCTGTTGCTTTTTACCGGAATCTTGTTGATGTTGAATTCAGTACAGGCCCAGACCTATACCCGTTCCCGAAGAAACTGGGTTTTTACAGCAGAAGGAGGAATCACTCAAGCTGCGGGAGGTTTTATGTGGAAATACAGCGGTAAAACAGGCTGGACGGCCGGCGGTGGAGTAGGTAAGTATCTTTCAACACGGGCTACCGGAATTTTACCTATTTCAGTGCGCGTTCAATATCAGTTCACCACTTTTTATCCGCAGGCGGGTGAAGGAATCTATCATACAGGTCAGGAGCACTCAGTAATTATTCCCTTGCAAACCGATTTGGAGATGTTTGCTTTTTCTTTAGGAAAATCAAAACATAAAGAATGTATGTACTTGCATAGTATTCTTTCCGTTTCTTTACATCCGGGTGTGGCATTTGGAAGTTCGATACCCGGCGCACGGTGGACACTGCCGGCTGAACTAGGTTACTCTTTTCATGTCAGCCGTTCCGGGGGGCATAAAAGTGTTGCAGGCAAAGATATTATGTACACGTTGTTTGCCCGTACCGATCTTGCTCCCAGATTTGTACTGAACGATGCACCCTATAACAAAATAAGGCTAACCTCCTTTGGTTTCCGGTTTCAATATACAAAATTTAGAATTAGTAAATTCAGCGATATGTAACGATGATTCAGGTTGAAAATTTATATAAAGAATTCAAACTTGGCAGAAAGCAGAGAAAAGAACCCGCCAATATTGGATTAACAGTCTATAAAGCTGTTGATCAAATCTCCTTTTCCTGTATTCCGGGCAGAATTTTTGGACTGCTTGGGCCTAACGGTGCCGGAAAAACCACCACCTTGCGGATGATTTCTACGGTGATGCAACCTACTTCAGGGGACATTAAGGTTTGTGGTTTCAGCGTAAAAAATGAAGCCATAGAAGTAAGACGAAGAATAGGATTTCTTACCGGCAGCACAGGACTATACGCCCGGTTAACACCCAACGAAACCATTGCATATTTTGCCAAACTATACAGTGTGCCCGAAAAAGAGTGGAAGGACCGGCGTGATGAGTATTTTACTTTATTGGATATGCACCCGTTCGCTAATAAAAAAGTGGGGCAACTCAGCACCGGAATGAAACAGAAAGTGTCCATTGTTAGAACCATGATTCACAATCCGGAAGTAGTGGTTTTTGACGAACCTACCAGCGGGCTGGACGTAATTACTGCAGCAAACATTATTACGCTGATACGCAATTGTCGTGAACAGGGCAAAACAGTGATATTCAGTAGCCATATTATGAGTGAAGTGGACTTGTTGTGCGACGACCTGGCCATTATTCATAAGGGCAAACTTATTTATTCTGGTGCCATGCCCGAGTTCAGACAAAACATGCAAAGCGATTCACTTACCGGTGAGTTTATCAGAAGAGTGGAAAATGCAGAAAGTGAGGTGAAATCATGAAAAATATTCTAACCGTAGCTGCCAAAGAGCTGAAAGAGGCTTTGAGAGACAAGCGAACTCTGATATTTATGGTGGTTTTTCCATTGGTTACTTTTCCGTTGCTTATCAATATTATTTCAAGCGTAACAGGTTCGTACATCGAAAAGGAAAAAGAGAAAACGGTAAAAATAGGAATTACGGGAACGGTGGGCGATAACAATATCCTGCTAACTACCATTATAAGTTTTCCGAATACAAAGCTCATTGCCTATGAAGATACAACCGGTGCTGAGAAGTTGCTGCGCGATGATTCTTTGGACGTTATGTTACATTTCCCGCCGAATTTTGATTCAGAATTTAACGGACAGGGAACAGGAGTGGTAACGGTGATTCACGAAGGCACCGAAGAAGGCAGCTTTGCACGCATCCGCATGATAGTGGATACCCTGAATAAGATGGCAGTAATTAGCCGGTTGCATGCAGCGGGATTGACACAGGAATTTATTGAACCCATAAGAATTGATGAGAAAAACGTAAGTTCGGTACGCGAAACCATAGCCAAATATGCAGGAGGTATGCTGCCGTATTTCTTTATAGCTTTTGCTTTTATGGGCTGTCTGTATCCTGCCATTGATATGTTTGCCGGAGAAAAAGAGCGGGGTACCATTGAAACCCTGTTAACCGCTCCGGTACCCCGGTGGCAAATTCTTACGGGCAAAATGATGGTGGTTGCCATTAGCGGATTGTTATCGGCTACCCTAACCATGATAGGGCTCTTTGTAAGCATTCAGTTTATGGACATGCCCGGAGAAATTATGGGACTGGTAAACGACTTGCTGAAACCCGGTTTGATACTTACCATCTACCTGATGATGATTCCGTTGATTATTTTCTTTACGGGACTTATGGTTCCGGTAAGTATTTACAGCAAAAGCTTTAAGGAAGCTCAAAGTATGCTCACACCACTGAATATGCTGTTGGTGTTACCCAGTATAGCCGGCTTTCTGCCGGGAATTGAACTGAATACCATTACCGCCCTCATTCCGGTAGTGAATATTGTACTCGCCACCAAAGATATTATTGCAGGTAACCCCGATATTGGACTTATTGCCATAGCCTTCGGTACACTCGTGCTGTTTGCCGTAGCCTCTGTAATACTCAGCTTTAAACAGTTTGGAAAAGAGGGGAATATATTGAGGTAGTTGTGGAATAGTATGAGATTTTTGGGAGAAAGGTAACTTCTCAATTATCAACAAGATTCTATTATAAAAAATGAATTTTTATTATTTTTACTGCATGAAAACCACCTTATTGTTGTTTTTTATTTCGTTGTTGACACTTCCTTTTGTTATGGGTCAAAGTGCCGACAAGGGTCAAATGAGTATTGATGTAGGGTTTGGTGTATCGGGTTATGGGACACATTCCAATTTGGGTGAGAGCCGGCGTGTGGGTGCTGCTGCTTTGCTTGCCGATCTGGATTTTGGCTACTGTATCAAGGATAGAATTTCCATAGGGTTGAATGTGAGGTCTCATTACCGCTATTTGGGTGAATCTGCCGATTCGTCGGTGAACCATGTAATGGCACGTGGCGGAGGAATCGGTTTTAACGGGAGATATTACATCCTGAACAAGCCAAAATTTCAGTATTTTGTGGGAAGTATGGTAGGTGTTACCGGGCTCAATTACGAGCGATTGGATACGTCCGGGGTATTGGGTGAATTATATTTAAACGGAGGAATGGTTGGGTTACATACCGGTTTTCGGGCTTTATTCAGTAAGGTAGTGGGATTTCACATGAAGGCATCCTTTACCTCACACATTTACCATACGCGTAGGTTTGCGGTAAATGGTGAGCAAAGAGAGTACATTGGCCATATTAAATCAACCGACCTTCTTTTTAACTTTCGGGGGCTGGAATTGCTGGCGGGTATTACTTTTGTGTTCTGATGAGTGAACACTATTCTCCTTTTGTAGCCAAAACTTCGCCAAACCCATATTATATTAAGGTGTCGCATGCCGAAGGGTTGTATATTTACGACAGCAACGGCAGGAAATATTTCGACATGATTTCGGGTATTGCCGTTAGTAATCTTGGGCATCGGCATACGGATATCGTTGCGGCAGTGAAGCAGCAAATAGACCGTTATATGCACGTAATTCCATTTGGAGAATTCGGGCAGGAGCCACAGGAGGAACTGGCAAAACTACTGGTTGCGAATTTACCGGATTTATTTGAGCAGGTATATTTTGTAAACAGCGGAACGGAAGCCAACGAAGGTGCTTTAAAATTGGCACGACGGTTTACCGGGCGCAGCAAACTGGTTGCATTCATGGGGGCGTATCATGGCGGTACCATGGGCTCGTTAAGTGTTACGGGCAACGAGATGAAGAAATACCCTTTCCGACCGCTGATTCCTGATGTTTATCACATTCGCTACAATAACTTTGAGGATTTGGCATCCATTGACGAAAGTACAGCCGGTGTGATAGCAGAGACCATACAAGGAGATGCCGGCGTGCGCATTCCCTCTTTGGAATGGATGAAGGCCCTGCGCCAACGCTGCACAGAAACCGGCGCAATGCTGATTCTTGATGAGATTCAAACCGGTTTTGGTAGAACGGGAAAATTATTTGCATTTGAGCATTTTGGCATCGTTCCGGATATTTTAACCATGGCAAAAGGTATGGGTGGAGGAATGCCTATAGGAGCATTTGCGGCAAGCCGGAAGGTTATGGAGACATTGACATTCGATCCGCCGCTGGGACATATTACCACATTTGGCGGACATCCGGTGAATTGTGCCGCCGGGCTGGCAACACTGAAAGTACTTACCCAAACAAGGCTTATACAGGAAGCCGAACGCAAAGGGGCTATGATGGAAGCGTTATTAAAACACAAATTGGTAAAGGAAATTCGCCGCGTGGGACTCATGTTTGCCATTCAGATGGAATCGGCAGAAGTGGTGCAGCGAGTAGTTCAAAATGCTTTACATAAGGGAATCATCAGTTTTTGGTTTTTAAGTTGTCCTGATAGTTTTCGTATTGCACCACCGCTAACCATCACCGACACTGAAATTTCAGAAGCGTGTCAGCGTCTGATTTCGGCGATGGATCAGTCAGTCTAATACTGACCGGTACTTAACAGCACTAAAGTGCAAGCCTCTTCGGTTTGAATGCCCGCTTTTTGCAGATCCTTTGCCCATTCCGGGTTTTCAGCGCCGGGGTTGAAAATGACCCTGTTGGGGGCGAGTTGCTGTATCCGGTCGTACCACGGAGTTTGGTTTTTGGCCGATAAATACAGAGTTACGGTATCGTACGATTCTGAAGCATTCAGCTCCTGTTCAGTAATTATTGGAACATCGTCCACTTTACCGGATTTTAGTCCTACGGCGGTTACCGGATGATTGTGTTTTCTCAGGCTTCGAATGGCTTTATTGCTATACCTCTCGGGATTTTCGCTGACACCAAGTACCAAAGTGTGCTTTGTTTTCATGCTGTAAATTTACCGTGTTAATGGATAACACTATGTAACAATCATAACACAAAAGGGTTATTGAAGGTTGATACTCTTCAAAAATGCCGGTACATCAAATCTTCCTTCTTTGAAAACTTTGCACCATTTGGCAACTTCATCTCCCTGCAGCGTCAAAACACCCTGAGATTGAAGATAGTCCAGGTGTTTTTTTTCCCGTTTTGAAATGGAACCATCGCAAATAATACCCATTACAATTACTTTTTCCAGCCATTCCCGTTCTCCATGCGCCAGGTTTTTCATTTCGTGAACCAAATTCTCAGGACTATAAGATGCAGCCCACATTTCCATTTGTTCACCAGTGGTTGTGTTGCCCAAAAGTTCGGCAAGCATTACCACATGGTTGGGATGATAACTTCTTTTGATGTTACTGGTATAGTAAATACTAAGGAAGGTAAGTCGTTGCATTTTTTCATCTTCAAGCGTCACCCTGGCTGCCATTTCGCGAATAATACTTCTTGACATCATGCGCAGAATCACGTTTTTAATGGCAGTATTGGTGGTTAAGCTATTCCAGGTCATAAAGACGGGGATACCCGAAAAATCAATCACCACGCTGCTGCTTTCAGCTCCCAGCCCCCATCTTACCAATGTTTTAAATCCCATGTTGCTAAGGGTTTGTCTGAAATTTACCCAAAGATTCACCAGAATAATATATGAAAGAGGTACGCCAACATAAGGATTGATACCATATTTTTTCAGCCTTTTGTCTTTGCGTTCCAATGCAAGTGAAGCAACATCTTCCAGTTCTTTATTTTCACCGATACCAGTAAAACCGAAAGTATCGCAAATGCGTGCAGTGGCCCACAAATTTATCAGCCGGATTGCCCAAATCTCGGGAGGTAACAGTAAAAACGAATAAAGGAAAAAGTTCAGCTTAAAGTCGAATTCGTAATATCCCCGTAGGTCAAAATGGTCTTCGCGGGTAAGCCAGGAGTCGGGCCATAAGTACACGGGCAGGTACAACGCCAGAACAAAAAAAGCACCTGCCAGTGCGGCCAGCAGATAAGCGGTTATGCGAACTCTTTTCAGGGCTTTCCGCTCGTTCTCGTTGATAATATGAAGAGCGTCACCATCCTGTTGCTTAATATTCCGGGTAATGTACCCCACCGCCTGACGTGTTAAGAATTGCTTAATCATAAAATAAAGTATTCTTGTTTATGAATTCTTTTCCAGTTTTTTGGCCTCTTCCCAGTATACATCCATTTCCTCAAGACTCATATTTTTCATGGTCTGACCTGTCTCTCTTACACGGTCTTCCATATATTGAAATCTTTTAATAAACTTTCTGTTTGTTTTTTCAAGTGCATCTTCAGGGTTAACACCAACAAAACGCGCATAATTTACCAGCGCGAATAGGGTGTCGCCTAATTCTTCTTCAACCTTGTCAGATTTCTTTTCGGCCTCCACCCGTAACTCTTCCATTTCTTCTTTTACTTTTTCCCAAACCTGTTCCGGCCGTTCCCAGTCAAAACCTATTCCTCTTGCTTTGTCTTGAATCCGGGTAGCTTTCACCATTGCAGGTAATGAAACCGGTACGCCTTCAAGCGCACTCTTTCTTCCATCCTTCATTTTTATAGCTTCCCAATTGGCTTTTACTTCCTCTTCATTCTGTACAGTTACATCTCCATATATATGCGGATGCCTTTCTATTAATTTGTCGCAAAGCGTATTAATTACATCCGTAATAGTAAAATCATTCGTTTCAGCAGCGATTTTGGAATAGAAAATAATATGTAACAACAAGTCGCCCAGTTCTCCCTTAATCGCTTTCATGTCTTTTTCCAGAATGGCATCGGCCAGCTCGTAGGTTTCTTCAATGGACAGGTGCCGCAACGATTCCATAGTTTGCTTTTTGTCCCAGGGGCATTTTGCCCTCAGTTCATCCATAATGGTCAGAATACGGTTAAAAGCTATGTTTTCAGCATTCATCATTTGTTATTTAAGCACGAATTAAAGCAGAAAGATTGAAAACTTAGCGTTAAATTGTCAACATCTTCCGGGAGCTTTTGCTTTTGGTAAATTAAATGGAGAAAAGTATAAAACTATTGCTCTATATTCTCATCTTCAATATCAAACTGCAACGTGAAATCATCATCCATTGGATGATTGGATTGCAATTTTATTTTCAACGTTTTATAAAATTTTATATCTGAATTGATTCCGGTTGTAAATGTTTCATTTCTTATCATCTGGTTTAAATGAATAACCGGCTCCTTTGAATACAAGTCAGGTAGTAAAGGGATTGAAAACTGTAATTTCCTTTCGTCTGTCAGTTGGTTTTCCGAATTCGTATAAACAACATATCCTAATTCAGTACAGATCTTATATTTTGAAATGAAATGAACCCAATCATTATCAGTAGCGCTGGGAGAGATAATCCTTACACTTTTTATGAATAAAGAACTCTCTGCGGAATTCAATTTGAATTCAATTTCCGGTTGATTTTTAGAAAGTGTAAAGTTTTCATTATGTCTGATTATTGTTGATTTTCCACCTTTAGTATTTGTATTACATCAAGCGCTTTATCTATTTCATGAATTGTATTAAACCTTGAGAATGAAAACCTGACATGGTTTCTTTCGGTCGGAGCCTGAAGGGCACTCAATACGTGCGAACCTTTATTACTTCCCGACGCACAGGCACTTCCGCCCGACGCTGCTATTCCCAACATGTCCAGTTGAAATAAGAAAGTGTCCTTGTGAGGCCCCGGAGGAAAACCAACATTCAAAACTGTGTATAGAGAGTGCCCGTCCCTAACATCACCGTTGAATTGTATATCTGGAATCATCTCCTGAAGACGATTTTTCATGTGCGTTTTCAAACCCAGAATGTATTGGTGATTCTGTTGCTGATTCAGGGTAGAGATTTCCAATGCTTTGGCAAGTCCTGCAATACCATAAACATTCTCAGTACCGCCTCTTAATTCTCTTTCCTGACTACCGCCTGTCTGGATGGCTCCAAAGCCTTTAATTCTTTTATTGATATACAAAAAGCCAACGCCTTTCGGTCCGTGTAATTTGTGTGCCGAGCAGGTAATGAAGTCAATGGGAAGTGTACTTAAATCAAACGGAAAATGACCCATGGTCTGAACGGTATCTGAGTGAAAATAAGCGCTGTATTGACGACACAATTGACCCATTGTTTGCAGGTGGTTCAGGGTACCCACTTCGTTATTTCCATGCATCAGCGATACCAGAATGTTTTTGCCCTGATGCTTTTTCAGTAATTCTTCAACCGATGTAACCTTGGCCCTGCCGAAAGAGTCAATTTCTGCAAATTCAAGGGTTATGTTTTTCTCATTCTTCAAATCTTGAGCAGTATGAAGAACGGCGTGGTGTTCGGCATGTGAAGTTATAATTACCTCTGTTCCCAGAAATTTAACACAGCCTCTTAGGGCCATATTATCCGCTTCGGTGCCGCCACCGGTAAAAATAATTTCACCCGGAGTGCAATGCAACAGAGAAGCGATGGTTTTACGTGCTTGAATGACAGTTGCTTTATTATGTCGGCCTATGGCATGCGAACTGCTGGGATTTCCAAAGTGTTCGGTCAGGAAAGGCAACATCACTTCAATTACCATGGGGTCCATGGGGGTAGTAGCTGCATTATCAAGATAAATCTGTTCCATGGTAAAGGGCAAAGGTAAGTAGCAGCCCGGTGGATTCAAAATGAACAGACGAATTCAACCTTTTCAATATAGATGTTCTGGCTGGCGATTAAAACATGTTTTCGTCCCCACTTTCAGCTATCTGAAGAGTATTATGGAATAAAATTATCAATTTTTCGGCTGTTTATTTTTTTCCTTTGTACTTTCGGCCATCAAAAAAATTAAGAAATGAATAAGGAAGTTTACATTGTAAGTGCTGTTCGCACACCTATCGGAGGGTTTATGGGCGGATTGTCATCGGTGTCTGCCCCCCGGCTGGGAGCTGCGGCTATTCAGGCGGCACTTAAAAAAATTCAGTTGAATCCGACCGAAGTACAGGAAGTATTTATGGGCAATGTATTGCAAGCCGGTTTGGGACAGGCTCCTGCACGTCAGGCTGCAGTTTTTGGAGGAGTGGGCGAACACGTTCCTTCTACCACCGTGAACAAAGTTTGTGCTTCAGGTATGAAGAGTGTTATGCTGGCCGCCCAGACTATTTTGGCAGGCGACAACGATTGCGTTATTGCAGGTGGTATGGAAAATATGAGTCAGGTTCCACATTATTATAATGCCCGCGAAGGAGTAAAACTGGGCGACATTAAACTTGCCGACGGAATGGTAAAAGACGGTTTGTGGGATGTGTATAATAACAAGCACATGGGCAATTGTGCCGAAACCTGTGCGCGCGATAAAAAAATAAGCAGAGAAGATCAGGATGCTTTTGCAATGGCTTCGTATGAGCGGGCAGCAAAAGCATGGAGCGAAGGACGTTTTGCTGATGAGGTAATTCCGGTTTCTGTGCCTCAGCGCAAAGGTGATCCAATTGTAATCAGCGAAGACGAAGAATACAAGAATGTGAAAATGGATAAGATCCCTCAGCTGGGACCTGTTTTTGATAAAGAAGGAACGGTTACTGCCGCCAATGCCTCTACCTTAAATGACGGTGCGTCGGCTTTGATTTTAATGAGTAAAGAAAAGGCTCAGGCGTTAGGTATAAAACCTGTTGCCAGAATTGTAAGTTATGCCGACGCTGCCCAGGCTCCTGAATGGTTTACTACTTCGCCGGCAATGGCTGTACAAAAGGCACTCTCTAAGGCAAATCTTAAGGTATCTGACATTGATTTCTGGGAGTTAAACCAGGCTTTTAGTGTGGTTGGAATTGCTAATACGCGCGAGCTGAACCTTGATCCTTCAAAGGTTGATGTGTTTGGAGGTGCTGTAGCATTAGGACATCCACTGGGTAATTCAGGTGCACGCATTATCGTTACTCTGTTGAACGTGTTGAAACAACATGGTGGCAAGTTGGGTGCAGCTGCCATATGTAATGGCGGTGGCGGCGCTTCTGCTATCATTGTTGAGAGAATGTAAATCCTGTATTTATTGGTTTTAGCACCTGTTGTTAATGGAAGTAAGATAGGTGTTGAATTGTTCTTGTAAACCTACCGGTTTAACGGTAGGTTTTTTTTGTCGAATCTACTAAATGTACCGCTAAAATCCCTAATGGGAATTTTTATGCATAGTATACTTGTATTTGATTTTAAATGAAGAAATTATAAAATTTGTACAGGTAAAAATTCCAAAATTGCATAAAGAAAATTCCAAAATTGCATAAAGAAAATTCCAAAATTGCATAAAGAAAATTCCAAA
>CAZDUI010000007.1:0-9614 GCA_964508605.1 uncultured Weeksellaceae bacterium | reverse complement strand
ATTGCATAAATTTCGTATTTTTGTCTAATGAAATATAGGGATGCAGGAAACAAAGCTCTCCAAATGGCCGATAAATTTCCGGTAATAGTGGTTACGGGGCCGCGGCAAGCCGGTAAAACCACCCTATGCAAGCAGCTTTTTACCGGTTACCGGTATGTGAGTTTGGAAAACCCCGATATTTTGCGATTTGCCGAAGCGGACCCAAGAGGTTTTCTGACGGTATACCGGGAACATGTAATTATAGATGAAGCACAGCGATGTCCTACACTGTTTTCTTACATGCAGCAAATAGTGGATGAGTCTGGAATAAACGGACAATTTATCATTACCGGATCACAAAATTTTCTGTTGCTTGAGTCTATTACCCAAAGTTTAGCGGGTAGGGTTTTTATTATGGAATTGCTACCCTTTTCTCAGTCTGAACAGCCGTCCGGCAATTGGTGCGAAGCAGTTATTAAAGGAGGGTATCCCAGAATTTACGACAAAAAGATTGATCCGGGTGATTTTTTTTCGGGTTATATGAAGACCTATATAGAAAGGGATGTTAGAACCATATCCAATGTTCATGATTTGTCGCTGTTTCGTAAATTCATAGATATGCTGGCTCATAATATTGGTCAGCTATTGAATTTTAGTCATTTGTCAAAAGATTTGGGTGTTGATGTAAAAACATTACAACGTTGGTTTTCAATATTAGAAACCAGTTATATAGTGTTTGCGCTGAAGCCCTGGCATAGAAATTTTGCGAAACGAATGGTAAAGATGCCTAAGGTTTATTTTTACGATTCGGGTATCCCGGCTTACCTACTGGGTATTGAGACCCACGATGATTTAATTCTTTCTCCTTTTAAGGGAGGGCTTTTTGAAAACTTTGCAATTACGGAATGTATGAAGGCTCAGAAAAATAAAGGAAAAAGTCCATTGTTTTTTTTCTGGCGCGACAGTAACGGAAATGAGATAGATTTGGTAATTGCGCACGGAAATAAAGTAAAGCTGGTTGAAATAAAAGCCTCTGAAACCGTGAAACAGGAATACTTAAAATCCCTGCATTATCTTGATAATCTTCAATCTGAAATTAAATTCTCTCATTACCTGTTTAATACCATGAACGAAACACAACGTCGTTCCAATGAGATAATTCTTAGTTGGAAAGACGCTGAATTGACGGTGTGATGTGCAGCTTGTAAAGGAACTTATATGTCTAAGTGTGTATAAAAAAAGCGTCAGGAAAGTTGTTATTTGGCAACAAAAGACAGGAATTGGCGTTTCAGACTTCGTGAAGAGATGGTACGTAATAGCATGTTTTTTATTATTCAGTGCATTGGCCCGTGCTCAGGTATTGTCTTATTTTACTGCACAAAATCTGGGCGACAGAGTTTTCTTGAATTGGGAAATTCGGGCAGGAAGTATTTGCAACGGAATTGATGTGGAGCGTTCGGAAGACGGGTTAAATTACACGAAAATAGGTGATATACAGGGTGTATGCGGTAGTCCTGACTTTCATCAAAAGTATAATTACACTGACGCGAATCCGGTGGCGGGTGCAATAAATAGTTATCGGTTGATTTTGGGAACCCTGGGTACCAGTGATACCGTTGAGGTTCGTATCAGAAACAATGCAGATACCGGTATTGAAATTGCCCCGAATCCTTTAACGATGAATTCGGTGCTCTTTCTACCCGACTCATATCATAACGGTGCAACCATTCAGGTGTTCAATGTACAGGGAGGCATTGTGCTTACTGAAAAAATAAGTGGTGTTTCCTGGATTTTGGGTAGTTATTTACCTGATTTTGCTTCCGGTATTTATCTGGTCAGAATAACCGGCACATCCGGTATTTCTTCAACAGGACGATTTATTGTAGTGGCCCCTTAATTCCCCGGCTTGCCTTTTTCATTTGTTGAATCCCTACTTTGACGGCAATATTTCCGCTGTGAATACCCTGGAGGTAAAGGCCGGTTAATTATTTTTCGTAAAAAATCAATCGTAGTATAGTCATACTTTATAACTTCGTGGCCGGGCAATAGCAAACGGAAAAAAATTAAATCTATGAACAAAATTAAAGTAGCGAATCCGGTGGTAGAACTGGACGGAGATGAAATGACAAGGATTATCTGGCATTTTATTAAAGACAAATTAATTTTACCTTACCTTGATATTGACATCAAATATTATGATTTGGGTATGGAACACCGTGATGCCACTTCAGATCAGGTAACCATTGATGCAGCTGAGGCCATTAAGAGGTACAACGTAGGAATAAAATGTGCTACCATAACGCCGGATGAAGCACGTGTTGAGGAATTTAAACTTAAAAAGATGTGGAAATCGCCCAATGGAACCATTAGAAATATAGTGGGCGGAACTGTGTTTAGAGAACCTATTATTTGCAGTAATGTTCCGCGGCTCGTTCCCCATTGGACACAACCCATTACCATTGGACGCCATGCACACGCCGACCAGTACAAAGCAACGGATGCCGTAATAAAGGGAAAAGGAAAACTTACCATGACCTTTACCGGTGAAGATGGTACTGTTCAGACTTGGGATGTGTTTGACTATAAGGGTGATGGTGTGGCAATGAGTATGTATAATACCGATGAAAGCATCTATGGGTTTGCCCGTTCATGTTTTAATATGTCTTTGCAAAAAAAGTGGCCCTTATACCTAAGTACAAAAAATACCATTTTGAAAGCCTATGACGGCCGGTTTAAAGACATTTTTCAGGAAGTGTATCAGAATGAATTCAAGGCTGAATTCGATAAATTGGGAATTACCTATGAACACCGTCTGATTGATGATATGGTGGCAAGTGCCATGAAGTGGAGTGGTGGATATGTGTGGGCATGTAAGAACTACGACGGAGACGTTCAAAGTGACACAGTTGCTCAGGGGTTTGGTTCGTTGGGCTTAATGACCAGTGTTTTGGTTACCCCTGACGGTAATACCGTTGAGGCCGAAGCAGCACACGGTACTGTTACCAGACACTACCGGATGCACCAACAGGGAAAGAAAACCAGTACCAACCCTATTGCCAGTATTTTTGCCTGGACCAGAGGACTGGAGCACAGAGCAAAATTGGATAACAATGCCGACCTGCTCTCTTTTTGTCATGCATTGGAAGAGGTTTGTGTGGAAACTGTTGAATCAGGCATTATGACAAAGGATCTGGCAGTTTGTATTTACGGTAATGATGTTCCCGCTGATAAATTTGTGTATACCGAAGATTTTTTAGCGGCTATTGATAAAGCGTTGAGTGAGAAAATAGCAAAGCACGCTGCAGTTTGATTATTACTTATATAACCTGAAAACTTCCCTCAATCCATCTTCACCATCTTTTTGCTTTGGGTAATCTCTCCGTCCACTACCAAAACGTATTGATAAATGCCGTTGCTGAGGTCGTTGGCAAAAACCTGCAGCTGGCCTGCGCCGGTGCCGTTCAAATCTACAGTGTTAATTAAACGGCCGTTGTGGTCGTAAAACAGCATTTGTGCACGCTGCACGTTTTGTGGCAGGTAGTAATTAATGATGGTTTGCTCGGCAAACGGATTGGGAACGTTTTGGTCTAACACTACGCGCTCCATGTCTTTGAGTTCAACTTGCTGACGGGCAACTTCTGACCCGATAGCATTCGGGTGAGTGTTGGGTGATAAAGCGTTGGGGGAGTTGCAGATTCCGGAGTTTTGGAGGCATTGTTGAATGATTGCAATACTTTGTGCTTGTGAATTGAGCAATGAATCCTGTAATGAATTTTGAGCTTGCAAACTTTGAATTACCGAGTCTTTCAGAAAATCGATTTGTAACATTGAGTCTAATATATTCGACTGTTCCTTAATTGCTTCTATTAAAACCGGAATGATTCTGTCGTACCGTAAGGAGTAATAACCTGAATTTGTGTCTAGAGATACTGCTTCGTTGATTACAGTATCCACATTCTGAGCGATAAGCCCAATTTGGCGACCTGCTGGAAATTGCATTTCCGGAAAACCGAGCGTGTCATAATGAAAATACACTCCGTTGAGTTTTCTTATTTTTCCAAGCGCATTTGTCACAGTATCTATATGGTTTTTAAACACTTCATCTGAAGGAACCAAAACCCCGCCAGATGCAAAGATGTCTCCGCTCACTTCTAATTGTACACTACCTGAGGGATTGTTCCACAATTGTCCACAAACTTCGGGTTCGTTGGGTGGAGTAGGTGGTACAGAAGGATGGCTGGTACTGAAGGCAAAACCTATACTTACTTTGCCGCTTTCTCTTGGAACAACTATTGCCATGCCCTCAGTAATCCCGTCGGGTACAGCTTCAAACCAACCTGCAATATTGGTGCATTTGGAATGCGTACCGGTAGTTTTACCAAAAACGGCAACACTGCTTCCGTTGGCAGAAGTAGGGTCTGCGTTGTCAACATTAACTGTGGCAAAAGCAGTGGTTGCTTTGGTGTTCGTTTTTTGGAAAATCGATAATTTTGCAGGCAATGGAAAAGTACAATTTGTACCAATGCCTACATTGTTAACGTCCTTTGAACCACCAATGTCGCTGAAATGGAAGTTAAAGTTATTCAGGTGAATTTCAGAGTGATCAGGCAAAATGTAAGGGTTAATGGTGTCTCCGCAAACACTTCCAAAAGTTTTTGAAGGCACGTAAATTACATCACCATTGGCATCAACACTAAGTACTCCGGTTCCGGGGTTGGGAAGAATATTGGATGTTGAAGAAAGGTCGGTAAATCGCAAGCCGCTATTGCCCGGAATTGTACTTACTGCTGCGGTATTTATTTCAAGAATGTTTTGGGGAGACAGTGTGTTTATACCTACTCTGCGTTCATTTGCTGCGGTAACATTGGGTGCGGTTACCTGAGAAACGAGTAAGTTTTTGAAGAAATGAGCAGACCTTAGCGGATTTCCTCCCAACGGGGTGTTTGTATAAATGGTGAAAGAATAATCAACGGCAGCGGCCGAGTTTAAAGAGGTTGCACTTCCCGCATAAAAATTGTCTGCGGGAAATACTGAAGGGTGCCCCATAAAAAAAGATGCAGCCGTGTTGCCGGCATCGAAATAAATGGTGGCGTTGTTTGAAAGTGTTAATCCACGGTTCCAGTTGAATGCGTTGGCAGTTTGCGATCCTTGAATATGTAAAGGAGAAACCGGATTATTGGTGCCGATGCCTACAAATCCCGAAGTGTTGGTGCCTGATGCAACGGTACCGTCCTGGTTTATGTGTATGCGCTGTACACCGTTGGTGGCAAACTGCATTGCTCCGTTTTGTATGGTGCTCATTACGGCATCATTGCTATTAGCTGGCGTGGTAATCGAAAACTTTTCAGTACCATTATTTGCACCAGTAAACATACGCCAAGAATTATCTTCATTGGCTGGTCCTGTTGTCATAAACACGTCTCCTTTTGGAAAATTTGGAGATAAGTCTAAAAAATTGGTGTTTACATGCAAAGCCGACATTGGCTCAAAACCAAAAGATGAAAAATTACCAATACCAACACTCCTAATATTAAAAAGAGCGGGGAAATTCCGTGTTTCAGCATATCTATTTGGAGGTCCTCCATTTGTGTTCCATTGACCATAAGCGGAAGAAAAGCAGATTAACATGAAGTAAGTTGCCGTAAAATAAGAAATGAGTTTTTTACTCATCATCTTATATTTTAGATTGTTGTATTCGTGAGACTTCGTGTTCATTATTTCAGAGTTTTAAAAATTTATGAGTGGAAGAGTTAATTTGATTATTAATAGTTATAAAATACAATCCTTTACTAATGTTTGTAAGGTCTAATACAATAGTATTTCGATTTTGAGAACTTATTTTTACAGGAATATTTTTTCCTTGTATATCGGTTATTTTTAGGTTAGAAAAATCCATGTCGAATGCTGCTTCTATCACCACATAATTGTTGGCTGGGTTAGGGTACATAATAAGTTTAGTATCTGTGGTTAGTTCAGAAATACCAACCGAGCAATTGGGTAGCCAACTGTTATTGTTAAAATAAGAATTGGGTAAATTTGGTAATGTCCACCAAATTTTTTGAGCACTAAAATCATACTCATTGAGGGAAAAGCCACAGGCACTACCCAATTGATTCGGGAAATTAATTACCCCTAAAGAATCGGCAAATTGAGTTCCTTCTTTGGCAATGTATATTCTGCCATCTGCTCCCAACTGCATACTATAGAGCCAATGATTCATCGAATTGAAAATCTCAATTCTTGAATTTTGAATGGTTGTTTGGTTATTGCTCGATACATCGTATTGCCACAATTGGGTAAGCATATCACCATTTGTATTTAATGTTGGCACATACAATAAGTTTCCATTAGGAGAAAATGACATTCCATAAGCTTGGTCTGCTGTATCTAGAGGTAAACTGATAGTATTGCTAACAATTCCGTTAGTCTTATCAAAATTGTATAACTCAAGTGTATCAAGAAAATACCCATTTACCAAATTATACCAAGTTGCCATTTTGCTGCCATTAGGCGATATGGCTAATTGCCCGTCACCATATTGTTTCATTTTTATACCTTCAACACTTATCACAGGAGATGATATTCCTGTAGATGAAAATAAAAATGAAAAAAATCTGGATGAATTATATTCGTGAGACACTATCCAATAATCGTTTCCATTTGTATGATGAGTAACAGCCATTTTTTCGCTGCATGGTTGGTAAAGCAATTGATTTTTCAAAATAATTTCGCCATTTCCGTTATCTCCATTTATATTCAAAATAGAATACCTTAAACCATTCACTCCATTAAATTCGTTACAATCGGTAGTGAAAACATAAAGTAAACTATCATTTGAAGGTTGTGGCACAAAAATTACTGACTGTGTACTACTCCAACAACCCATTAACCCCGAACCATTTAAAACAATTTGGTGGTTGTAATTCCAAACGGTATCACCATTAGAGTAAAAAAGTAAATTGCCACAAGTATCACTAATTGTGGCACATCCTTCATAAGCATTCATTTGCGAAGAAACATCTGTTACAACGTTGTTATTACTAAAGTCAAGTCCCGCTTTCTCTCCAAAATACCAATGATATGTTCGCCTAATGTCTGAGTTTTGAGCAAGTCCATTGACTTCTATATTAAAAAGCAATACGAGAAGAATTATTGTCTTAACTGGTGTATTCAAAGGATTAAATGATTTTTTGAGATAGTTATTTTCCGTGGTTTGGTTGCTTCACCTCACGCAACCTCCCGCTTTAACAGTGCGAGAACGAAGAATGAGCATGAAGGTGTTATATTCGCTCTGATTATTCTCTCTCTCTCCCGATAGCTATCGGGACTCTCTACAGCCATGTGGCTTTTAGAAAATGTATTCATAATATGAAGCCGTTTTAGAGCAGTAAATGTACACAAACAAATTTGAATATGCAAGAATTAGTGTTATGAAAATGTGAAGATTGGGTAAAATTGCGTACTATCCGCAAAAGGGGTAATGTGAAAAGTACGTATAGGCTTGCGGGGTGCAAGCACCTCATACATGTTCTTTCATAAACACTCCTGTTTTCATCCATTTTCGCCATCCGTTGCCGCTGTACGGGGTGTTGTTGTCTCCGTCTAAATGGAGCATACTCCATGGGGTGTTGGTTGCAAAGTAACCGTTAGGTGCAATGCCGAAGTAGCCGGAAACGTCGTGCCCAAGGACACCGTTTAGGCCTGTGTTAAGTGTCCCATTTAATCGGGTGCGAATAAGATTGTCTGTCTCAGTGTATATAGGAGAATTCCACCCTGTGCCGAAAATATTGGCGCCGTTGGGGGTGTTTGATGTACCTGCTCCCGGAAAGGTATTGCCGCCCCTGTACCACGCCGAACGGGCCAAAGTAGCCGTAGGCTGGGTGTTGGGCACATTATTCCCGGTTGGGGAAGTTTGTGAGAAAACGGAAAACGTACTGGCCATGAACGCCAGATACAGGAAAATATGTCTTTTCATCTTAAAAGGGTTTTTAGTGCAACACCTGCACGGTCCCTTTTCTTATGGTGGCTGGTTGTTCGGGTTCGTTACGCCCTACAAATACGTAGTAATACACACCATCGCTGGCATCATCAGGCTCCCAAAACGCATTATCCGGGTTCAATACCGTCATTACCTTACCCCAACGGTTGTATATAGTGCATTCCCACAGTGCAAACGAGTTGCGCACAGCCTTGAACTGATCGTTCTTTCCATCGCCATTTGCCGTAATAATATTCGGGAACAGCAACTCACCAACAGGCCTTTGGGGCCAGACCGGACAACGGGGAGATTGTATTACCGAAACAGAGTCAATAAAATAAATTGCATCGGTACTCTGAAAAGTAATAGACTCAGGGGGCTTCAATTGAACTATGGTATTACTATCGGGCATGAAATTGCCTATGTACAAATATTTCTCACCCCCATTTGCTTGATACAGGAATTCTACTCGCGTCCAGTTTACAAAATCGTTAATCACACTGTTTACACCACCACTTGGAATGATACCAAGGGTTGTAGTAGAAAATGAAGCAGGGATTAATGAGTCTGTCAGTAAGGCATCAATGCCATTTGAAAACAATGCGTGGCTATCGGAAGAAACCACATAATACCGTATGCAATACGATGAGTCCTGATACATACTATCCGTTAACTCCACTGCCAGGTATTCCTTGGTTTCAGCAGGCGGACTCCAAAAATCGTCCCAAATAGTCCCTATTGCTACATACGCGTTGCCATGAAACGGCTCTTGAAAATTAGTGCCATGTACATTTAATGGTATCCAAACTTCATTTGACCACCATGCACAGGTATGAAGTAGGTCGGGAGTTCCCACACCCCACCAATGGGTAGTGTAGTGTAATTCACTGTAAAAACTCGGACAACCGGTAGTATCCTCAAAACTGCCGTTGGGCACTAAGTTTTGCTGTGCCGTGGCATTGAGGGAAATAAACAGCCATATAAGAAAAGGGTGTTTCAGTGTTGTGTTGTTGTTTGTTAAAGTAAAACGTAAAATTTGATCTTTCGTTTCTTTCACAGGCATCCCGCCTGAGAAAAGGACGACACAGAGGCCATCCGGGTTGCTTTGGCATTACCTCATGCAACCTCCCGCTTTTGAAGCACGAGAGTAGGGAATGAGAAGGAGGGAATTTTCTCCGTTCCCGTTCTGATTCTCGCTCTGATTATACTCTCTCTCTCTCTCTCTCTCTCTCTCTCTACAGCCATGTGGCTTTTAGAAAATGTATTCATAATATGAAGCCGTTTTAGAGCAGTAAATGTACACAAACAAATTTGAATATGCAAGAATTAGTGTTATGAAAATGTGAAGATTGGGTAAAATTGCGTACTATCCGCAAAAGGGGTAATGTGAAAAGTACGTATAGGCTTGCGGGGTGCAAGCACCTCATACATGTTCTTTCATAAACCCTCCCGTTTTCATCCATTTGTGCCATCCGTTGCCGCTGTATGGGGTGTTGTTTTAGTCTGCATGGTATTTTTTAAGAGATAGATCAGCCGATGCAACGCTCTACATGAAGATGCAGAAGGAATTCTTATAATTTATGGAAGGAGGAAGGAGATTGGCTTTTTCCTGACTTCCGCGTTTTTTATTTTGCCCTTCTGAAAGCCTTGATTTTAC
>CAZDUI010000006.1:0-109412 GCA_964508605.1 uncultured Weeksellaceae bacterium | reverse complement strand
ACCTCCTCCATTAGTTCCGAACCATAGATTCCCGTTTTTATCTTCCAGTATGGACGTAACGTAAGACGAGTTCATGCCCTGGTCCACGTCTAAATATTGGAGATTGGCAATGGCGGCATCTTTAAAAGCAGGGGGCAGGGCGGGTGTTGGTTGGGGCCGTGTGGTTTTTACAATTCTACCACCTTCCCCTGCGGGTACTCCCCCTTCGCAGGGGGGAGAGCATTTGAGCGGGATGGGCACACCCGTTTTTACGGTGTCGCCGGTGGAGTTGAGGATGTAATGTAGAGTGTCGTTTTTGGCTATTTCACCCAATAAAATTTTGGTGAGAGAATCTTTGTTAACAGGTATTTCTGTTAGCTCATCCGGTATTGGGTGTACATTGGGATGGGCGTTTTTTTGTATGAGCTGGTTTTGTGCAGGAACTTTAAATCGTTGTGGTTTTGATACGCTGTCGGGGTGGATGATTTTTCCTTTAGCGGGTATCGGAACGCCTGTAATGAGTGTGTCGCCGCTTTCTAAAATAATGGGTTTTAGGGTGTCACCCGTTACTGTATTTAATGAATAGCCGCCTTTTGTGTTTACTTCCACGCTTTAGGGTTGCGGGAATAAGGGAGCAGGTTTTTCGTCTGCTTTTCGGTTACCCGTGCAGGCCGCCATTGCTGCTGCGAGCAGGATGGGGATGATGTGTTTTAGTTTTGTTTTCAAAATTATGTTTTTCAATTCCATAACAGTCAAATATAAGCGTAGTGCGGTATTCCGGATTGATTCGCTGTAAGCCTGCACCAAACATTAACAGATGCCAAAATACTCAATTTTAACCTTTCAGCCTGCATTAGTCTTATACAATGTTGAAGCATGTTTGCTGAATTTAAAACCTGTAAGGAATTGAAAAAATAAACATTAATTTTCTTTTACAACGTATTCAGATGCAATTTTTTTACTTTACGCAGTAAACGGATTATGTGTTAGGACTTCATGATGAAGGTTTAAAGTGCAATAAAATAATGTGAAACTATTTATTTTAAAGCAGGTTGAACCCGCAATAGATTTTCTAATGTATTTTCTAGGTTTTTTTATCCTGATATATTCCGAAATATCAGTCAAAAAACGAATTGAATCTGCTGGAAACAAATTTAAAAATTGCTATTTGCTATTTTTAAAAGTCCCCTTTATAAAGTGTTATTTCTATTGAAGGATTAAAATCGTAAACAATTTTATAAGGTGCCTCTTTTTTCCTGCTCTCTTTCTATAGATTCAAACAATGCTTTAAAATTTCCTGCACCGAAACCACGGGCGCCCATTCTTTGGATAATTTCATAGAACAACGTAGGTCGGTCTTCTACAGGCTTGGTAAAAATTTGCAACAAATATCCTTCTTCGTCGGCGTCAATAAGTATTCCTAATCGCTCCAGTTCACCCATATCTTCTTTCATCATGCTCATGTGTACACCCAGGCGGTTGGGTATTTCTTCGTAATAGGCATGGGGCGGCGCCGAAAGAAATTCTACTCCGCGGGCTCTGAGCTGTTTTACGGTTTCAATGATGTTGTCGGTAGCAACGGCAATATGCTGACAGCCAGAGCCTTCATAAAAATCAAGGTATTCTTCAATCTGCGATTTTTTCTTGCCTTCGGCCGGCTCGTTAATAGGAAATTTAATTCTCCCGTTGCCATTGCTCATTACTTTACTCATCAATGCAGAGTATTCCGTATGTATGGTTTTGTCGTCAAACGACAAAAAATTCACAAATCCCATAACATCTTCATACCACTTTACCCAGGTGTTCATTTCGCCCCAGCCTACATTTCCCACCATGTGGTCTACAAACTTTAATCCCACGGGTGAGGGGTTGTAATCCGATTTCCACTCCCGGTAACCGGGCAAAAAAGTACCGTTGTAATTTTTACGTTCAACAAACATGTGTATGGTCTCGCCGTAGGTGTGAATTCCGGCACGCAATACTTCTCCGTGTTCGTCTTTTTCAACCGTGGGTTCCATAAAAGATTTTGCACCTCTTTTTGTGGTTTCTTCCCACGATTTTCGGGCATCATCAACCCACAATGCAATAATCTTCACTCCATCGCCATGCTTTTGTACATGTTCGCCAATGGGAGAATTACTGTTGAGTGCAGTGGTAAGCACCAGTCTTATTTTATCCTGCTTTAAAACGTAAGAAGCACGGTCTTTTATTCCTGTTTCCAGTCCGGCATAGGCCAAACTTTGAAATCCAAAGGCTGTTTTATAGTAATGTGCACTTTGCTTGGCGTTACCAACATAGAATTCTACATAATCGGTTCCCATTAACGGCAGAAAATCTCGGGCATCTTCAAAAATCTTTTCCAGCCCGTACTCAACGTTTTTTACTTCTTTGGCCATAACTGTATATTTTGATGATTCTTATTTCTATTTCAACCAGGATTTATAATAGTCCTGATTCTCAATTTCCAATGCTTGTTTTGTAATTTTTAATGGTTTAAAAGTATCTACCATTACAGCGAGTTCCAAAGTTTCTTTCTGACCAATGCTTCGCTCGTAGGCACCGGGATGAGGACCGTGAGGAATTCCTGCTGGATGTAGGCTTATCATTCCCTTTTCCACGTGATTTCTACTCATAAAGTCACCGTCAACATAATACAACACTTCATCGCTGTCTATATTGCTGTGGTTATAAGGTGCAGGAATGGCCATAGGGTGATAATCGTACAGCCGCGGACAGAACGAGCAAATTACAAAGGCTGCAGTTTCAAACGTCTGATGAATGGGCGGAGGAAGATGAACCCTGCCGGTAATAGGCTCAAAATCATGAATGGAAAAAGCATACGGATAATTGTAACCGTCCCAGCCTATTACGTCAAATGGGTGCGAAGCATATACATATTGATGTAACATGCTTTCCTTTTTTACTTTCACCAGAAAATCTCCCAAGGCATCATACGTCTGTAAATGATTCGGGGGACGTATGTCGCGCTCGCAGAACGGAGAATGTTCCAGCAATTGTCCAAACCAGTTTCTGTACCTTTTTGGGGTGTACACCGGATGATAGGATTCAACTATAAAAAGTCTGTTTACTTCGCCATCAAAACGGAACCTATGAATGATGCCCCGCGGAATGACCAGATAATCGCCATAAGAGAAGGTGATGTCTCCCAGCAAGGTCTCCAGTGTACCACTGCCTTCGTGTATAAAAACCACCTCATCGGCATCGGCATTTTTATAGAAATATTCGGTGGTTTTACCTGTTGGCGCTGCCAGAACAATGTGGGCATCGCTGTTTACCAGTACGGGTGTTCTGGATTCCAGATAATCTTGTCTGGGTGTTATCTTAAAACCATTCAGGTTTACACTTTTCATGTTCTTGTCAACCGCAATTTCAGGAGTAAGGTCTTTGCTTTCAAGAATATCCTTAACCATAGTGGGGGGGTGCAAATGATACAATAGGCTTGACATTCCGTCGAACCCCACTGTTCCAAATAACTGTTCCTGATATAATTCCCCGTTGGGCTTGCGGTATTGAGTATGGCGTTTTTTAGGAAAGTTTCCCAGTTTGTGATAAAAAGGCATGTGCTGAAAATTTGCGTCAAATCTATAACTTTTGTTGTTATAAGGCAAATTTCGATTTGGGGAATTCTAATGGATGTTGAAAAATATACTTTTATCATTTGCCAGATTTACGTAGGTCTTCGTGTTGTTCTAGATGTACTTCTTTCATATAAAAAGATAAAATTTGTAACCACCCTGGCTTAGAGTATTTGGTTGCTCTAAACTTTTAATCCATTTACATGCAGTTGTTATTGATGATATTATCAACAGTATACGCTTTTCGTCCTTCCACAGAGGCAAAGTATTTTGGCGATGATTACCGCAAGGCTGTAATGATGACTGTTTCGGCACGAAATGAAATTCAAAATCTTCCGGTATCGTGCCAATGCGATTCAGAAGTGGCGCTTTCGGTTGTGTTTCCTGAGTTTTTACGATACAACAGCATCAGTAATTTGATAGAAACGGAAGCTTTGGAGCTGTTGTACGTTCAATTTGGAACCCGATATGCCGATTTTTCTATTGGCACAGCGCAAATGAAACCTTCATTTGCTGAAGACATTGAGGTACTGAATACGGACACAGTATTATTAACTCCTTATATCACTCAGCACGGGGAAACGGTGCGCCGGGAAAGGCTGGTACGACTACAAAGCTTTGCCTGGCAGTATCGTTATGTTTGCGCTTTCCTGAAAGTTCTGGCGCATCGTTTCCCCGATAATGCCTCCGGGTCTGCAGAGAATTGGGTACAATTTGCTGCTGCTGCCTATAATCTGGGTTTTATGAATACCCGCAACAGGATAGAACAATGGCAGAGGGTAAAAGCATTTCCATACGGAAAACGATTTCAGGGCGAACAATTCAGTTACTCTTATTTAGCGCTTCACCACTACTTACAACATAATAACCAGTAAAGCCAACAACCATGAAAGCAGTATTTGCAGTTGCGGGATGTGCATTGATAATGCAGGCCTGTAAAACCGGAGGAAAAATGGACTCTTCTTTTGCCGACACAAATGCGAAGCAGGTAAAACCATTCATCGCGCCTCCCATTCAGGGAGTAGATATTCCGATTGAAAAAATTGCTTTTAATGCCGGTAAATCACAGGTACTTCGTCCGGCAAACGGAAAAGGAACTACTATTTCCATTCCTGCCGGCGCACTCACTGATGCCCAGGGTAAACCCTTCAACGGTGAAGCCGTGCTTTCATACAGGGAATTTCATACCGCTGCCGATATTTTTGTATCGGGTATACCAATGACCATGAAAGTGGAAGGAAAAGATGAGACTTTTGAAACCGCGGGTATGTTTGAAATTCGTGCGCACGATACCAAGGGAAATACCCTGAATGTGAAACCGGGAATGAATGTTACGGTTCGCATGGGTTCTATGCAAAGCGACAGTACCTACAGGTTTTTTTATTTGAATGAAGAGGATAAGAACTGGGCGTATCAGGGTGAGGGAGATCCTGAAATAAATACAGAACGGGTGGAGATGGTGCGTAAAATGAATGAAAAAATACCGGCGCACGCCATACCATTTACTGATGGCTATGCAGTACTGAATTACCACAGCCTGTTGGATATGCTGGCAAACAATAATTATCATGCTATTGCCATCATGGAAAAGTCGCCCAAAATCAAAGATAAGTTGCGAGATTACAATGTAACTCCTTTAAGTGTAAGTATATATGCGGAAATTGCATTTAAAGGCAGAAAATATCCAGCCGATGCAATCGTATGGAAAATGGACAATCCGTCAAAGATGCCGCCCTCAGGCGATACACGTTCTGCACAAGTGTACGCGCTGGGAAAGAACAAATACCGGTTTGTACTTGAATACTACGACGGGCGCAAGTTTAAAGGGAATATGGAGGCTGTAATGACCGTGCAGCAATTGTTTGCAAAGGATGCCGCATACTGGCAGAATGAATATGAAACTGTTATGGCGGAAGTGAAGGAGCTGGAACGGATGATAGCCGAAAAGGAGGTGGTGTACCGCACTTTTGAGTTGGGTGGGTTTGGCATTTTTAACTGGGATAAGTTTATTAAGCAAGATCAGATGCAGCCGGTAATGGTACATACGCAACTACAATTTAGTACGCCATTACATAAAACCGAAGATCTGCGTACCAATGTGTTTTATATGATAATGCCGGGTAATAATAGCCTGGTGCGTCTGAACCCTGATGTTTTCTTTAGTGATAGTTTATTACTGCGCAACATGCCCGGAAGTATGATTATTACTACGCTTTACGGAGGTAAACTGGCGAGAATTTCGGCTGAAGAATACAACAAAATTCCTTTTGAATCCCTGAAGAGAGGCAGTACCGTAGATTTGTTTTTTACCGTAAGCGACGATAAAATTGAGAGCCTGGAGGATGTTAAACGCTTTTTGAAAACATAGTAAACCTTTACCTGCCCTATGCGTTTGAAGTGTATGGCCGAAATTCTGATTACAGGTGGTACCGGACTGTTGGGTAAAACTCTCTGCAGAAAACTCTCTGCGCTAGGTAAAGATTTTGCTGTGTTGTCCAGGTCAGGAAAAGCCGGAACCTACAAAGCTTTTGAATGGGACCCGGAAACAGGAGTATTTGATGACGCTGCATTGGAAGGACTGAAAACCGTAATTCACCTTGCCGGTGCAGGCATTGCCGACGAAAGATGGACACGTGACAGAAAGGAATATATTATCCGGTCGCGTACTTTTACATCTGCTTTTTTGCTGGAACAATGCAAGCGGAAAGGTATTTTTCCTGAAACGTTTATTTCAGCATCAGGTATTAATTTCTATGGTATTAATCCTTCCGCGAAAATATTTACTGAAGATGATGGTAATGGAGAAGATTTTACTGCTAATGTGGTTCGTTTATGGGAACAGGCTGCCGATGAATGGACGGGCAATGCCCGGGTGGTAAAACTGCGAATTGGCGTGGTACTGGCTGCTGGCGGAGGTGCGCTTCATAAAATGATTCCCGTGTTTCGCATGGGACTGGGTGCCCCCCTGGGTACAGGCAAACAATGGATGCCCTGGATTCACATTGACGATATTGCTGAAATGATGATTTTTGCATTGGAGAACCCAAAGGTGAAAGGAGTATATAATGCTGTTGCCTCTCAGCATGTAACCAATCGTGAATTTACAAAGTATTTTGCCAAGGCGTTAAATAGAAAGGCATGGCTACCTAACGTGCCCGCTTTTATTCTTAAACTCATGTTTGGTAAACTTTCAGAGTTGGTTCTTAAAGGAAATCGTGCAGACAACAGTAAAATAAAAGCAGCAGGATTTACTTTCCGGTATGAGCGAATGGATGATGCGCTGAATAAGCTGTTTCAGAAATAAATAAACCATCACCCAAAGGAAATCTAAAGGTTTGATTAGTTCGTTTTTCATGTATTTTCATACCTTCGTCCAAAATTATATAGATGAAAAAAGCATATGTTTTTCCGGGTCAGGGAGCACAGTTTTCGGGTATGGGTCACGATTTATATCAGGAGTATTCAGGAGCACGGGAGATGTTTGAAAATGCAAATCACATTTTGGGATTTCGAATTACCGATGTTATGTTTACAGGTACCGACGACGCACTGAAACAAACCAATGTTACCCAGCCTGCAATTTTTATTCATTCTGTAATTAAGGCAGTTACTTTGGGCGATTCGTTTGTACCGGATATGGTGGCTGGTCATTCACTCGGCGAATTTTCTGCTTTGGTTTCGGCAGGGGCCTTATCGTTTGAAGACGGTTTAAAATTGGTTCAGCAGCGTGCCAATGCCATGCAAAAGGCTTGTGAGGCGGTGCCAAGTACTATGGCGGCCATTTTGGGAATGGAAGATGCTGAGGTGGAAAGGATATGTGCTGAGGTAGAAGGAGTAGTAGTGCCGGCAAATTACAATTCTCCCGGACAGTTGGTAATTTCCGGAGAGATAAATGCAGTAAATACAGCCTGCGAAAAATTAAAAGAGGCTGGCGCAAAGCGTGCACTGCTGCTTCAGGTAGGTGGTGCATTTCACAGTCCGCTAATGGAACCGGCTCGGGTAGAACTTGAAAGGGCTATAAATGCATTAACCTTCAATACACCCCGTTGTCCGGTATATCAAAATGTGAATGCAATGCCGGTTACAAATCCTGCAGAAATACGCAATAACCTGATTGCCCAGCTTACCGCTCCGGTGCGCTGGACACAAATTATGCAAAATATGATAACCGACGGGGTTACCTCAGTTACCGAGTGTGGTCCCGGGACAGTATTGCAGGGATTGTTCAAGAAAGTGAATCGCGAACTGGAAACAGTTTCGGCTTAACTTTTTTCGGTTTGTGTTGTTCATTCTTTGCTTAAACCTTATATGAATGCCAATTACCCTGCATGATTCCCGTTTGCGCCCGGTATTTCGCTGGTTGCTTACCGGTTGCCTCCTTATTTTTGTAATGGTAGTGGTAGGTGGAATTACCCGGCTAACGCACAGTGGACTAAGTATTGTGGAATGGGATCCGGTAATGGGGGCTGTTCCGCCGCTTAGCGAAGCGCAATGGGAAGAGACCTTTGCAAAATATCAACAAACACCCGAGTTTCAAAAGGTAAATTACAACATGACCCTTCAGGAATTTAAGGGAATATTTTTCTGGGAATATTTGCACCGGTTGATAGGACGTATTTTGGGGCTGGTATTTTTTATTCCATTTATCTGGTTTGTTTATAAAGGGTTGATTCGGGGTAAATTGCTGTTGCGATGCCTGCTGATTCTGTCAATGGGTGGATTACAGGGTTTTGTAGGGTGGTGGATGGTAAGCAGCGGACTGGTAGATAATCCGGATGTAAGCCACTATCGGTTGGCAGCCCACCTGCTCATGGCGTTTGTTACCTGCGCATATATTTTCTGGGTGGCAACTTCTTTATTAAAAAATGCAGAAACCAAATTCAGCGCACCCGGGTTACAACTATTCACAAAGGCAGCATTATTTGTCTTGTTAATTCAAATTGTATATGGAGCTTTTGTAGCCGGACTTGATGCAGGCTTTGTTTTAAATACCTGGCCATTGATGGGTGATTACTGGATTCATCCTGCGGTTACCGGTTCCGATAAGGGTGGAATGGAGTTACTTGAAGGATTGGCAGGCGTTCAGTTTGTGCACCGCAATATGGCCTGGCTGGTATTTTTTGCAGGCATTTACATTGTTTACAGGTTGCGTAAAATGAAGGCGCCCAAAGATCTTATAAAAACCGGAAATGTGTTGATATTGGTCCTGTCCCTTCAGTTTCTTTTGGGAGTATTGACACTTATTACCGGTGTACCGTTATGGCTGGGCGTATTGCATCAGGTAGGTGCATTTGTGTTGCTTCTGGTATGGATTTATATCCTTCGGCAATTGAGTATTCAAAGGGATTAACCACGGCATTTTGAATCGTCATGATAAGGAAGGTTAATTAATTGTAATTTCCAGGTAAATCACATTTTATCATTCTGTTATTTGTTGTAATTTAATGAAATACGGAGGCGGTACACCACTACCTTCGGCTCATGTTAAAAACAGGTATTTCTGTTATTGTTTTGTATCTCTTGCTTTTACTGTCCGGTATTTTGGTAAAAAGTCCGCTGTATTCGCAAACAGTACTCACTGCTGGCGATGTAGTGGTTATTGGTTTTAAAACCAGCGCGGGTACACAGGCTGGAAATGATGCGGTAAAGCTTCTTACATTGGTTGATCTGGAGTGCAATACAAAGTTTATGGTTACAGATAATAACTGGAGAAATACGAGTGTCTGGTATTGCGACGATGAAGAATTTGCGGTAGAAATTACAGTGGTTTCGCAGGTATTGGCAGGAAGTGTAATTTATATCGATTTGGATGCCGCAGGAGGTCCCATTCTGGTTTCTTCCGGGGCAGTTACTCAAACATCTTTGGGCTCTCCCTGGGGAACTAATTTTGGTTTGAACAGTGGTGGCGACAATGTAATTGTATTACAAGGAACCCGCGCAGCACCGGTTTTTATTTACGCTTTGCGTCATAACGGAACATTTGCTTCGGGGGGTGATTGTTCCAGCAAGAACAACACCGCGTTGCCTACAGGACTTGTTCTAGGAACCAGTGCCATACAAGTGAGCTCCAGTCAGGACCAATGGCATTACAACTGCGCCGGAACTGTTAGCTCTACCAAAGCTGCCTTGCGCACTGCCATTGGTAACAATGCAAACTGGACAAATGCTGCAGGACAATCGTGGAATGAAACCGCCTGTGCTTTTACTGTAACTGATGCTCCCTGGACACCCGTTACCGGATCTTTGGGTGTTACAGGCGCCGGCTGCGGCTGTATTTCAGGATGCAACCTTACCACACTGGGCGGGCCAAACTGTAGTCCGGCGGTTGCAGGTAACTGTTCAGCAGGGTATCAGTCGGTAAGTACAGATATTGTCGTTCCGGCGGGTTGCAGCTATACTGTATATGCAACCATGCGGATTTGGTCTTCTTTAGGTTGCAGCGCTTCGGGTGCCGACGGCAGCTGCGCAACGTGTGATAATTTGAAAGTGGATTTCCCCGGCGGACCAAAAGTTGTGAAAACAGGCGGCTCTAACGCTACTTTAAACGATAGCTATACTTTGGCAGGTCCCGGCACCATCAGGGTTTCAGGCAGGGCCGACAGGGCAGATGAAATAGTTGTATACCGTATATTTTCAAACCCGTGTACTTCTTGTGGTACATTCGTACTACCCGTTGAACTGATTGATTTTACCGCAGTGTCCGATGAGAGCGTCGTAAAACTAGACTGGGTTACGGCAAGTGAATCCGACATCGACTATTATACCGTAGATAGAAGTGCTGATGGTAATAACTGGACATCCATCCTTAGTCTGTCGGCCGATATCAATGGTTCTTCCCTGCATCATTACACGCGCATAGACCCTAATCCGTTGCAGGGTATCTCTTTCTACAGATTGGGTCACACAAATATGAATGGAGATTATATTCCTGTTAAAACGGTAGCTGTAAACAGAAAAGATTTAAGTGATTTTTCTGTAGTGGTGGCAAATACTGAAGCGGGTGCCAACTTGTGGGTGCATTCTAAAAACCAAAACCAGATTCAAATGGAGTGTTTTGATGCCTCAGGAAGACTTGTTTTCAGTTTTAATGAACATGTAAATGCCGGAACTACACAAATCCCACTGGTTACTCATCAATCGGGTATTTATTTCCTCAGGGTAAGCTCCAACAATGAATACAGCACACATTCATTTATTTCTAAGTAATTAATAACCACATAATATCATGAAAAAAAAGTTACTATTGTCTATATTTTCTTTAACCGCCGGAGCATGCTCTGCTCAAATTTCATTTACGCATTTAAGTACATACCGGGATGGTGGCTTTGAGGTGAGTGCAACCGAAATTATTGCTTATGACCCTGTAAGTCAACGTATATTTTCAACGAACGGAGGTTCCAATAGTTTAGATGTTATTGATTTTTCAAACCCGTCAGCCATTTCATTGGAGCAAAGTATTAGTATGGCGTCCTATGGCGCCGGACTGAACAGCGTAGCTGTGAAAAATCAAATAATTGCCGTTGCTGTTGAAAATGCGAATCCTCAGGCGAATGGTTCTGTTGTCTTTTTTGACGCCACAACGCTTGCGTATCTGGGTCAGGTAACCGTTGGCGCCATGCCTGATATGGTTACTTTTACCCCTGACGGAAATAAAGTACTTACAGCAAATGAAGGTGAACCCAGCGATGATTATGTTTCAGACCCCGAAGGTACTGTGAGTATTATTGATATTTCAGCCGGGGTAAGTGCTGCGGTAGTAACTACAGTTGATTTTTTAAGTATCAATGCCGGAAATATTGATCCCCTGATTAGGATTTTTGGTAATGGCGGCGCAGCTTCAATACAACAGGACCTTGAACCCGAATATATTGCTGTAAGTGACGATTCACAAACTGTGTTTGTGGTATTACAGGAAAACAATGCTATGGCAAAGATAGATTTGACAACCGGTACCTTAACAGAGCTGAAAGGTCTTGGGTATAAAGATTTCAGTGTTGCAGGCAATGCTATAGATGCAAGCGATAAGGACGGAGTGGATATAGCCGTTACACCAGCCGGTGTTTATGGAATGTATCAACCTGATGGAATGGTGTATATTTCAATTGGTGGCAATGGTTATATCATTTCAGCCAATGAAGGCGATTCAAGAGATTACTCGGCGTTTGGCGAAGAAGAGAGAATTAAAAATGTTACCCTGGATGCCGTAGCATTTCCAAATGCAGCTACCCTGCAAACCGACAATGAACTGGGGCGTCTCAATTTTACTACTTCTATGGGCGATGCCGGAAACGACGGAGACTACGACGAAATCTATGTTTTTGGAACACGTTCATTCTCCATTTGGAATACTGCAATGAGTTTAGTGTACGACAGTGGAGACGATTTTGAAACCATTACTTCTCAGACGCCATGGACATCGTATTTTAATTCCAATAACGACGACAATAACTCTGCGGACTCACGCAGCGATAACAAAGGCCCCGAGCCGGAATGTGTTGAAATTATGCAGGATGCCTCTGGAAACACATATGCAGTAATCGGGCTGGAGAGGATGGGGGGATTTGTAGTATATAATATCAGCGATCCAATCAATCCCGTGTTTGTTACCTACCACAATCACCGATTTTTTACACAACCAGAAACTACAGCGGCTGCCGGAGATCTGGGGCCTGAAGATTTATTGTTCATCCCGGCTGCCACAAGTCCTACAGGCAATCCTTTGCTACTAAGCTCTAATGAGGTAAGTGGAACAGTGTCTGTTTTTGCAGTATCAGGAATTATGGGTGCAGAACAAAATGATAGCTCCAAAGGGTTTGCGGTATATCCTAATCCGTCATCTGATGTAATTCAAGTTGAATTTACCGGAAATTATACGGTTACAGACTTGAATGGAAGGGTTTTAATGTCTGTTAAATCATCAAGTAATCTGAATATCGCACATCTGTCATCAGGGATTTATTTACTTAGAAATGACGATAACGGTAAGGTGTCACAGTTTGTTCGCCGGTAATTCCTGCACCTTCCCTGCAATACTTAAAGTAAAATCAAAGCCCATAGTGCGGGCTTTGATTTTTTGCCTTAAATGGTATTACAGGCAACAATCAGAACACAGAATTTGAAATCTAATAATGCTGATAGGTGTAGCGAACAATATGCATGAACTCTGTTTCAATATCGAACATTACCAATGCTTTTAGTAACATAGATTCAGGATAATATACAGCTTCCCGGCGGGTTACCGGTTTTTCGTTTCGTACGGTTTCTTCTTTTAAAACATTGCCGAATTCATCGTATTCGTAATGGTATTCAATGTTAGTTTGCCGTAACACACTGCTGTGGTCGGCTTTTAAAATAGGACGACCCTTGTTGTCGTAGGCATATTCGGTAATTGCTTTTTTACTGGTTACCAGCAGACGGGTTTCTTCGCTGATAAGGTATCCCAGTGCATTGGTATAATAAAAGCGCTCCTGATATAATTTACCATAGTTATTATAGAATTTTTGTTTGAGTCCTGAACCGGTCATTTCCCATTCATAAGTTTCTTTGGCAATAATAAACTGACGGCCTAATTCAAAATGATATTTGCTGCTGCCGGCATTTTCTTCCCTGCAATACATTTCGCTTGTAATTCGGTTCAGGGTATCGTAAGTATAGTTGTACGAGAAAAATCCATAGCCATCTGTTTTTCTTTTAATAATAAGATTACCGCGGTCATCGTAGTGATAAATCATTATGGCGGTATCCTTAACTCCTGAGCTTAAGGTGAATGTCTCAAGCCGTTTTATTAATTTGCCGCGTTCGTCAAACTCGTAAACATATTCGGTATTGGCATCGTGCATCTGGTCGTTTTTAGCTTTGGTTGATACCTTTCCACGAATGATTTTAATTTTATTTCTTGCAATAAATCCGGTATCAAAAAAGGGGTCATCCGAAAATACTTTACAGTGGGTATTGTCCAGTATTTGAGCATGAACAGTGCAATAAAAAAGGACCAAAAAGGAAATAAAAGCATGTTTCATGTTACAGTATTTCCAATGTTTTTTCAATGGTATTTACAGGCGGCAGACAGGTTTGATTTTTGCAAACCCAGAACGCAATTTCCCCTGGAGGGCCGGATGCTTCTTTTTGTAGTACCGGCAGATTTGATGTACCCTCAGTTGCAAAAATAAGGGTAAATGGGTCGTGAATTTTGTCTTGCAGGTTTTGTGCTGATGTCACAGCGTTTTTACCCGATACGGCTACTTCTTTAATACCGTCAAGCATCATGGCTGCATTCAGTGCCCAGTATCCATAAGCACTGCCATATTGCATTGCGTTTTTCTTCATTCTAAGTATCATTTTTTTACATCGCTCCTCCATGTCAGGTAACTGAAAAGCAACCGATAGTATTAGCAGGTTACGGGCCATAACCGCGTTTGAAGAAGGTATTACGTTGTCTTCTGTCTCTGTCATGCGGGTAAGGGGAGTTTGTTGCTCTAACCGGGTATAAAAAAAGAATACATCATCCGGGTGGCTGAATTCATTCATAACCCATTTTGATATTTGTTTAGCCGTCAGCAGATATTCCTCTTCAAACTGAATGCGGTAACAAGCCAGACAGGCTGCTATTGTAAATGCATAGTCGTCAAGAAAACCGGACGTATGGTCAATGCCATTCTGATGAATACGCTTAATCCCTGATTCCGGATCAAATCCTTTTAATAACATTTTGCACAACCGTCTGGCAGCTTCAGCGTGTTTGTGATTCCGGCCGGAAAGATAAAGGGACACCATTCCTTCAGCAAGCAGAGCATTCCAGCTGGTTATTTGTTTTTGGTCAATTACCGGCGCTATTCGGCTGGTTCTGTAGTCACATAATTTCTTTCTAATTATTTCATATTCCGGATGCGGAGATTCAATACTGCGCAACAGAATATAGTTTCCTTCCCATAACGCGTGTTCGTTTATAATAAAATATCGCTTCGCTGCCAATATCTCTTCGTCAGTAAGGCATTTTTCAATTTCTGAAACCTGCCATGTATAATATTTTCCCTCAACACCTTCACTGTCGGCATCCTGGCTGGAAGAGTACAAGCCGGAATCATTATAAAAATGTTCCTGTAAAAAATCGAATATTTTGTCTGCTATATTGTAGAAATTAGTGTTTGCGAATTTTTTACCGGCTTCAGCATATACTTGCATCAATTGGGCATTGTCATAAAGCATTTTTTCAAAATGGGGAACTTTCCAAAAATGATCGGTTGAATATCTGAAAAAGCCTCCGGCCAGATGGTCACAAATGCCGCCCTGTGCCATTTTGGTTAAGGTGAGTACCACATGCTGCTGCGCAGATTGCTCTGAGCAATTCATTAAGAATCGAAGGTTTGCCGGCATGGGAAATTTGGGAGCCCTGTCGGCTCCGCCGTGCACTGTGTCTAGTTGTTTTTTCCACTTTTCAAGCATTACCCTTTGCTCCTCCATTGTCCATCCGGTGTTTTGCTCTGCCGTAATTTCAGCAATCTTAACAAACCCTTCTTCCAGTTCGCCGGCGTACTGAAGCAGTTTTTCCGGACTTCGCAGCCAAAAGTCGGCCAACTGCATTATAATATCTACCCAACGGTCCGGCGGAAAATAGGTGCCTCCGTATACAGGCCTTCCGTCGGGTAGTGCAAAACAGTTCAACGGCCATCCGCCCTGGCCTGTCATTAGCTGAACCGCAGTCATGTATATCTGGTCAATGTCGGGGCGTTCTTCCCGGTCTACTTTAATACAAACCAAATGACGATTCATTATTTCAGCCACAGCTTCATTTTCAAAGCTTTGATGCTCCATTACATGACACCAGTGACAACTGGAATAACCAATGCTAATTAGTACCAATTTGTTTTCGGCTACAGCCCGCTCAAAAGCATCTTCACCCCAGGGCATCCAATGCACTGGGTTACCCGCATGTTGCTGCAAATACAAACTGGTTTGGTTTTGTAATAAATTCAAAACGGAAATTTGAAATCTAAAGTAACATCACTGAATACATATAGGTGCGTGCTGGGTAAAAGTTATTCATCCTGATTCGTCAATAGTTGTAATTTCTTGACATTAAGTAATTCATGAATAATTTTCCTGTAGGCAATAACATATTCTCAGTAAATAAATCAGTGCCGGTAATTAGAATTTAAAGATGCATTCAAACAGTATAGCTATATTCGTATGTTTTAATTTGATATGAGGTTTCCCACTAAAATACAATCTGAGTATGTTCTGGAGACGATGATTATAGTTGTAGCTATAATTGTAGTTGCATATTTTTATAGAGGCAGAAAAGGGAAAAGAAGAAGCAGTTATGAATTTTCTCCCATTAGTCGCAATGAATATATGCGAATACATGAGGTACTTGAAAAGAATATGGTTTATTACCAAAGGCTTTCTAGAAGGGGTAAAGCTCTGTTCATTAATCGGATTCGTATTTTACTAAAAACCAAACGATTCGAAGCAAAGGAGGATTTGGAGATAACGCCTGAAATTAAGGTAATGTGTATGGCTGCATTAACGCAAATAACGTTTGGTTTGGATACTTATGATTTTGATGCATTTCATACGGTTATGGTGTATCCCCGTTCGTTTTATGTGCAGGCATTGAACCTTGAATTGAAAGGGGGTGCTACACCGGATGGTTTTCTGATGTTTTCTGCTGAAGATTTGTTTCAGGGGTATTCTCAAGACGGTGACGGTTACAATTTGGGCCTGCATGAGGCGGCGCACGCCATGAAAATTCAGCTGATAGCAGGTGAAGAAAACGATGAAAGATTTAAAATGTACCTGCAGGAATGGCTTACAATTGGCGAAAATGAATACAATAAATTGCGCAGTGGAATTCCCGGATATTTGCGTTCGTATGCCGGTGAAAATACCCATGAGTTTTTTGCGGTATGTATAGAACATTTTTTCGAAGTTCCCGAAAAATTCAGTGTTTATTTACCCGATATTTACAATCATATGTGTGTATTGTTAAGCCAGAACCCGTTAAATGTTACGGGCGATTATTACCTTACTGACGACTATATGCACAAGGTAAATATCAATCCTTCCCTTAAAAGAATGCCAAGATTGGTAAAACGAATGAAGCATTAGCGAAACTTGAATGTGTGATGAAAAAAAAGCGGTGAAATGAAGCGTCGGGATTTCGTAAAGTCGGCCTCTGCCGGACTTGCCGCCGCAGTACTCCAAATTGACTGGAAGCATAAATATGTACGGTCTTCTGGGGGGCTGAAACATGAGCAAATAATACCAAAGGCACTTTTTCCAGACTGCAATATTGCTTTGGTATCGCCGGCCGGAGCCACATTCACTGCCGATGAGGTGGAAAATGCAGCGAAAGAAATTCAGAAGGCGGGTTACAGGGCAGTACCTATGCCGAATGTGAATGCAAGGCAGGGTCAGTTTGCAGGTACTGACCAGCAGCGTGCCGACGATTTGCATGAAGCTTTCCGGCGAACCGATATTCATGGCATTGTTGCCGTGCGCGGCGGCAGTGGTTGTGCCCGTATGCTGCATTTGCTGGACGTTGAATTAATAAAAAATAACCCTAAAGCAGTGGTCGGGTTTTCAGATATTACCGTATTGCTGCAGTATATTACCTTGAAAACCGGATTGATTACCTTTCACGGACCGGTGGGTTACAGCACATGGAATGAATATTCAGTTACGGCGCTTAGAAACATTATTGAAAAGGGTAATACTGAAATACCGCATGGTGGTACTGCAAGTTCAGGTTTTGAACCTGTAACAGGAGTTCTTTGGGGTGGAAACCTCAGAGTGTTTACCCATACACTGGGAACTACCTTTGAACCTGAAGATAATGATATGATATTGTTTCTTGAAGAAGTGGAAGAAGAGCCGTATTCCATTGACAGGGCTTTTCAGCATGTGCTGCAGTGGAAAAATTTTGAACGCGTAAGAGCCATTATTTTGGGTGGATTTACCAAATGTGTTCCCGAGAAACCCGAGCGAAGCCTTACGTTAGAGCAAACCTTGAATGAATTCATAGCAAAAGCTAAAGTACCTGTTGTTTCAGGCACGAAAATTGGGCATCTGCGCGACAAATTAACCGTACCTTTGGGTGTAGGAATAACGCTGGATAAAACTAAAATAGACTGTCAATCGCCATGTGTAAAAATTTAATGATCCTGTTATTATTTGTAGGTTTAATACCCACTGTTCATGCTCAGAAGCCAACAGAACGGGAAATAAAAATGCTGGATGAAATCAATAGATTTAGGCAGAATCCCATGGCTGCCCTGCCGGAAATTGATAAATATCTTGAATTTTGGGAATCGGACGCATCGGAGCGTGCCGCAGCCAAAGAATTAATTGCAGAATTAAAAAAACTTAAACCATTACCTGCCATAGAATTCAGTCAGGAATTATACGAACAGGCACGGAAACACGGTGAATGGATGAAAAAATATCAGAAATTCCAGCACTCCAAAAACAATGTCCGGGAAAATCTTGTTTCAGGCAACGAAGATATTACAATGGCAGTTATTGACTTGCTAATAGATGACGGTGTAAGCAACCGGGGTCACCGCAAAAATATTCTGCATCCCGAGAATAAAATTGGAGCATGTTATGAAATTATTGGTGAGATAGATGGAATTGATTTCAATTTTGTGCAGGTTTTTGATTGATGATTGAATGGCACAGCAGAAGAGCAAGGGCAAAGGATTTGTAATTACCATTATACTGTTTGGTGTAATTTTTTTAGCGGCCGTTTTTGCGGCAACCTATATCATAATGCAGGCGCAACGCAAACAGGAGGCATCTATAAAAAACAAACTACCCGTGCTAAATCCCGGAGACCTGAAAAGTGAACTGGTGGATGAAACGGTTCGTGATATTCGCAGCGGGCATATTATTGGTAACTTTAGCCTGATCAATCAATTTGGTGATACCATAACCTCTGCCCATGTAAAAAATAAAGTGTATGTAGCCGATTTCTTTTTTACAACCTGTCCCGGAATTTGCATTACGATGAGTAAAAATCTGCAAAAGGTACAGTCGGCAACAAAAGACTGGGAGGATTTCGTCATTCTGTCTCACACCGTTTGGCCCGAAGAAGACAGTGTACCGGTATTATTGAAGTATGCCGAAAAACATGATGCAGTGCGGGGTAAGTGGCATTTTTTAACAGGGTCAAAGGAGCATATTTACAATCTGGCCCGCAAGTCTTACTTTACACTGAAACCGGCTGAGGTGGGTGAAAAAGGAGATGGCGACAGCGATTTTATCCACACCAACAATTTTGTCTTAATTGACCAAAAAGGCCAAATCAGGGGGTATTACGACGGAACCGATAGCCTTGAGGTAAATAAATTATTGCAGGACGCACATCGGTTAATGGTATCGGGCAACTGATTAAACAATAAAAATAAACCTCATTTAAGAGGGCTTTTTGTCACCATATTTCCTCACACGTTAACACCATTTTGTGGAAAACAATTCACGTTTAATTTTCATCCTGCCTCTGTCAAGGGCGTATCTTTGTAAATATGGCCTCTGAACTGCATAATAAAATTACCGGAGTAAAAAAGACTTTAATCCCAGAAAGTATTACTGATTTAAAGGATAAAGACTTCTCGGGAAAATTACTTAGCGATGAAGAGTCGCTGGCCATTATAAGGTATGACGCTTACAGGATTTCGTATCTCAATCAGGCACAAACCGAAGAAGATTATCATAAAAGGTTTAATGAGTTGCGGGTTAAAGCCAGTTTATCTGACTGGAGAGAATTTTTAAAATCGGAGTACGCAGTTGCTGACTGAGGTTTTTACCTGTCTGACATTCTTTTATTAGCAAGATTTTTAAGGTTAAAAAATAGGTTACTAACACCTTTGTAGTTTCCAACATGCTTTTGTGTTAAACTTAACATAACATTTTGGTAACTTCTGCGTTTCAGAAAATATGTTGAACGTAGCAATTCATATTATCAACCTAATGGGTAGCTGGATAAACAAAAGGTTGGGATGGTTTTTTACCAATGGCTATAAAGCCGAAACCTCTCGTGACTAATGTTGTAATGGTGTGATGTTAAATCACATTATTTTGCAATTGTTTATGCTATTAAATTTTGAGACAGACGTTTTTGGCTTCTGTAAAGAATCGCAGCGCCTCAAAACCACCTTCCCTTCCTACTCCCGATTGCTTCATGCCGCCAAAAGGTGTACGAAGGTCGCGTACCAGCCAGCAGTTTATCCAAACAATTCCGCTGTCTAAAGTTGCGGCAATTCTGTGTGCCCGCGTAACATCTGACGTCCAGACAGTGGCTGACAAACCGTACGGTGTGCTGTTGGCCAAAGCCAATGCTTCCTGTTCTGTATCAAACGGCGTTAAGGTAACCACCGGCCCGAAAATTTCTTCCTGATTGGTGCGGCAATTCATATCAAGCCCTTCAATAACGGTAGGTTCAAGATAGAAGCCGTTTTGGTAAGGAGCTTCCGGTATCACCCTATTTCCACCGGTCAGAACCCTGCCTCCTTCTTGTTGTGCTAATTGAATATATGACAAAATTTTGTGCATGTGACTCTCGCTTACTACAGCACCCATTTGTACATCGTCGCGGTGGGGAGCTCCTACACGCATTTGTTTTACTTTGGTTACAAAAGCGTCACGAAACTTTTCATAAATACTTCGTTCTATCAAGATTCGTGAACCGCACAAACAAATTTGTCCCTGGTTTGCGAATGAGGAAAAAAGTGTGGTTTTCAGCATGTTTTCAAAGTCACAATCGGCAAAAATCAGGTTTGGATTTTTACCTCCAAGTTCCAGTGATAACTTTTTGAACATGGGCGCTGCTGTTCTGGCAATAGCAGCGCCGGTTGAAGTTCCGCCGGTGAATGAAATGGCTTTGATTCCCGGGTGCTCAACAATAGCTTGTCCTACCTGCGGTCCGGTACCATGGACAATATTTAACACACCGGCTGGTAAGCCGCATTCCATGCAAATTTCACTCAGTAAATAGGCGGTAAAAGGGGTTACTTCAGACGGCTTGGCTACCACCGTGTTGCCGGCGGCCAGTGCAGGGGCAATTTTCCAGGTAAAAAGGTACAATGGAAGATTCCAGGGAGAAATACAACCCACTACGCCAATGGGGCTGCGCAAGGTATAGTTTATTGCATTTCCATCCATATTATGGCTTTCGGACGCGTAATGCAATATGGCCGTGGCAAAAAATCGCATATTGCTGCTGGCACGGGGTATATCTACTGTTTGGGCAAGCTTTACTGGTTTGCCGTTATCCCTGCTCTCGGCCGATGCAAGTTCTTCCAAACGGGCATCTATTCTATCTGCTATTCGCAGCAAAAAAGCCGACCGCTCTTCGGTTTTCATCTTACTCCAAATCGGGAATGAGTTATATGCGGCCTCATATGCTATTTGTACATCGGCGGCATTCCCGTCGGGTATTTTGCTGTATTCCTTGCCGGTTGAAGGATCTATATTTGGTAACCAAGATTTTGATTCAGAAGGACAAAGTCGTCCGTTGATATAGTGTAATATGTTCATGCAGGGGTGTGTTAAAATTCAAAAGTAATCAAAACCCGTTATCGCGGCATTCAGCAGCGGGGTTGCGGTTAAATTAAGTTAAATTCCATCAATATTGCAGTAGCTTGCTTAATTTTGAATGTGTTTGGGGTTAAAAAAATAAAGTGGGTTGTATTTTCTATCACGTTAGCCATGATTGGCCTTACGGGAATACAATTGTATTGGGTAAGAAACGCTATTCACCTGCAAAAGAATGAACTGGAGGTTTCTGTGAATAAGTCGTTGCGTGAAATAGCTCAAATTCTTGAGGAGGAAGAAGTAACAGCGGCAATATTAAGCGACCAGATTGTAAATCGTATGATGACTTCTGATACACTGCTGGGAATCAGGAGACCGGGACGTACTACCGAACAGTTTAGTATTCGCGATTCGGTTATAATGCGCGACGGAAAGCAGGTGTTAATTAGAATAGTTGAAGGTTCTTCGGCCGATACTGCTGGTGGCTTATTTACTGAGGCGCGCGTTATACGGGAAGAGAGAGACAGTATGTCCGGCAAAATAATATCAATAACACCTGACGGCTTTCATACCGGCACCTTGAAGCATGAACAGCCCGCAGCTCAGGTTATGGTGAATCGTATTCGTCTTGTAAACGATCTGCTGAATAAAATATTCAGTGAACAGATTTACCGCAAACTGGATGAAAGAATCGCTGGACTATCCTTGGACAGTTTGGTGCAAGCGCGTTTGCGGGCCAATGGGGTAACGGCAAAGTATAGAATTGCCGTGCTCGATAATTTAGAACATGTAATTAGCGGCGATGCGGAACTGGTAAAGACAGCCAGTCATGAAAATTCGTACATGATTCCTTTATTTTCACGCGATCCTCAAAATAATCCGGAAAGTCAGGGTGTACTTGTGTTGTCAATTACAGGCGAAAATGCCTATTTGTTGGGTAAAATGTGGGGTATTCTGGCACTGTCGGCATTTTTACTCATTACGGTGGCAGTGGCCTTTGGATTTACCATTTCCATCATCATCCGTCAAAAAAAGGTGTCTCAAATAAAGAATGACTTCATTGGCAATATGACTCACGAGCTGAAGACCCCCATTTCAACCATCTCTCTTGCTTGTCAAATGATGAACGATACCACGGTAAGTACCACCGATGATTCCCGGCGTAGATATTTGACAATGATTGAAGATGAGAATAAAAAACTTGGCACTCTGGTTGAAAAGGTTTTACAAGCGGCCATTTTGGACAGGGGTCAATTGAATTTGAAACTTCAACCTGTTTCATTAAACGAACTTGTAAATAAAGCCGTGGGACCTTTTTTACTGCAGGCAAGCCATGCAGGTGGACAAATAATTCTTGGAACAGACGCCGCCAGCGATAAAATGAATGCCGACATACTGCATCTTAGCAATGCCATTCAGAATTTGCTGGATAATGCCCTGAAGTATGTGGATACTGCACCGGTAATAGAAATTAAAACCTACAATAAACTCATAGAAAATCAGGAATGGATATGTGTTATGGTAAAGGATAACGGCATAGGAATTCCCATTGAGCACCAGCGTAAGATTTTTGAAAGCATGTACAGAGTACCTACCGGGAATTTACACAATGTAAAAGGCTTTGGACTGGGCTTAAGTTACACGCGTGCAGTTATATTGAAACACGGCGGTAAAGTTCATCTGAATAGTGCTCCGGGTACAGGTAGTGAATTTATTCTTGAGTTTCCGGTTTTGAAAGATTAAAACAATGAAAAGATGACAGATAGAAAGCTGTATATTTTACTGGTTGAAGATGATGCAAATTTGGGTTTATTGCTGGGTGAGTATTTGCGTGCCCGGGGATTCGATTGCGACTGGAAAACCAATGGGAAAGAGGGTTTAGACGCTTTCAGACAACGCAGTTACGATTTTCTGATACTGGACGTAATGATGCCGCAAAAAGACGGTTTTTCTCTGGCTGCCGATGTTCGCGCAGCCGATCCTGATATTCCCATACTGTTTCTTACGGCAAAAAGCATGAAAGAAGATACCTTGCGGGGATTTCAGGTGGGCGCCGATGATTACATGACCAAACCATTTAATATGGATGAACTGGTTGCACGTATTCAGGCTATTGTGCGAAGAACCGGTAAAACAGAAGTGAAAGAGGGCCCTGAATTTCAAATGGGAAAATATCTGTTCAATTCCGACCGAATGACACTTACAGGGCCTGAAGGCGAACAAAAACTTACCCGTAGAGAAAATGAATTGCTTTTTATGTTGGTTACTTCAAAAGGAACATTGGATAAATCGTATGCCCTGAAGGTTATATGGGGAGACGACTCGTACTTTAACGGTCGCAGCATGGATGTTTATCTTAGCAGATTGCGGAAGTACTTTAAAAGTGATGACCGAATTGAAATAATAAATGTTCATGGCAAAGGGTATAAGCTAACCATTACGGCTTAATCAGGCAATATAACCCTTAAATCAATGGGTGCCACCTTACAGGGAATGCGCATACTAAAAAATGAACGAACGGGTTCTAAGTCCGTACAGGAACACAATCTTAAAATCCGGAAATCATGGAAATCAAAAAATCAAAAAAGGCAGATTTAGAACGCCGCAGGTTGGTAGTATTACAGGCAGGATTATTAATAGCATCAGCACTTAGCCTGGCAGCGTTTGAATGGGTTACGCCTGAAGTAAAGTCGAATATTGCTTATAAATCTTCTGAAGAAATTCCCACTTTCGACGCGGCGCCCATAATACCCGAGCAGCCGAAACCGGAACCTGAGACCCAAACCACACAACGCACATCACCCGTAATTTTACCCGATGCCGAGATTATTGAAAAAAAGGAACCGATAGACGAAGAAAAATTCGAAATTATTTCGGATTCTATTGATTTTAGCGTTATTGGTAAACCGGGCGATAAATATGAAGACGGGCCGGTTGTGGTGAACATTCCTAAAGACATTACCTACAATTCTGTAGAAATTCAGAAACAGCCGGAATTTGACTATTTCGGGTTTTTAAGGAAAAATCTGAAATATCCTGACGTTTCGCGCGAAAAAATGAAGCAGGGAACCATTTACGTTAGTTTTATTGTTACCTATACCGGTGATGTTACCGATGTGAAGGTGGCCGATGTAAAGGGAAACACAGATGCAAATCTGGAAGCCGAAGCGCTGCGCGTTGTAAAAGCTATGCCCCGTTGGAAACCCGGAATTAATATGGGCGAACCTGTATCAGTACGGCTGACATTGCCCGTAAAATTTGTTCTTTTTTGATGTTTTTATATCTGCGGAGCTGTTAGTCTGTACTTGTGTTACCTTGTTTGATTTAATACCCTGCGACAATGGCTTTTTTATATGTAATCACAATGTGATGCAGGCGGGTGATAAACGAGATGGCAATTTGCAGCATAGAAATTGCAGAGAAAGTTATTGCGCGGTTAAGTAATTGCTTTTTGAGCAACTTAACTTCTACACTTCCGGCTGAAAGGGTGCTAATGGCATCCTTTCGGTTTTTAGACATACCCTTTAGTGGGATAGTATCAGCTGTTTGGTAACGTACCGGTTGTTGTTGCTCACCTTTAAAAAGTACAGTCCGTTTGCAAATTCACTTACATCCAGGGTAATAAGATTACCACTATACGAACCGTTGAGTATTTGTTTGCCGTCGGAACCAAAAACAGTGACCTGCGAAGTTCCCGTCAGTGCCGAAAGATCAAGGGTAACGGTATGACTGGCCGGATTTGGATACATTTCAATGTGCGGTACGTGTTCTGATTCTACTACCTGATTAGCATATCCAACGGTAAAATGGTGTGTAATTTCAGTACCGAAGTCGCCGCTGAAGTTTTTATAAATCATACCGTCATGGCGCATAATACGTGCATAGCCCGACCCGTCGCTGTTTGCCCAGAATGCCATTCCGTCTTTATCGCTGTCGGTTAGGTGAAAAGTATAGCAACCGTTGGCTAACGGAACCGTGTCGCGGGCAAAGTCGTTGGTTGGAAAGTTGTTGCGCGAATATACAACATTTCCGTCTGAATCCAGAATTTCCCAGGCATTTTCACCGGGAAACAAATTGGTTTTCATTAATATAATAATGGCCGGTGCCGCATATGATGGTGTCAGGTCGTACTCCGATTGTAATTTATTGTTGTCTGCATTCTGGTCGGCACTTCCGTTTACTGAGAGAATTTCGGCCATAAATGTATTTCCGGATCCCTGCCAGAAAGTAGCATCAGGAAAAGGCAATTGTACTTCGGTTTCTGCAAGAAAAGGCAGCGAACCTGTCCAGATGTATTGTGCCGGCGTACCACCTTCTACCTGATACGAAAATACCATTTCGGTAATGGTTGCCGAGCCTGAATTGCGTACCAGAATATGTGCGTTGTCGCAAATGGGATTGAACCTGCGATACTCATAAAACTTACTGGGTGCCAGGATGTCTCTTATTTCAGCGTCGGTTGTGAAATTAGGCGTTGAATATGGAATTACCGAGCCGTGAATAATATACACGGGCTGTCCTCCGCTTCCGTTCCAGGTATATGGCTGAATATCTACATCAATGGATACAGGTTGGTTCATGGCTGCAGTTCCTGTAAGTTCATGCTCAAACCTCCGCCCCTTATCCCCGGGACACCAGTTGGCACGGTCGTATAACCAGGTTCCGGACTGAGGATACTGGGGGTTAAGTCCGCATTCGTCGTTCCATATAAGTCCATTCTGTACTACCGAACCGTTCACCTTTACCGTGTAGGTTTTCGGGCAAAACTCTGCGCAGTCTTCATTATTGTCAAACCCGTGTCCGGTAGGAGTAAAATGTAGGGCAAATGCGTCTGTTCCCACCGGAAGATTCACGGTTTTTGAAGTAAGAGATGTTTCAATACCCGGTGCACCACCGTAATTATAGTTTCCATCGTATATCGGTATCACATCTAGTGAATTTCGGGGCGGGGTACCTTCAATAAACATAAAGTCGAGTGTTATGGTGAAGCCGTTCTGCCAGCCGCCATAATGCGCGCGTATTAATGTTGAATCGCGTAAAACCGGCGCGTAATCGGTAACATCGTAGTACACTGTACGGGTCCATGAATTGGGTACCGACCCGGCATAAGGGGTTATAAATCGCGCCAGCTCTATGGTTACAATTTTAGGAAAATATTGATAATAAGTGTGCTGTCCGTTGTTCCAGAGGCTGTCGTAACCCACCCAAACCGAATCGGTGGTGGTACCTGTAGCATCAAAATAATAATTCCAGAAACCGCCGGTAAATACCAGAACGGTATCGGTAATAAGTGTGGGTGCAGCAGAATCAGCAAATACAAAAACAGTGTCGGCGGTGGCCAAAGATGAGTCGGTGAGCTGAGTGGTGCTGTTATAAAATGTAACCCACGGAGAGGTTATAAGTACCGGAATGGAATCAGGAGAACTGCCCGCTGATACAAACCAGGGAGACTGTGTAAGGCTTGAGTCGGTTTCTCCGTTAGGATGAAGCACTTTTATCTGAGTAGTATAATCCCATTCGCTGCAACCCGAACCGGGACATCCCAACGTGTATTTCAACAAAATCTTACGGCTGGTAAAAGTGTCACCGGGAAAAACCGTCCAGTTATCCCAGTTGCCGTACCAATTCCAGTGTGTTTGATTGTGCGAACGTACCACTACCGTGTCCTGTGCCTGCAAAGAATTGAAATGTACTAAATACAGGCACACTGCTAAAGCAAAATTCCAAATTTTCATATGCAAAAATAGGCTGTAAGTGTCACCGTGATGCTACGAAAAACTGCAATTGAATTGGAATCCTACCGGGGGAAGTTGAAATTATAAGGAAATTAGCCAAATAGTTCATTAATGGTGAACGAACCGGAATGCTGTTGTAGCGCACATTTAACATTTTTGACAGAAAAAGGAGTTGTTGAGCATGAGATAAGTTCTATTGATAGCGTTTTTTGGTTTAAATAAGCAAATAATGCAGAAAGAAATATCTTAAAACCAAGTTCAGGATAGAAATAGAGTACACTCATCTCCAATTACTGCCTTCTTCTGCTTGAACGGTCAGGTTGTAATTCAACTATTTTTTGATTCAATTCATTTTCAAGAACCTGCCATACCTTTTGACCGGTATCTTCCCAATGAAACCGGTTGGCGCGGATAATACCTTCTTTGCTGAGTTTTTCTTTTAATTCAGGGTTAGATGTGATGGTTGCCATTTTCTGTGCAATATCGGCCACCGAAAACGGGTCGCAGTATAGTGCGGCATCTCCGGCCACTTCGGGTAACGAAGTAGTATTGGCGGCAAGGACGGGCACGCCGCAGCGCATAGCTTCGGCTACGGGGATTCCAAAACCTTCAAAATAGCTAACGTAAGTAAGTACATCTGCAGCGGCGGTTATACAGGTAAGTTTTTCAACGGGAAGGTGTCCTGTAAAAATAACTTCCTTTCCATGTCGCAGTGCCGCAAATTCCGTGTTCATTTCTTTATTCCACCAATATGCGCTGCCTGCAATTACCATAGCGTTTTTTCCGCCATGATCGCGATAAATATCCCAGGCTTGCAAAAGCCGTATTATGTTTTTTCGGGGATGTAAGGAACCAACATAGAGAAAATAAGGAATTCCACCGGTTATTGAATTTTGTATTACTGTTTTTTGTCCGGCCTCAATGGGCTGGTACAAGGGGTTCACTCCGTTATATGCCACGGTAATTTTTGCTGCATCAATACCGTAGGTTTTTTGAATATCACTTTTTGAATATTCTGAAACTGTTACTATATGCCGTGCGTGTTTTGCAAATTTGGGAAAATATTTTCTGAGATATTTTCGTGCGCGGGGTGGTAAGTCTTTGGGGTAATGTTCAAAATTCAGGTCGTGAATTACCGGAATTTGCGGAACCTTAGATGAGAGCGATAAATATCCGTCGGGGCTGAAAAATAAATCAATATTATATTTTTTCAATGCTTTTTTTACGCCAATTTCAAACCAGATGTAAAACAGAATGGGGTCGCGTGCCGGAGGTGATATCACAACCGGTGTAACATTGGAAGCGTAAATAAATTTCTTGTCGTAATTTCTGTCAAAAAAGAAAAAAAACTCATGTTCCGGATGATTTACAACCATGCGTTGCACCACTTCGTGTGTAAACCACCCAAATCCTTCCAGTTTGTCGGGTAATAAAAAGCGAGTATTTATGGCTATTCTGGCCATGCTTTGGTTCAAGGTTCCGGTGCAAACTCCGGTAAATTTTTAATTTTATTTATTTTTAAATGCGTGAATCGCGTTTCTTGTAAAATTGCTCACCACCAGCGTACCGCTAATTGCAGCACGATCGGTAAGGAGAGTATCCCAATTTTCGGTTTTTTGCCAAAACACTTTTTTCAATTCGGCCATGGCTTCGGGGTTCGATTTTGAAAGTTGAACACTTAGCTTGTTGATAGCAGAATCCATGTCGGCAGCATTGCTGAAAACGGCAGCATACATACCTTGTTGGAGTGCCCATTGCGCACTATACCATTCGGTAGCATTGATGCTAAGCTGCATAAACGCTGAGGTTCCTACTTTTCTTTCTACCGCAGGCCCTACTACAAAGGGTCCAATGCCGACAGCAAGTTCTGAAAGTTTTACCGAAGCAGTGTCCAATGCGAAAGTATAATCGGCGGCACAGGCCAAACCTACTCCGCCACCAACCGCTTTACCCTGAACCCTTGCCAGAACGAATTTAGGAGCATTGCGAATGGCATTAATTACATGTGCAAAACCCGAAAAGAATCGGGTACCGGCTTCGGCTTCATTAATTTGAATCAACTCATCAAACGATGCGCCGGCGCAAAATGCTTTTTCTCCTTCCGATTTTAATATTATCACTTTCACTTTGGAGTCCTTGCCCATTTCTGTGATGGTCTCGGCAAGTGTTAGTAATAATTTACCGGGCAATGAGTTGCTCATGGGGTGAAAAAAGGTAATTTCTGCAATGCCATCGCATACCACATATTTTACATTACCTTGTTCAGTAATTGCTTCCATGTTTTCTGAATTGTTTTGGCAAAATTACGCTGAATTTAATGAATTCAGGTATCAATTCCGCTTTAATTTGGTGGTTTATCGGTTGCAGGTTGTATTTTTGAGCCGTGAGCAGCACGGCCATTAAAATTTTACCTGCATCTGAAATTGACTTTGAAAAATGGGATTCTGTAGTTTCGAACTCAGTAAATCCTTCTGTTTTCGCTTATTCATGGTATATGCAGCCATTAACCAAAGGCAAGTGGTCTGGTTTGATTTATCAGGATTATAAAGCGGTAATGCCATTGAATATAGTAAGAAAGGCCGGTGTCAAGTATTTGGTTCAGCCCGTATTCAGCCGTGAACTTGCATTACAACAACCTGAAGGATCCCGTTATGAAAATGAGATATTTTCTTTTCTTGCAGCTCAATTCAGACTGGTGAACATTGGGTATCAGGGTACCAGGATTCCTTGGGACGGTTTTGAAGGAAAAAGTTCGGTATATCAGCATTTGAAGTTAAACGAAAAGTATTCCCGGTTGGCAGAAAAGTACAGTACCAATGCTGTGCGAATGTTGAAAAAATTTGAGAAGGAGCAGGGGGTAATTGGTGTGCCTTTAAGTGCAGAGGTAATTGTGGATTTGTTCAGGAACGAAAAGGGAAATGAATTTTCAAACCTGAAATCATCACAATACGCAGGGTTGTTACAATTAATGAAGCATATAGAAGGGCAGGGTAAGGCACGCCGGATTGAAGCATGCATAAACGGAGAACTTGCAGCTGCGGCATTCTTTGTTATTACACATCATACCATTCTGTTTTTAAAGGGTGCAGCCACAACAACAGGTAAGAAGGCAGGTGCGGTATATGCTATCTTTGATGCTGTGATTAGGGAATTCAGCGAAACCGATGTAACTTTGGACTTTGGAGGTTCGCGGAATGAAGGTTTGGCAGCATTTAACAGAAAATTTGGTGCCCAAGACAAGAACTATCTAATTTTGACACGGAATAAAACTGCATGGCCGGTGAATGCACTGGTAAGAAGAAAATGGAACAAATGACCCGAAATATGGCCAATGAAACCAGAACCGTTTTTGTATCAGGCGCATCGGGAGGCATTGGTTTGCACATTTGCAGATTTTTGTTGGAAGCCGGGCACCAGGTAGCCATGCAGTATCATAACAACGGAGATGCACTCCGGGCGTTGCTAAAAGAATTCCCTGACAGGGCACACGCGTTTCACGCCGACCTTCTTGACGATGAGTCCATAGACGTTCTTACCCGTGAAGTACTGCAATCATTAGGGAAAATTGATATTGTAATTCACAATGCCGGAGTGTCGTCGGCAGGTATGTGCTGGAAGATAGAAGATGCAGAATGGCAGCGCGTACTTCAAATGAATCTTACGGCTCCAATGCAGATTTCCCGTGCCTTTATTCCTGAAATGCGTAACCAGAAGTGGGGTAGAATTGTCTTTGTGTCATCGGTAGTTGCACAAACAGGGGTAATAGGTTCAGCGGCATACGCTGCTTCCAAAAGTGGACTGTTCGGATTGTGCCGTGCCATGGCGTCTGACCTTGGACCTTATGGAATTACGGTAAACGTATTGTCTCCGGGTTATATGAATACCGGAATGATTCAGGTAATACCGCCTGCAGTTCAGGAACAATTGAAGAAGGATACCCCCACAGGTTCATTGGGTAATCCGATGGCACTGGTAAGAGCAATTGAATTTTTAATACATCACGATAATAATTTTACAACAGGTCAAATATTATCCGTTAACGGTGGCTTAAACATGTAGTTATGATAAAAATTTTAACAGAAACCGATTCAGTAATTCATACAGTGATTGCCGAATTAAGAGATATTACGGTTCAAAATGACAGGATGCGTTTCAGGAAAAATCTTGAACGATTTGGAATGTTGGCGGCAGTTGAAATTAGCAGAAAGCTGGAGTACGAAAACAGGGAAATTACTACGCCATTGGGTGTTGCCTCCTGCAGATTTTTTAAGAGTCAGCCGGTGGTAGTAAGTATTTTGCGTGCCGGGTTGCCCATTCACAATGGTGTTCTTGAAGTTTTTGACCGCGCCGATAATGGTTTTGTTTCGGCATACCGGAAACATACACGCAACGACGATAGTTTTGAAGTTTTAATTGAGTATTTCAGTAGTCCGTCGCTGGAAGATAAAACGGTAATTCTTTGCGACCCCATGCTGGCAACAGGAGCCAGTATGGTTTTGGCGTACAAGGCCATGGTTACCAAAGGTAAACCGGCACACACCCATATTGTTGCGGCGATAGCCAGCCGCCAGGGAATAGATTATGTACGCAGTCATCTACCTGCCGGAATTACATTGTGGGTGGGTGCTATTGACGATGAGCTTACGGCTCAGGCATATATTGTTCCCGGCCTGGGAGACGCCGGCGATCTGGCGTTCGGAGAGAAATTGTAAGGCTATGCAGACTGGTGCCGCCATTCTAATGTTTTTTATGGCAACAATTAAATTCCTGTTCTCGCCCCCGGTGGGTTTGGGTGCAGGAATAGATTTCTGGACAGTTCTTCTGATTCAGTTTGCGGGCGGAACACTGGGTGTGCTTTTTTTCTTTTTTCTGTTCAAAACCATATTGGAAACATCACGGAAACGAATGGTAAGAAAGCGAAGAGAAGCTTTGGAAAACGGCAAAATTCCCCGTAAAATCTTCAGCCGCAAAAACAGAAAAATCATCAAATGGAAGCACAAACTGGGTTATTACGGGGTTGTTTTTATTGCCTTGCCTTTTGTTTCTATACCTATTGAGGGATTGCTGTGTGCCAAGTTTTTTAAACATGAGCGTACCCTGATACCTATGTTGATTGTCTCTTCAGCTGCTTGGTCGTTTATTCTTGTTACTTTTTATAAATACATGCTGGATGGCATTAGAGCATATTTTTTTTGACCTTGACCGTACATTGTGGGATTTTGACCGGAATTCCCGATACACACTGCAGGTCCTTTTTGAGAAACATATTCCGGGACTGGAAGGTGGGTTCGGTGTTTTTTTAAAATCCTATGAGCATATAAATGAGCAGCTATGGGAAAAGTTCCGCAAGGGACATATCAACAGGGAAGATTTGCGGTACGTCCGTTTTCATGAAGCGCTGAAATCATGTGGAATGAAAAAGCCACCCCGTTCTTTGGTGGAACAACTTGGAGATGAATACCTGGTGCTTTGTCCTGTGCAACCTCATTGCCTGCCGGGAGCTGTGGAAACACTGTCAGAATTGGGACAGTATTTTCAGCTGCACATCATTACAAACGGGTTCCGGCAGACGCAACATACTAAGCTAAAACATAGTGGTTTGTCTGAGTTTTTTAATCAGGTAATAACCAGCGAAGATGCCGGCGCCCGAAAACCCGACCCGGCAATTTTTTCTTATGCATTTTCCAAAACGGGAGCTCATGCCGGTAACAGTATCATGGTTGGCGACGATCACTCGGCAGATATACAGGGAGCCATTAATGCAGGTATGCCGGCCATCCATCTTTCGCAGGAAATTGCTTTGGCGTATGCAGACGTAAGGGTGGCCTATAGTCTTGCTGAGGTAAAAGGCATGCTAATGAACGATTTGAAATAAAGAATAAGGGGTTGTGAATGTAGTGCGCAGCAAGGTCATCTTCCTGAATTCACAGGGTACCGATGCATAAACCAAAGGTTTGCAAACGATATGGCATCATCAGTTGCAGTGTATTCCAAACCGGTGGCCTTTTGAATGGCAGTACCATCATATTTCGAAATGCGCATTGCTGCGCGGGCAGTATGTTTATTTAATTTCTGAGAACGACCTGTAATAAAGCTTAAGGCAGCATCAAATCGCCAGGCTATGGAAATCATCCAACGTTTTACTGCAAATGTGGGAGGTTTTTTATTCAGAGAAATAGCAATTTTATCTAATAATACCTTGAAAGGAATATTATTTCCGGCTATAAGAAAGCGCTGCCCGGTTATATTTTTTTGATGCAACAGGCACATAGCCCTGCAAATGTCGCGAACATCGGTAAAGGCATCTGCACCGGCAGGATAAAAACTGAGCCCCCGGTTCACTCTTTTGAAAATTTCCAGACTGCTTTGATGCCAGTCTCCGGGGCCTATTATCACTGAAGGGTTTACAATAATTATTTCCATTCCTTCTTCAGACGCCCGCCATACTTCTCGTTCAGCCATAAATTTTGTACGGGCATACCACGATCCACTGATTTCACGATTCCACGCATTGTTTTCGTCAATTTCAGTTGCACCTTTTTTTCTGGATATCGCGGCTGTAGAGCTAACGTGGATGAAGCGGGAAACATTTAGTTCCAGGGCACAGTTTACAACATTTTTAGTTCCCTGTACATTCACCTCCATCAGGGTTTTACTGTCCCGGTTGCTGAAAGATACAAATCCGGCAGTGTGCCATACTACCCTGCAACCCTGCATGGCATCGTAAAGTGCATCAATGTCAAGAATGTCGCAGTTTATCCATTCAATACTTTGCATCTCGTTTTCTAGTCCGGGATAGCAAAAGGATATCAAATCAATACTGTATTGTTTTTTCGCTTCGCTGCGATATAAGGCTTTCACCGGATGGTGGCCATTGCGCAGCAATTCGGCCAGTAGGTGAGTTCCCAGTAATCCTGTTGAGCCTGTTACCAGATGCATGCCGCGAAGATATAAAAACAACAGGCGATACAAGATGTTTTGTAAAAGTACGTACCTTCACGGCCGGTATGGAAAATCAAAATGAGCCTGTAATATCAACAAATCAACCGGGTATAAACTCCGGTAAGGAAAATGTTGTGTTAGAATCGGTTGCTAAAGTTGTTTCCATTGTTTTTCATCCGGTTTTTATGCCTTTGTTTGGATTTCGGCTGATGTTCTCGGCTGATACAGAGATTAGAGATTTAACCGACCCCCGGGTACTTCAGGGTATTTATCTATTGTTAATGGTTTTAGTTGCCGCACCCGTTTTAAGTACGCTGGTTTTGTACAGTTTCAGGTTTATAAGGTCAATGGATTTGCAGAATCCAAAGGAGAGATTATCGCCGTTTCTAACTACCTTTCTTTTTTATGCTATGGCTTATTATATGCTCGCCAAGGGCAAGGCGTACATCCATCCCGTAGTATTTAGCGCCTTTTCAGGGGCTCTTACCTGCATGGCCCTGGGTTTGCTAATTACACTGCGATATAAAATCAGTATGCACGCTATGTCGGTAGCAGGTGTTGCCGGAATGTTGTACGCGCTGACAGATGTTGTTTTTTACCGACATCATGAAGTGATTGCTTTGGTTATGGCCGCCATAGGTGTAGTTGGAGCAGCACGGGTAATAAGAAAAGTTCATTCAGTGGATCAGGTGTTTTTAGGTGCGCTGGCAGGATTTGTCATTCAGTATCTGTTTGTTAGATATGGATGGTTGTTCTAAGCTGACAGTTTCATGTATCGTGTATTATTTCCTTCGTCTTAATAAAGAATCCGGATAACCTGATGGTGTACTTGCACAGCCAAACTCCTCAGTTGATATATGGTTCTTCCTTTCGTTCAGGCTGGAACGAGCACAAATATATTTGCCATAATTGAAAGGAGAAATTTTATGGCTATGGTAAATTGATAATGAACCGGTTTTAATTTAATTGTAATTAGAATAAAGGATTAACCTAGCGAATCGTGGGAGTTGTATTTAGAAAATAATGCAACCCGAACGCCCGTCGAATGTGCTGTTTGAAATCCAGCCATCGACAGACGAGCATTATCTGTCGCTATTGGCGTAATTGAGTTTACATGAGACCAGCGGGGATATATAAAATCAGTTTCTAATTATCAGTAAAAGCACATTCAGATGCACTTTTTGTTTTTTTCCGCACCTTCTCTCATTTTTATCCAAATATGGCCCGCTATATTTGTCAAAAAACGAGTCGAATCTGTTGGAAAAAATCTCAAAAATTGCTATCTGTTAATTTTATTTATCCCCTTGAAGGTAAGTTTAATTTTCAAATACACGAGCAGGTTCGCTTTAAAAAAGCGGTTTTTGATTCCTTTTTGACCGTTGACAAAAGGAATACCCAGCCGGCAGACGAAGTCTTTATTTCTTTATACAAGTTGCATTTTCAAATTAAAATCTGATTATCAAAACTTATATTGAGAAACAAAAATGGTTTCAGCCAACTATTTATGTGTTATTCATCTTTATTTCTTTCTATTCTTAAATGGGTAGACCTGCCATTCAGGCCATTTTTTATCTCCTGCTAAAGAATTTAAAATAAATTTGCCCTTTCGCTGTTATTGTCACGGCTTTTTGGTTTTTGGCATGGGCTGAACCAGAAATACATACAATATACAGGCTAAATGTATTGATTTGAAATTGAGGATTTTTTATATTATATTACTGGGTCTGGTAACAGTCTCTTCATGTTCTACCGAAAAGAATCGATGGATAAATCGCGGTTATCACAACATGACTGCCAGATACAATGGCTATTTCAATGCCGGAGAAATTATCCGCACTTCCTTAATAGAGTACAGGGCCTCTTATCAGGAAAATTACTTTGACGTTCTTCCGGTTACCCTGTATCCCGGGCAGGCAGATGCAGATGCCCTGAACAGTCAAATGGAATCGGCCATAAAAAAAACCTCTTTGGTTATAACCAAACACAGTATGCCTAACCCGCACAAAGGCACTAAAGATAAGAGAGAAGAATGGTGTCGTTGGATTGACGAAAACTGGCTGGTAATGGGGAAGGCTTATGTGCTAAAACACGACTACAAAGAGGCATTAGAGAAGTTAAAGTATGTAAAGCTGAATTATCCGGAAGAGCCATCAATCTATCATGCTGATATCTGGATTGCTCAAACCTATATACACAAGGCAGACTTTGGTAACGCGTTTGCGTTGCTTCAGAAACTGGAAGAAATTATTAAGGAGCATAAAGACAACCGCAAAAGCATTATTGAAGAAAATAAAAAGATAATTAAGGAACGAAAAAAGAAGAAAAAATCGGTTAAAACCATCACACCGCTCTTCCCTGAAGATTTGCAGGACGATGTAATTATCTTGTTTGCCGATATCCATTTGCATAAAAAGGAATATACCCAGGCTGCTGAGCGATTGGAGGAGGCCATTAAGATTGCTGAAAACCGGAAGGAAAAAGCTAGATTACACTTTGTTCTGGCACAGGTGTATCAAAAACTCAATAATAATACCCAGGCATCATTAAATTTTGACCGCGCCATGAAACTGTCGGCCGACTACAAGCTGGCCTTTCATGCGAGAATTTTTAAGGCGTTGTTGTATGCAGGCGATGATACCCGTAGCCTGAGGGCAGAATTGAGAAAATTATTAAAGGACGATAAAAACATTGAATTCCGCGATCAGATTTATTATGCTTTGGGTGAGCTTGACATGAAAGACGGGAATCAACCGGAGGCCATTCAAAACTTTTTAAGGTCGGCAAAGGCGTCGGTAAACAACGACCGCCAGAAAACAAGAACGTATTACAGACTTGGCAATATCCATTATGACAGTGAAAAATTCCCTCAGGCAAAATTATTTTACGACAGCTGTTTAACGGTAGCAAAAGAGGATTTTGAATCTTTGTCTCTGGTGAAGGACAGGTCCGAAGGATTAACAGACCTGGTAGAGAATTTTAATACATATAACACAAATGATTCCTTACTGAAACTGGCTCGCTGCGGCGAATCGTGTTATCTGGATAAAATTGACAAACTAATTGAAGACTTTAAAGAGAAGGAGCGGCTTAAACGCAATGCACAATCTTCGGCTCCGGTGGTTGCAGCAGGACGTGGAGGAAAAGGTGGTTGGTATTTTTATAATAATGAAGCGATTGCTTTTGGTGTTGCCGAATTTAGAAGAATGTGGGGAGACAGGGTAAATGAAGACAACTGGAGAAGAAAAGACAAGTCTCAGTTTGCAGTAGATGAAAGTGCTCAGGATAGTACTGTTTCGGTTCCTGCCGAGAACGACCCGTACAGCAGGGAATACTATGTAAAAAACTTGCCGCTTACTGATAAACAACAAGATGAAGCATTGAATAAAATTGCGACGAGTTTGTATAATTTGGGTGTAATTTACCGGGAACGCTTTAAAGATTTGAAAACAGCCGAAAAGTACTTTAGCGAATCGTACAGTCGGTTTCAGCCCGACAAAAAAGCACTGGCTGCTGCTTTTCAGTTATATACGCTGTTAAAGGAAAAGAATAACGCAGCAACAGAAGAGTATAAGGATTTTATAATAAACAATTTTCCTGACAGCGATTATGCTAAAATTATTCAAGATCCAGATTACTTAAAGAAAAAAGAAGAAGCAACAAGAATTCAGGAATTTGAATATAACAACACCTATGCATTATACCAGTTAGAACAATATAATGAAGTTATTGGGTTGTGTAATATGAGGTTGGCTGTGAAACCTGAGAACAGATTCTCTCCTGAGTATTTGTTGCTTAAAGCCTATGCAATGGGCATGTTACCCGATAAAAATAATGATTCCATCACTGTGGTTTTACAGGAATGCATAACCCGTTTTCCCGAGACGGATGAAGGAAAAATGGCTAAGAAATTATTGGACAACATGAAGAAGGTAAAAACCGGCGGAGATGCACTTGCCGGCAGTAGTCCATATGTTTTTAATGCCGATATGGAACACTTTTTTGTTTTGATATATCCTTCAGATTTAGGAAAAATTAACCAGGTAACCCGTGCGCTAAGCGACTTTAACAGAACATCTTTTAATTCTAAGCAATATAAAACATCTACAACCTTTTTGAATCCTGAGCAGCAAATGGTGCTGGTTAAAAGCTTCGCAAACAGTACAGAGGCCTTACAATATTATAATGCGTTTAAGAGCAATACAACGCATGTAAAAAGCTACAATCAGAATCTTGATTTCTTTGTAATTACTCATAAAAATTACAATACGCTGTTTCTCGAGAAGAAAACGGATGCGTACAGCGATTTTTTTAAATCGAATTATTGAAAGCGGCACTTGGTATTTTCAATTATAGAATGTACTTTTGAAAAAATTGAATACTTATGTTCAAAGGAAATAGTAATACGTCTCCGGTGAAAACAGTGGAAAACAATTCACCCGAGAGATTGAATCGTATCGTAGATGGCACTGTAATTCAAGGGGATATCAAGTGCGAAAGCAACATTCGTATCGATGGAAAAGTAATTGGGAATGTTACCTCCTCCGGAAGACTTGTTATTGGTTCTCAAGGAATCATTGAAGGAGATATATATTGTCAGAATGCCGACATTGAAGGAACGTTTAACGGGAAAATTACTGTGCAGGAACAGTTGTCTTTGAAGTCAACAGCAAAACTAACCGGTGACATTATTGCAAACAAGCTTTCCATCGAACCGGGAGCCAATTTCTCAGGCTCATGTGCTATGGGAGGTAATAAATCTACTTCAGCAGGCATACGTAAAACTGAAACTGAAAAGCTGACTCAATCTGTAGTGGCTTGAATATTAGGCACCGATCTTCTCAAACAAGATATCTTAGGTTTAGTACAGTTGCCATTCAAATGGGGGTAATTATTGCTTTGTTTACCTGGGGTGGAACAGAATTGGACGCTACTTTCAGACATGGAAAGTTTCCGCTGTGGACAACCGTACTATCTTTGTCAGGTGTAGGAATTTCAATTTATCTTGTTATCAGAGAAGTTATTAAAATGAGTAATGAAGACGAAGCCTTTGAGAAACAGGAGAAGTTGAAGAAAAACGAAAATTCACAGTCGGGTGTAAAATAAAGTATATTGAAAAACATGCGGTTATATCTACTCCTCCTTTTATTTGCAGTTGTATTTGCCGCTGCACACCTGATGGCACAACAGATGATTAAAGATTTGCCCGCCGACCATTCGGTAGTTATTTATCATCTGGTGTTTCTTTCATTGAATGCAGGAGCCTTATGGGGATATTTATATGTGAAAAAATCAGACCCAAACAAAACGGGCATGGCTTTTTTGGTGGCAAGCACATTTAAAATGTTGTTGGCGCTTTTTTATCTTGTTGCCCTTAAATTTAGCGACGAACAATTAAATATTGCCGATATTTCCCATTTTCTGATCGTTTTTGCGGGATATTTCGTTGCCGACGTAATCATGATTTTGCTCATATTACGGTCGAATTCCAAATAAAAAGAATTCGCGATAAACAAAAAGATATACCTTTGCCCGCGAATTTTGAGAGGCGGTCAATTTTTCAATATGAAAAAGGTTCAAATATCTTACTTGTATTCAATGTTTTCATGGCTTTGCATGGCCATGTTCTCTATGGGAATGGCTCGGGCCTCTGCTGGCGGTGAACATGGGGAAAAGGAAGAAAAATTCAATCCTGTTCCTGTTATTATGGAGCACATCAAAGATAGCCACGACTGGCATCTTTGGGGTGAAGGTGAAGATGCTGTCAGTATTCCGCTTCCGGTAATATTGTTTGATGGTGGTGTGCAGGTATTTCTTAGCAGCGATTTTCATCACGGACATGAGGTGGTTGAAAAAGGAGGAAACTATTATGCATTAGTAAACGGAAAGATCTATAAAACCGACGAGCACGGCTCCATAAGTTTTGAAGTAGGTAAGGGTGAGTTTACACATAAAGGAGAGACCAATATTCATGAAATGGCTCACAATCATCATATACATGAAACCGTTGCTTCTGCAAAAATTCTGAATGAGCAGCCTTTGGATTTTTCCGTTACCAAAAATGTTGTTGCCCTGATAGTAGCTTCTTTTTTGGTATTCTTCCTGTTCACAGCGCTGGCTAAAAGCTATAACAGAAACCCAGGTGCCCCGAAAGGTCTTGCAGGATTTCTTGAACCACTGGTTCTTTTTGTACGCGACGATATTGCCAGGCAAAATATTGGTGAGAAAAAGTATCATAGGTTTATGCCTTATTTGCTCACAGTATTTTTCTTTATCTGGGTGAACAATCTGTTGGGCCTGGTGCCTGTTATTCCCGGCGGTGCCAACGTAACAGGTAATATTGCCGTTACCCTTTCGCTGGCTGTAATAACGCTTATTATTACAAATGTAAGCGCTAATAAGGACTACTGGAAGCACATTTTCTGGATGCCCGGTGTACCCGTTCCTGTAAAAGTTTTATTGGCGCCTATTGAACTGGTGGGTACACTAACAAAGCCTTTTGCACTGATGGTGCGTTTGTTCGCCAACATTACTGCAGGGCATATTGTTGTACTTAGTCTTATCTCTTTAATCTTTATTTTTAAGAGTGAGGCAGCTTCAGCAGTATCTGTCCCTTTTGCTTTGTTTATCTCTGTACTTGAATTGCTGGTAGCAGCGTTACAGGCCTATGTATTTACGATGCTATCGGCCCTGTTTATCGGACAGGCTGTTGCAGAACACGAGCACCATCACGAACACGAGCATCATCATTAATATGTTGTATTTGTTAAACCCTCTAAATATAAATTAAAATGGGAACTGGAGTAGCAGCACTTGGAGCAGGACTGGCCGTATTAGGCGCGGGATTAGGTATTGGTCGTATCGGCGGATCGGCAATGGAAGCCATTGCACGTCAGCCAGAGGCAGCCAACAAAATCCAAACCGCTATGATCATTGCAGCAGCTTTGATTGAAGGGGTTGCCCTTTTCGGTGTGGTTGTAGCGCTCCTGCAGGGTTGATTCAAAAGCCGGAAAACAGGGATTGCCTGAATTCCGGCTTTTAACAAATTTGAACAGAATTAATATTTATAGAACATGGATTTAATTACACCTTCAATTGGATTGTTATTCTGGAATACGGTAGTTTTTGTAATACTGTTATTTCTGCTAAAAAAATTCGCCTGGAAACCTATTCTGGGCGCGGTTCAAAAACGCGAACAGTCTATTAACGAAGCCTTAAAGGCGGCTGAAACAGCGAAACTGGAAATGTCGCGACTGCAGAGCGAAAACGAAGCATTGCTGCAAAAGGCTCGTATTGAACGTGATGAAATGCTGAAGGAAGCACGGGAAACACGTGACAAAATGGTTCATGAAGCCAAAACTAAAGCAAATGAGGAAGCCGAAAGACTATTAGCCTCTGCACGTGAAGCCATTCGTAATGAAAAGATGGCGGCTATTACCGACCTTAAAAATCAAGTGGCTCAGTTGTCTATCGAAATTGCCGAGAAAATCATTCGTGAGGATTTGCGAAGCACCGACAGGCAACAAGCACTTGCCAATTCATTGGTAAATGATATGAATTTGAATTAAGAATGAACTACAGCAGAGTTTCATATCGCTATGCCAAGTCCCTGCTGGGGCTGGCCATTGAACAGAACCTGTTAGAGCCATTGAAGGCCGACATGGAACTACTGGCCAATAGTATTGGTGAATCTAAAGAATTGGCAACTGTGTTAAAAAGCCCGGTAATAAAGGCCGATAAGAAGGAAAATATTATAAAGGCTTTATTTCCGTCTTTAAACAAGGCCACCCTGCTCTTCATTGAAATATTGATGCGTCGCAAACGCGAAGGAATTTTAGGACAAGTTGCCTTTAGTTTTATTGAGCAGTACAAGGTCCATAAAAATATTACCACCGTAATGATTACATCAGCGGTTCCACTGGGGGCAGACCTGAAGGCAAGAGTAATTGCTCTGGTTAACCCTGCAAGAACCGAAGTGGCATTGGTTGAAAAGATAGACCCGGCTTTGATTGGAGGTTTGGTTGTTCGTGTGGGCGACAGGCAAATTGACGCTTCCGTAGCCCGAAAGATTAGTGAACTGAAACAAGAATTTTCTAAGAACCTTTATATACCCGAATTTTAAATAGAGAACTATGGCAGAGGTTAAACCAGCAGAAGTATCTGCAATTTTACGACAACAGCTTACAGGATTTAATACCGCATCTGAACTGGAAGAAGTGGGGTCTGTATTGCAAGTGGGCGATGGTATTGCCCGTGTTTACGGGCTGAATAATGTACAGTCGGGAGAACTTGTTGAGTTTTCAACCGGTTTGCAGGGAATTGTACTGAACCTTGAAGAAGACAACGTGGGTGTGGTATTGCTGGGACCTGCACTTGATATCAGGGAAGGAGCAACGGTGCGCAGAACGCGAAGAATCGCCTCTGTAAAAGTAGGCGAAGGTATTGTAGGTCGTGTGGTAGATACTCTTGGAAATCCTATAGATGGTAAAGGCAGTATTCAGGGAGAACTGTTTGAAATGCCTTTGGAACGCAAAGCTCCGGGTGTAATTTTTCGTCAGCCGGTAAACGAGCCGTTGCAAACAGGTATAAAGGCTATCGACGCAATGATTCCCATTGGAAGGGGGCAGCGAGAGTTAATCATCGGCGACCGTCAAACGGGTAAAACTACAGTTGCCATTGATACTATCATCAATCAAAAGGAATTCTACGACCGCGGAGAACCTGTTTTCTGTATTTATGTTGCCATAGGTCAGAAAGGCTCTACAGTTGCAGGTATTGTTAAGAAGCTTGAAGATGCAGGTGCAATGGCATATACCATTATTGTGGCATCCAATGCGTCCGATCCTGCGCCAATGCAGTTCTATGCTCCTTTTACCGGAGCTGCCGTAGGTGAATATTTTCGCGACACCGGTCGTCCGGCTTTGATTGTATATGATGACCTTTCAAAACAGGCCGTTGCTTATCGCGAAGTTTCTCTTCTGCTTCGTCGTCCGCCCGGTCGTGAAGCTTACCCCGGAGACGTTTTCTATTTGCACAGTCGTCTTTTAGAGCGCGCTGCAAAGGTTATTAAGTCTGATGAAATTGCTGCGCAAATGAACGACTTGCCCGAGTCGCTGAAGACAAAAGTGCGTGGCGGTGGTTCTCTTACCGCACTGCCAATTATTGAAACACAGGCAGGTGACGTATCGGCATATATCCCAACCAACGTAATTTCTATTACCGACGGACAGATATTCCTGGAATCATCATTGTTCCTGTCAGGTGTTCGTCCTGCCATCAACGTGGGTATCTCAGTTTCTCGCGTAGGTGGATCTGCACAAATCAAGTCCATGAAAAAGGTAGCCGGTACATTGAAATTAGACCAGGCACAGTATCGTGAACTGGAGGCTTTTGCAAAATTCGGTTCAGACCTTGACGCAGCTACCAAAGCCGTAATTGATAAAGGCGCCCGTAACGTGGAAATATTGAAGCAGCTTGAAGGATCGCCTCTTCCCGTTGAAGAACAGATTGCCATTATCTACATAGGTACCCGTGGTTTAATTATGAATGTACCGGTAAATAAAGTGAAGGCATTTGAGGAGGAATATCTTAGTTTCCTTAGAAATCGTCATGCCGGTGTGCTTGCCGATTTAAAAGCCGGTAAAATCAATGATGATATTACAGGAGTGCTTGAAAATGTTTGTAAAGACCTTTCTTCTAAATATTGATTAAATGGCTAACCTGAAGGAAATACGCGCCCGGATTACTTCTGTCTCCAGTACAATGCAGATTACTTCTGCTATGAAGATGGTAAGTGCTGCTAAGCTGCGCCGTGCTCAGGATGCCATTATTCGTATGCGTCCGTATGCAGTGAAGCTTACCGAAATGCTGGAGAGCTTAAGCAGTAGTTTGGATGTTAGCGAAAATCCTTACGGAATTCAGCGCGAAACCAAAAAAGCACTGGCAGTTGTTATTACTTCTAACAGAGGTTTGTGCGGCGCTTTCAATAACAACGTGATAAAGGAAGCCAAAAGAACCATATCATCCTCTGATTCTGTCTCCTGGAATGTCCTTCCTTTGGGTAAAAAGGCTTTCGACGGATTCAAAAATACCGGAATCGTTGCAAAGGATAATTTGTCACCCCAACAAGTTGGAGATGTCTATGCAGGACTGAACTTTGATAATGTCAGCAGGGTTGCAAACCTTGTAATGCAGGAATTTACAAGCGGAGGCTACGACAAAGTAGTTTTATTTTACAACAGGTTTAAAAATGCTGCCACGCAAGAGTTAATGAACGAGCAGTATCTGCCTATTAAGCAGCCTGCAGAAACGACAGGTGTTACCACCGAGTATATTTTTGTACCCGGCAAGGCAGAATTAATTGCTGACCTGATACCTAAATCATTGCGTATTCAATTGTACAAAGCAATTTTAGATAGCAATGCTGCCGAACACGGCGCACGAATGACGGCAATGCACAAGGCTACTGATAATGCCGGATCGCTTAAAAAGGACCTTACCCTTAGTTATAACAAAGCACGTCAGGCTGCAATTACAAACGAAATTCTTGAAATTGTTGCAGGTGCGGAGGCTCTGAACGGTTAAAAACCTTATTCCTTTTTTTTCTTTCTGCTGAAATACCGATGTTTAATAATTCGGTAAAGTGCGTTTAAATAATTTATATACTTTTGTCGTCTAAACAAATTGACCTGATATGGATTCGAATGTAGTTTTAGTACCTACCGATTTTACAAAACAAGCCGAAATAGCGCTGTCTCATGCCATGAAAACTGCGGAGGTTATCGGCGGAAGAGTAATTCTTTTACACGTTGTAAGCAAGGCCAAAGATGTTGAAGATGCCAAGATAAGATTGGCTTCTGAAGTAAATAAAGCATCGGCACTGAACCCTACAATCAAAGTAGAATCTCTGGTGCGGATTGGTAATATTTTTGATGATATTGGAGATACGGCAATGGAATTGGGTGCCGAATTGATATTCATGGGAACTCATGGTGCCAAAGGCTGGCAAAAAATTACCGGAAGTCACGCATTGAAGGTAATTCTGAACAGTGAAACGCCTTTTATCGTGGTTCAGTCAAAAGGAATTAAAGATTCAGGATATGACGATATAGTTGTGCCGCTTGACCTTCATAAGGATACCAAACAGAAGTTACATATTGTAGCCAATATAGCATCGGTTTTCAAAAGTAAAGTGCATTTGATTGTACCCCATGAAACCGACGAGTTTCTTAAAAATCAGTTGGACAGAAATCTTCATTTCGCCAAGCAGTTCCTTGGGGAGCGTGATATTAAATTCAGTACAAAAGTTGCCGAGAACAGTGCGTTTGACACAGCCATTGTAGCTTTCAGTAAGGATATTGATGCCGACCTTATTGCAATTATGAACCATGCCGGTGAAACCATTCTGGGACTGGTGGGAAGCAATCAGGAAGAACAAGTGTTGATTACCAATGAATGGGAAATTCCGGTAATGATACTCAATCCCAAGAGCACCGGAGTTGCGGGAAGTGTATTGTTTTCCTGATTAAAACTTTTTGACGGGACAACGTTCTGATGATTTTTAACGTCACAGAATTGTTGTTTCGCATTAATTCTAACCTTATGAAGTTAAAAATAACAGCGGGTATTCTATTGCTGATGATTACCTCTTTTGTAAAGGCTCAGGGTTTGCTGGGAATTCATCAAAGCGATTATAACGGTCTGCACAGTTTGTATGCCCAGCCGGCCAACAGTACGGATAACCGTTATAAACTGGACGTTAATTTTCTTGGAATGAACGCAATGGTTTACAATAATTTCCTTAGTTTAAGTGCAGCTAATGTATGGAAAGTGATAGGCGGGGGAGCTGATGAGAATTTATGGGAAAATGATGTAAGCAAACGGTTTAACGGAAAGCCAAAAAGTATTTTTATAAATGCTGAAGTGATGTTACCGTCAGTTATGGTTGCATTAAACGAAAAGGAAAGCATAGCATTTTTATGGCGCAACAGAACTTACATGAATGTTGATGGTATTGATGACCCTTTGGCAAAACTTGCGATAGATGATTTTGGAACGCAGGATCTGTGGCTTGAGAGTTTACAGAATGAATACCTCAGTATTCAGACCATGAGCTGGGTAGAATACGGGTTCAATTACAGCAGGGTAATGTACGATGAAGGTGAGCACTTTGTTAAAGCGGGAACCACGGTGAAGCTTTTACAGGGCTTAGCTGCTGCTTATATGCAGGTAGAAGATTTAAAATACGAGTTTTACAACGAAGATACCGTTACCATTTTACAAAGTGATATTTACTACGGACACTCTCCCGGTTTCGACCCTTTTCATCCCGCTGACCCTTTTAAAAACTACAAATTTGACGGAAGGCCGGGTCTGGGGTTGGACATAGGTGCAGTGTACGAATGGAGACCCGATTGGAAAGATTATAAGTACGAAATGGACGGTCGCGATAACATCTGGAGAAAAGACAAAAACAAGTATAAGGCGCGCGCCGGCTTCAGCATTACAGACCTGGGTTGGATAAGATATAAAAAGGGAGCCGAAAGCGGTGACTTTAAAGCAGATGTTTCTCTGTGGAATTTTAGAAACATAAAAGCTATAGAGATGCAGGATATTAACGATACCCTATTCAGTAAGTTTACCCGCCAACCCAGCGACAAAGATTTTTTCAGAATGACCATGCCGGCAGCAGTAACACTGTACGGCGATTATAATATCTGGAAATACATTAATGTGAATGCCATGGCATTTATTGCAATTAACAGGAAAAAAGACCCCAACAGGGTGCATCATTTCACCAACTTTAGCATAACACCAAGTTTTGATACCCGGTGGTTTGGATTCGCTGTGCCGATATCTTATAGTCCTTACACTACTTTCCGTGCGGGCATGGGCTTTAGAGCAGGGCCGGTTTTCTTTGGAACCTCTGATATCAGGCTACTTACCGGTGGTAAAAATCTTTATGGTGCCGATTTTTATTTTGCGTTAAAAATTCCGATTTTCCATCGGCATCCCAAAGACAAGGACATGGATAAAGTGTCTGATGAATTTGATATATGCAAGGAGCTGCCCGGAGTATGGACCTTTAAGGGATGCCCCGATACCGATGGTGACCTGATACAGGACACTGAGGATGAGTGTCCTGCTGAAGCAGGACTGGTGGAATTTAACGGTTGTCCCGATACCGACCGCGATGGTATTCCCGATAAAAAAGATGATTGCCCAACCGTTGCCGGTCCGCCCGAATTCAACGGATGTCCGGATACGGATGGTGATAGTATTATCGATAAAAAAGATAAGTGCCCTAAGGTAAAAGGACTGGCTAAATTTGATGGCTGTCCGGATACCGATGAGGACGGAATACAGGACAGTGAAGATGATTGCCCGGAAGAAGCCGGTCCGGAAACAAATTTCGGTTGCCCCGAAAGAGTGAAATTGCACCTGGTGGATCCACTAGGCAACATCATAGCCTCTGTTGCACCCGATGAAAACGGAAAATTTGTTTTCAAGAATCTTCCGCTCGACCGAACCTATCTCTTCCTGATGGAAGGTTTTGATGATTCTGAATTGAAAACATCCATTAATGTAATTATCAGGAATGTAGATGGAGAGCACGTAATTGTTGCAAATCTTGAGGATTCGGGTTTCTTTGTATACAGGTATATTGCTGCCGAAAAACAGGAACTGGAACTTATAGAGGTTGAAGAACCTGTATTGATAGTGCTTACAACCGAAGAAGAAGAAATTGTAAAGCGTGCTTTTGATAATCTTGAGTTCGCCACGGGTAAGTCTATCATTAAACAGGATTCTTACGAATCCTTGAACGAGCTGGCCGATTTGCTGGAGAAAAAACCTGAATGGAAACTACAGCTTGACGGGCATACAGATAATGTGGGTGCTGCGGCTTCAAACCTTATACTGTCGCGCAAACGTGCCGAAGCGGTGAAGTTCTTCCTTACTCAAAGGGGAATTGCCGACGACAGAATCCATGTGAATTTCTGGGGCCAAACAAAACCTATCGGTGACAACGCTACCGATGAAGGACGCCAGAAAAACAGAAGGGTTGAAATGAAAATTGTGGATTGACGCTGAGTAACATTTATTTAAGAATAATTTTTGCTGTATCTGTGTTGGTTTTCACTTCACGGGTAGCACATAGTCAATTGGTTTATGAATGCGATAGCCTGCAAGCTGAGAGTCATAAAAAACTATGCACACAGCTTAAGGTAAAATCTATATCAAAGTACCGGGTGCTGTACGCAAAAGGAAAACCTGACAAACCCGTGTTTTTAACACGTGAGGTTTATTCTGCAACTTCTGATTCTATTCAACGCTTTCAGAATGGCAGAAAACAGGTTACCATAGTAAAAAATCGAACCGGAGAACTTTACAGCACCAGATATATACTACCCGATGAACGGGAATCTTTTCGCACGGATACATATGGTTCGGACCGGAATACTGATTCTGTATTTGCCATAAAATTTCTTAAAGATACGGTGCAGGCCATTCGGTACAGATATTATAAGGGTAATTTACCTGCCTATATTCAATCCGATGAACCGAGTGGAATCAGGAATATTGTACGCTATGCATACGACTCTTTAGGACCGGATACACTGCAAATCCGAATCTGGGAAAATGGCGCGCTTACGTCTACGATTCTGAATATAACCGATACCGGCTCTTATAATTATTATTCCGTTTTCTCAACCGTTAACAATGGAATTCGGCAGAAAACGGTGTTTCACTGGCATCAGCAACATTTAATAGATGAATTTATTTTTGATGCCCGCGGCGATAGTCTTACTTCTGTCTGGATTCAGCTAACACCAGACGGAAAGGAAACATTCAGAAAGATTAAAGATCATGAATTTAATACCACACATTTTTTGCTTACACTATACGACCGCAAAGGACGTAAATGCGGCCAGATTGGTTATAGCGAAAACAATCGCGAGAAACCCGATTTGAACTGGAGAATTAAGTACAACCGGAAGAATCGCGAGAAGGAAATGACCCGCCTGGATTACAACAATAAAGTTGTATACCGCGAGCGAAGCTCATATTACCGCAACGGATTACTTAGCAGAAAAGTATTCTACGGAAGTGATGGTAAACCGTATCTTGAAGAATTTTATAAAGTTGAAAAATAAAGTAAACTTTACGGGCACTTTTCCTACTTTTGTAGTTCATTCACTTAATCTGCTCAATCATGGATAAATCAAAAATCATCAGTACCTTTCTAATTGCTTTGGCAGTGGTGCTGGCGGCCAGGTTTCTGGGAAATGCCTATAAAATGAAATACCATGTAGACGATGCCATTGAAGTTACCGGATTGGGAAAGAAAGATTTTGACAGCGATTTGATTGTTTGGAACGGTAGGTTTTCCCGCCAGGACATGGAAATGAAAACAGCGTATGCCCAATTGAACAGCGACCGCGAGATTATTACAAAGTATCTGCTGAATAAAGGTATAAAAAAGGAAGAAATGCTTTTTGAAGCCATTGATATTCAACCGCAATACGATTATGAGTACGACGACCAGGGAAACAGTCACCGCGTTTTTAACGGATACAAACTGTATCAGTCGGTTAAAGTGGAAGCGAAAAATTCAGGTGATGAGGACCGGATTACTTTGGTTGAAACGGTAGCACGTGATGTTACGGAACTTATTAACGACGGCCTTGAACTATATAGTGGCAGCCCGTTGTATTATTACACGAATTTGGAGGAACTAAAAATAGAAATGATAGCCGCGGCTACCGAAAATGCACGCCACAGGGCCGAGCAAATTGCCGAAAATTCGGGCAGCGACCTTGGATATTTAAAGAAAGCCAACATGGGCGTTTTTCAAATTCTGGGTCGCAACGAGAACGAAGAATACAGCTGGGGCGGAACCTTTAATACAGGTTCTCGTCAAAAAACAGCACAAATTACCATGAAACTAAAATTTGCAATTGACTGATGAAGAAGATTATTATTCTATGTGCTGGTGTAATGCTGGCTTCCATGTACTCCTGCAATCAGGAAGGTTCCGGTTCCGACGACAAACCTTCTGGAAACGACAGTATTCAAACCGATGAAAATGGTAAACCGGTTGTTAAAGATAAACTGGTTGAAATAGATACCCTTCTTACCAACACAGCCCGTTTTATTGCCGGTATGGAGCTGATAGGTGCTGATACGGGTTTCGCGGCCTATGCAAAAGAAGATTACTATCAATCGCATCTTGAATATGCAAAAACATCGTGGGAAACTACCGAAAGTACTATGCTTAAGCCCATTCATGATTGGCTTTCAGGCAAAGGAATGATAGATGAGAGAACCGATGCAACCTGTTTTTATCCCTTGTCAGGTCCCGATTTTTTATTTGGTAACGCCTTTTATCCCAATGCGCAGTACTATGTAATGATGGGTCTGGAGCCGCGGGGTACATGGCCCGACTTTTCTAAAATGGACTACAATACGCGTAAAGATTATTTTAATGTTTTAAGGGGAAGCATGAAGTACCTGAACAGCAGAGGATACTTTGTTACCGAACATATGGGAAGCGATTTTTCCAGAAGACATTTTAATGGTATGCTGCACATGATGCTGTACATGATGGCAAAAACCAACCATTACATTTGCGACTTTTATGTAATAGCCATTCAACCCGATGGTACTGAGCTTCGCCTGGAAGCCGGTAAAGAGGCACCCGAAAAGACAGTTGCCGTTAACGTTATTGAATTTACAGGAGCCGACCGAAAGGTACTTAGAAAGGCGTATTATCTTAAGCAGGACGTTTCAGATGAAAAGCTTACAGAAGTACCCGGTTTCGAAAAGTATATGAGCGCGTTCCCAAACCGTATGACCTATATGAAATCGGCAAGCTGCGTTTTGTTTAACCCGCAATTCAACACCATGCGGCAGTTGGTTTTAAGTTGCGATAAAATTCTACAGGACGATACCGGTATACCATACCACTATATTGTTGAAAGCGGCTCGTTTGATATTCAGTTGTTTGGTACATATTCAAAGGTTATTAAGCAAATACCGTGGTGCAAACAGCAAGACCTTGAAAAAGCGCTGACAGAGATTGGCGAAAACAAAGAGTTGCCTTTCAAGATTTCCTATAACGGTCATCACAACGAAGGAATTGTGGTGTATGCCGTAAAGAAAAAGAGCAACTAACAGATAGATGTCAGAATCATCGCAGGTTAGACTGGCAATTTTTGCTTCGGGAACGGGCAGTAATGCCATAAAAATCATGGAACATTTCAAAACAAGCTCCCGGATTAAGGTCGTTTTAATGGCCTCCAACAAGCAGGATTGCGGGGCATTTGCAATGGCTCGAGAATACAATATTCCCACGCTTACCTTTACGCTGTCAGCCTTGAAATCAGGTGAAATAACCATGTTGTTGCATAATATTCATTACGTAATACTTGCAGGATTTTTATTGAAAATCCCACAAAACATGCTGGATGTTTTTCCTGATAGAATCATCAATATCCATCCCTCATTGTTGCCCAAATACGGTGGAAAAGGTATGTACGGAATGAATGTGCATGCAGCCGTGAAGCAATCGGGCGATACTGAAAGCGGTATAACCATTCATGTGGTAAATGAAGAATACGACCGCGGCGAAGTAATTGCACAACACAAAACAACTGTACTGCCCTCTGACGAGCCGATAGATATTGCCCGAAAGGTTCAGATGCTGGAACATGCGCATTTTTCTAAGGAAATTGAAGAGTATATTGGCAGAACATGGAAGTTTTGATATATACGGATGGTGCAGCCAAGGGAAATCCGGGACCCGGAGGATATGGGGCAATATTGCGTTACGGAAAAGCGGAAAAGGAACTCAGCGCAGGGTTTAAACACACTACCAACAACCGTATGGAATTGATGGCGGTTATTGTGGCGTTGGAAGCACTAAATCGCCCTAAATTGTACGTTACCGTTTATTCCGACTCCAAATACGTGGTAGATGCCGTGGAACAAAAATGGGTGTTCGGCTGGGAGAAAAAGCAGTTTCAAAAAAAGGCAAATGCCGATCTGTGGCGCAGATTCTTACAAGTGTACAGGCAACATCACGTGCGGTTTGTATGGGTGCGCGGTCACAATGGTCACCCTGAAAATGAACGTTGCGACCAACTGGCAGTTGCGGCTTCTGAACAATCCAACCTTCCGCCAGACGTGGGATACATTAGCGAAGCAGGTAATACGCTGATGTAGTAGATGGTGTGTGTAGAATCGCCGTTTTTTACTGAAAGGAGAAATTTAACACTAAAAATTTGGTAAAGAGAAGAATTAGAGCGACAAGGTCGCTCTAATTCTTCTAACATGAAATACCGAAATTTCAATTTTAATTGGGTTAATAAGCCGCTTGTTGTTAATACGTTTTTCAGCGTTACCTCCGGATTACTCTATGCTCAAACGCCCAACAGTGTGCCATCAACGGGTAATGTAGGACTGGGTACCAACAGTCCTAATTGTAAGCTGGAAGTTGTCGGTAATTCGCGATTAAGTGGTCATGCTACAATTGATAGTACTGTTGTTGTGAAAGACAGTGCCCGGTTTGAAAAAGACATGACCATTGAGGGTAATGTGGTGATTAATGGTGATGCAAGAATAGACCACAACTTGAAGGTTGATGGCTCATTTACTGTAAGTTCTTTGGCTGATCCTCTTCAATTGCTAACAATAGGGGTTCATCCTAGTGGTATATTACAGCAAGTTACAAGAGATATGTTAGGAACTCAGATAGGTGATGGCTTGGGTTGTTTTCCTCTTACAGATATGAACGGGAATGTGTCGGGTTATGCACCCAAATGGAGTTATGAACCGGGTGGAGGTGCACCTGGCAATACTACACCTGCAATTATATTTACCGGAACGCCTTGTAATGCTCATGTTGGTATCAATACAAATTCACCTTTAGCACCATTACATGTTGACGGATACTCTATTATAGAAGACAGTCTAACAGTAGGTATTGCTGGTGCCAATGAACCCTGGTTACGTGTAAACAACCGCGGACTTGGAATTAGGGTTATCCCTCAGGCAGCTTTACATGTGCGCACCTATAGTCCCGATGCTGTACTGGTGCAAGCCGGATCCACGGATATTATGAAGCTGAATGATCAAGGAATGCTTTATGTAAGAGAACTAAAAGTAACGCTGCAGCCATTTCCTGATTATGTTTTTGAAAGTGATTATCCCTTAATGTCCCTGAGCGATCTTCGAAAATACATTACCCTACACAAACACTTACCTGACATGCCGTCAGCAAAAGAGATTGAAATTCAGAAGCATGCATCGGTTAATGAATTGCTCTTGAAACAACAAGAGAAGATTGAGGAACTAACCCTATATATTTTGGAATTAGAGGAACGAATAAAGAAATTGGAAGCGGATTCTGTGATCAAAAACAAATAAAATGAAGACGATTTTTTGGTTTATTGGTTTATTTGGTGTTACTTGCATAATGCGATTATTTGGCCAGACTCCGGTGCCCTACGAGATACCCGGCCTAGGGCTTTCTGATGCACAATTGGAAGGGGATTATGAGCATCAGTCAAAAATCTCAATCGGTCATGGGTATGGTTTAACTACTACCGCACCTGGTACCGATTCATGGTTTAGATCTGGTCAGGAAGTACATATCTATCCTGAAACACACTTGCGTGGTGAAGTACATGCGAATATTGTGGAATATCCTATTCATTTAAAATGGTATGCGCCATCTACTACACCTGGCGTTGCCATCCGGTATAAGAAACTTGAATTGGGTTTTAGTTTGCCTGCCGGAATTATTGCGGAAATTAATAATTTTGTGAATCATACCGGAATTACCCCAACGTTGAACCCTTTCAACCCTTCTGAAGTAGATGTATTTGCAGTTTTTGAAAAACGCGACGCTGCCGGTAACTGGCAATGGTATGAACAAATAAACGGTTTTTATTATAATGAATTTATAAGAGTCATTAATGACCCATTGGATACTTCTGCGGCATCGCAATATTGGCAAAAGGATACCACTTCCTGTCCTTTTCGTATTAGATACGCGCCGCCTCAAGTTGGTGAATGGCGTGTAAGAGCTTTTGCAAATATTATTGGACACACTACTGTATACCAAAGTGCGTTTGTAATGTTTAAAGTGGTGGATACAGGGGCTGATCCTTATGTAACTGTTGGTAGTAATAAGCGATATTTGACAATTAATGATGAAACTTTTTTTCCTATAGGAATTAATTTACCCTGGCCAGAGAAACTATTGGGTGATGATCCGTATACTGGCAAAATAGTTCATCCACAACAATTTGTTGAATATTTGGATAGATTGACTCACTTTAAAACAAAAGGAATAAATTATTTTAGAATGATGATTGCTCCATGGAATTTGGAGATTGAATTTGAGAAAATAAATGATTACTCAGAAAGGATGCATTGTGCTTGGGAAACTGACCGGATTTTAGAACGCGCAGATTCTTTGAATCTGAAAATTCATTTTAATATGATGGCTCATTATCCATTTGAAATACTGAGTACTTATTATTTTTTTTATTGGGATTGGAGTCCGCATAATTCACCTGTTTATACTACTGGCAATTGTTCGTCAAACCCGAAAGATTCTGGGTATTGTTATCAGAGAGATTTAGGTTTAACATATCCTGAAGAGTTTCTTAGCAACTCGGCAGCAAAGGCATTTTATAAAAACCGGCTGCGTTATATGATTGCCCGTTATGGATATTCTACTGAGATTGCGATATTTGAACTTATTAGTGAGATGAACAACATCGGACAATCATATCATATTAATTGTTCGCCTGTGAAATACAAACCATACGAAACATCGGCTTCATTGCGTCAGTATGTTAAGGATTGGAATTATGAAATGCTGGGATACTTAAAGAGTATTGGAACGAAGCAATTGCTTGCAGTTAATTACACAGGCAAAGATGGTACGGGTGATGGTATAGTTGATGGCGGTAACGCGTTTCCAGACAATTCCTTTGACCTAAGTTATGTAGATGTGGCATGTTACAATCATTATAGCAATGAAACAAGTAGAGGTGAAAAGTTAAAGAGTCATGCAGATGAAATAGGTGATAAACCAGTGTTTCATAGTGAAATAGGTGGAGGGGGGATAGAATATCCTGGAAATGCGACGGGATGCGATAACGGAGCCACAACACTTATTGATTTTTATACGAGTACCTTTTCTGGTTTAATGGGTACAGGGTTGGTTTGGAATTCTACTCAAGTAACTCCACCAGTACCGGACAGGTTCTTAAAATTAGCTAATTTTATTGGTGGAATTGATTTTAATCAGGAGAATTGGCTGCCAGGTTATTCTGCAAGAGAAGGTACAGGTGAAGGTAAGGCTTATGTGTCTTTTTTAAAAGAAACAATTGGTAATCCCCGCGTAATAGGTGTTTTGGTCAATAATACATACAATTGGTATTCTATGGCTATCCCTGGCACACCCTGTTCTTTGGTGCCTCCTTCAGATAATAATTTGCATATTACTGAGGTTGTTGAGGATAAACCTTTCCATCGTATCGAAATAAATATTGGGGTTTCGAAGGAGAAATTTAGAACAGATTGGTATGATGCCTATACAGGATATTGGTTGGGTTACGAAATTGATAAGACTTCCAGTGGTGGCATACTGAGACTGGAATACCCTGACCTTGATTATACATATCATCCAATTGCACTTTTTAAAATAATAAAAAAGGATGAACCAATTTTTATTCAGCCTCTAAATCAAATACAAGAGGCGAACTCTTCTTTACAAGAAACGGCAACGAATACCATTGTTAAAAACGAAATTTCAGAAATCTACATTTCCCCTGAACCAGTCGCAAATGTGTCAGCCTATCCTAATCCCACTATGGGCATCACCAAACTACTTATTCACCCGGAGTTATTAGGGAATATGTGGTTTCTTAGTGATATATACGGGAGAATACTTATGCATGGTGTTGCAACTTCTACTGATTATGAATTCGATTTTTCTTCCTTTAGTAAAGGGGTTTATTTATTTAAGGTACTAACGAAAAACGAGTCTACGGAAATTAAAATAATAAGAATGTAATATGCGTTATATTGTGATTATTTTGTGTTGTCTTTGTTTATACGGTTGCCAAAAAGACCGATTCGGGGATGATGCGCATATACTGGTAGGTCGGTGGAAATTTTTAATTGGAAAAACCAGTTATATGGATTTGTATCTGAATGAAGAAATTTATTCTTCACCATTGGGTGAGATTAACGATGAGGTTATTGAATTGGAATTTGAAAAATCGGGTAAATTAAAATTTTATTCTGACGGAAAATTAAGTGAAAGGGCGCAATTCAGGATTGATAAAATAGAAATTCACAATAGTCATTATCAGTATCACGTTATTGTTGACCGACATTTGAAGTGGGTAATTAAAGATTATTTTAATATGGACAACGATACCATCATCATTTACGGGTTTCCGTTTCTTGCAGTAGCTAACCCCGACTGTAGCCATTGTGCAGTAAATGGTTTTGGTTCATTTTTTACCCGAGTGCCTTAATGCTAGAAATGAAATTATAGATTGATTTTCAGATTTTACGATGACAAAAAGGAGAATTATAATTACAATTATTTTTTTTGAAATACTTTTTACGGGTCATGCAATTGAAATGAAACCCCTGAGATGTAAATGGGTTTTTCATAGTACCATTGTTAGTGATTCCGTTAACGGGCGGAGCTTTAATATTAATTCTGGCGATACCAATAGGTTTTTTTATGTTAGTTTTCCTCCGTTGAGGCCTTTTTTTGCTCAATCCGTCGTAAATACTGGCGTGGGATTTAATAAATGGATGGCTGAAGTGCAATTGGGAATAACTTACGGCGAACCTTTTATCAGGCCATTATCTACATTTACATCTATAAATACTGTTGACATAAGTGAATATGAACTGCCTTTTGGAGAAACTTTAAGGGCTGTCTCATGGTACGTGGGCACAAATGGTTCACGGACTCTTTTTAAAAATGGGAATTGGTCAATTGGTCTTCCGCTGGGTTATTCTGCCGAAAGAAGACTGTATCGTGTTTATGGTTTTCCCGAAACTATTAAATATTTAGCAAATCCGACAATACGCGTATTGAAGAGAGATTGGCACCGTGCTTTTACAGGAATAAGACTTATATATTTTCCTAAAAAGGAAAGTCTTATTTTCCATGAATTATCCTTTTTATTTGGTATGTCTGTAGTGAAAGATTATTATGTGATAACGAATAACACAGTTTCAATTAAAAATCTTTTTTTTTCCGAGTTGTATTTCGAAATGACTTATTCTTTGGCCTTCCGTTGGAAACCGAGCGCATGGCGTAAAAGAAAGTTGGTAGAGTAAAATGAGGTGGTGAGAGAGTAAGGATTTGTGTTAAAATTGTGACCTCTATCTCAAGAAGTCCTATAAAACCAAAGCCTTTTGTATATTTGTGGTATGAGTCGCGCAATTCTGTTTTTGTTGATGGCTGTAACGTATGCAGGTGTTGCGGCACAGTGTGGCATAAATATTCCTTTACGGCAATTAATAAAGAATTCGCCAGACCAGACTCTGGGACTGTATGTGCTTTGTAACACAGAGGCAGAGAAGCATATATTGGATTTTGGGGGCACCATTCAGTACCGCGCCGGAAAATACCTGTGCATTCGCGTTGCAGCAAAACAAGTGGAAGCGCTTGCTGCCTGTAGCGGTGTAAATCGAATAGATTATCAACTGAGTAAACCGGTAGTATTAAACGATACCAACCGGCAAATCAATAATGTGGACAGTGCTTTTTATGGTTATGCACCTCTGAACATTCCCTTGGATGGCAGCAATGTTTTGATGGGTATTATTGATGGTGGCATTGATTTTAATCACGGTGATTTTAAAAATGCAGACGGTAGTACACGTGTATTAAGAATGTGGAATCAGTTTGAAGCTTTTGACCCGGGCCGCACACCTCCAAAATACGGCTATGGCCAGGTTTGGGACAGTACAGATATAAATTCAGGTACTGCTTTGATTACGGGGCAGTATTTAGATCACGGTTGTACAGTAACCGGCACAGCAGCAGGCAACGCCTTAGAAAATGGGTACCACCGTGGCGTAGCACCGGCCACCGACCTGATTATTGTAAGCAGCGATTTTAACAATACCAATTGGTTGCAAAGTGTAGCCGATGCCGTGGATTATATTGTTAGTGTGGCCGATTCTCTGCAGCGTCCGGTGGTTATAAATGCCAGTCTGGGCGATTATCTGGGTTCTCACGACGGCAAAGATCCGGCAGCTTTATATATTGATAGTTTGCTTGCTGCCAAACACGGCAGAATTATGGTGTGTGCTGCAGGTAACAGTGGCAGTGCCGGACGCTACCACCTGAACTATACAGTAACAGCAGATACTGCCTTTACATGGTTTCAGTATAACTCGTCTATGGCGCTGGGTCCGGGGTTGTTCATGGAAATATGGGCCGATACAGCCGATTTGCGCCAGGTACAGTTTTCAATCGCTGCCGATATGGTAAATCCATCCTTTAAACGAAGGGGCAAAACTGCTTTTTACGCACCGGCTGACTGTGACCAGATAATGCAATACGACACCATTTTCAATACCGCCGGAGATACCCTGGCCACTGTTCAGTTTTACAGTGAAGAGAGAGGAGCACAAAGGCTGTATCAAATTTACATTCCGGAACCCGACAGCAGCAGCACAGATTACCGCTTTGCCCTGATGACAACAGGTACAGGTACCTTCGACCTGTGGTCGGCAGCATGGCTGGGCCTTAATTTTATGGATACCGTTGTGCCTGCACCGGTCGATTTCCCTCAGATTATCAACTATCGCGCACCGGACGACCGAAAGATCATTGTTTCGTCATGGGCCTGCTCACCTAATGTTATAACCGTAGGAAACATGAACGGGTACCTAAGTTATACCGATTACAATAACAATTTGCAGGTATTACCCGGTGTGCAGGGTAAGATTTCAAAAAACAGCAGTTACGGTCCTACCCGCGATATGCGTACAAAACCCGATATTGCCGCAACAGGCGATGTGACTTTTTCAGCCGGATCTATGGGATTGCTGGCAAATTATCAAACTACGGCACCCCATGTACTTGCACCCGGCGGCATGCACGTGCGCAACGGTGGAACAAGTATGGCATCGCCGGTAGTAGCAGGTGCGGCGGCGTTGTATTTGCAAAAATGTCCGCTGGGAACACCCGAAGAATTCAAGCAGCTGATTACTTCTACTGCACGGCAAGATTCTTATACGGGTATTATTCCCAACGATACTTTTGGGTATGGTAAAATAGATATATTCAGGGCGTTGGTACAGAGTAATTTCTATCCTTTGGTTTCCGGAGATACTGTAATCTGCCAGCCCGGTTCTGTTAACATGGTGCCAGACCAGACCTATCCCTCAGTAATTTGGAACGAAACCGATACTGCAGCATTTATTCAATTAACCCAGCAGGATACTATTTGGTATATTGCCGAAAACAGTTTTGGCTGCCGGGGTTACTCCGACACGGTGGTAGTTCACGATTTTTTTGCTCCGTACGGTATGGTAACAGTGAGTCCTGATTCATTGAGTGGTATTTATTCTGCAGTGCTTGAAATTTTTCCGGAAACTGCGCAGCACTATACTTTGTACGATGTTGATTCCGGAATTCCGGTATGGGTGTATTCAGGCACTTCAAATTATTGGGAGATTGACCAGTGTTTTGGGATGTACACAGCCGAAATAGAATACGCAAACGGATGCACAGGAGTTTCTGATACATTGTGGTACATTTGTGAGGATATTCATGAAGTTACTGAGAAAGCTATTTCGGTATATCCAAATCCTGCCAACGGGCTGTTTCATATATCGGGTATTGATAGTCCGGCGCTTTTTGAACTCTCAGATTTTTCAGGCAGAAAAGTATGGAGCGATTACCGCAGTTCTGACTTTGAACTGGAAACACATTTCGCTTCTGGAACCTATATCCTTCGTGCAATTTCCAAAAAAGGAGTTCAGGTTATGCAGCTGGTGGTTCAATAGGTATTTTAGGAATACCCTTAAAAAGTTCTTAATACCGGTCTTTACCCGGTAATTAAATTACTGGAAGTACTGTAAATAAACCCAATGAATGATTGTTTTTATAATAACCAAATTTTTCACCTGCGTTGTCTGGTAGATATCTATAAAAATGTTTCTTGGTAACATAATATTTCTAATTTTGCGCTAAACCTAATTTGAATGGATCTTACCGGAATCATAGCAATATCTGGAAAACCCGGATTGTACAAAGTGCTCGGACAGGGCAAAAATGCCATCATTGTTCAATCGTTAATGGACGGCAAAAGAATGCCGGCGCATTCGTCTAATAAAATAAGCAGCCTGGAGGATATAACGGTATACACTACCGGAGAAGATGTACCTCTTAGTAAAGTGCTTGTTTCCTTTTATGAAAAACAAGAAGGCAAGGAGGCACCCAGTCATAGAGAGCCGGTTGAACAATTAAAGGTTTACCTTGAGGAAAGATTTCCTGATTACGATAAAGAACGGATGTACAACAGTGACATTCAAAAACTGTTTCAATGGTATAATTTGCTTCATTCCAGTGGCGAGCTAAAAGAGCGTATGGAAAAAGCTGCCCAGGCATCTGATGAAGCTAAAGCATCTGGTGCTGTAGCCGGAAAGGAAACTCCGGAAGAAGCGCCGGTTGTTGAGAAAACTGCAAAAGTTAAGAAACCGGCTACTGAGGGTAAATCACCAAAAGCAGGTTCTAAACCAAGCGGTGCTTCAAAACCTACCGGGTCTAAACCTGCATCAAAACCCAGGGCAGGAGGAGCAAAACCAACCACTACACCCCGAAAAGCAGGGTAAAATCAATAATTATTATGACACAAAAAAGGTTTTTGCCTGAGGAATTCATTCTCAGTGCCTGGCAGGATATTGAACCCATTTTTCAGGAATTGCTGAATCGGCAAATTGACAACAGGATGTCTTTTGCCGAATTTCTGCGCAATATTTCGGAGCTTGAGGCTGCCATTGAGGAAGATGCAGGCTGGCGGTATATTAAAATGAGTACAGATACAGCAAGCGACGAAAAGAGAGACCGGTATACGTACTTTGTGAATGAAATTCAGCCCAAAATCGCACCGGTAAGCAACGCCCTCAATCAGAAAATTCTGGAGTTATCTGCTAAATTTGAAATTTCTGAACCGGGTTATTTCATCTTTTTCAGGTCGCTGCGTACCTCTGTAGAATTATTCCGCGAAGAAAATGTTCCTCTGGAAGCGGAAATTCAAACCGAGTCTCAAAAATACGGTGCCATCACAGGAAACTGGACCATTGAATGGGAAGGGAAAACAATTACCCTGCAACAGGCCTCAATGTTATTAAAAGGAACTGACCGTTCTGTACGTGAAAAGGTATGGAACCTGGTGAATAATGCCAGACAAAAGGATACGGAGCAATTGAATGAGCTGTACCATAAGTTGGTTGCCTTAAGGCATACCCTGGCTGTAAATGCGGGTTTTCAAAATTTCAGAGACTATAAATTCAAGGCCATGGAGCGCTTTGATTATACAGCCAAAGATTGTTTCGATTTTCATCAGTCTATTGCTGAACATATCATTCCTTTTAACAAAGAGCTGGATATACATCGTCTTTCTAAGCTGGGTTACGATTCTTTGAAGCCCTGGGATACAGCGGTGGATCCGGATGGAAGAGAACCACTAAAACCCTTTCAAACTCCGGATGAATTGATTGATAAAACCATCAGTGCATTTCATTCCATCAAACCGGAGTATGGTGCATTGATGCAGCGCATGAAAGACATGGGACACCTGGATTTAGGTTCAAGGCCCGGTAAAATGCCGGGTGGATACAACTACCCGTTGTATAAAACGGGAATTCCCTTCATATTTATGAATGCGGCAGGTAGCGAGAACGATTTAATAACCATGTTTCACGAAGGAGGACACGCTATTCAATCGTATCTAAATCATTCTCTTGAGCTTACTGCATTTAAAAACCTTCACAGTGAAGTGGCTGAACTTGCATCTATGAGTATGGAATTAATTAGCATGGATACGTGGCATCTGTTCTATAATGATGAAGACTCACTGAAAAGGGCAAGGCAGGACCAGCTGGAGAAAGTGCTCAGTATTCTGCCATGGATTGCTCAGATAGATGAATTTCAGCACCATGTATATACAAATGTGCAGTGGACTATCGATGAAAGAAACCGGAAGTGGGTAGAGTTGAGCCAGAAATATGGCACAGGGGTAGTAGATTGGACGGGATTTGAATATTTGAAACCTTCCGGCTGGCACCGGCAGCTGCATCTTTTTGAAGTACCGTTTTATTATATTGAATACGGTATGGCTCAGTTAGGCGCCATTGCACTTTGGAAAAACTACAAGGAGAATGGAAGGGATGCGCTTAACCTATATGAAAAGGCTTTATCATTGGGGAATACTGCAACCATACCCGAAGTTTACAAAGCGGCAGGTATTGAATTTAACTTTACTTCAGAATACGTAAAAAGTCTTGTAGTATTTGTTAAGACCGAACTGAAGGGAATAAAAGGGTAAGAAAAGCAGCCGTTCTTACCTAATTATATATATGCAGCATGGTTCCGTCAAAAGAAGCTTGATATTGCTGTAACGGAAACACGGCGGGACCTTTGGTTACGCTACCATCAACCAGCAGGAATTCTGAACCCGAGCAAGGGTCAATTACGGTAATGTTTGTTGTCTCGTCAACCTCTGTAATACAATTATTATCGGGTAAATATGGACTGTGCCTATCGAAAACTACCATTTCGTCCACGGTTTTTCTGTAAATAATCAATCCTTTGGATCCCGCCGGATAATATACCCACCCACCCACTGCCTGAAGCGTGTAGTATCCCGGGTTGTTAATATTAATGTACACGTCAACAAGTACATAGGGTATTTGATTTTGATTTTTACGGCACCCTGTCATAAGGGCAATGCACAGAATTCCTGAAAAAATTACCTTAGTGTATGCGCGCATTCCGTACATAACTGCTAATTTAGTATAAAATTGTTTAATATGAAGTGGAAGTACTTTCTGATTTTGATTACCCTGTTTGTGGGCATATCGTCTCTAATGGCTCAGGCACCAACACGTGAGCAAAGTCGTGCTCAGGCCAAAGAAGAAAAAATGAGGCAGAAAAATGAGAAGAAAAAGGAGAAAGAAGCTGCCAAAGCCGAGAAACAGGTGTTTAAACGCCATCATAAAATTCAGGACAAGGCTACACGAAAAAAAATGAAGAAATTAAAAAAGGGCTCAGATAAAAGGAAGAAGGGCAGAAAGTGAGCAGGTTAAGTTTTACATTTGAGTCAATATGTAGCACCGTTCACTCATTAAAATAAATTAAGGTTTGTTTGTTCATTTTAAAAGTTTCTATATTTACCGTGTTGTTGCATTAAGGTTTTATTAACGCTTTCATAACATGATTCGTAAGCTACAGCTCACATTGGCTATTATATTAGCCGCATTTACAACGGTTTACTCTCAGGGTACCGGTAGTATTAAAGGTTTGGTTGTCGATAAAAGTAACGGGGAACCGCTGCCTTTTGTCGGAGTTTTGATCGAACAAAACGGAACAGTCAAGGCAAGTGGTACCACAGACTTTGACGGAATATTTACCGTTAGTTCGCTTACTCCGGGTAAGTATAGCGTAAAAGTTAAATTTGTCGGCTATAACGACCTTGTTTTAAACGACGTGGTGGTAAAGAATGCCACCATCACCTTCCTGGATGGTGATAACAAACTGGCATTGAACCCATCGGATGCCAATACACTGAATACTGTAGAGGTTATCGATTATCAGGTTCCTCTGATAGATAAAGATGGTGGAGCCAGTGGCGGTACGGTTACCCGAGATGACATCGCAAAAATGCCTGGTCGTTCAGCTACAAGTATCGCAACCACTGTTGGTGGGGTATATCAGGATGCCGGTAGCCAAGGCGGAATTTCTGTGCGTGGTTCGCGTTCTTCTTCTACCTATTATTTTATTGACGGTATCAAGGTGCGTGGTTCTTCGAACTTGCCAAAAGCAGCCATTCAGGAGGTTCAGGTAATAACAGGCGGTTTACCAGCAAACTATGGTGATGCTACAGGTGGTATCATTTCGGTTACAACACGTGGGCCTTCAAGCCATTATTTCGGTAGTATAGATGTGCTTACATCTGGTATTTCTACAGGTGGCGGTGGCTTAGGTTATAATAGAAAAGTGTATGGTCTGGATAAGTTTGCCTACAACCTTGTGGAAGGTAGTATCTCAGGTCCTTTATTAATGAAGAAAGATTCTACAGGTAAGAAAACTCGTCCCATTTTAGGCTTTTTCTTAAGTGCCAACTACGAAAATGTACTTGACTCAAGACCTGTTCATAAAAAGATTGGTAATTATCGTATTAAGCAATCAGTTCGGGATTCTTTATTGAATGCCGAAGCACTGGGACCCCTCCGCCCATCAGGTTCAGGTTTTGGCGCCTTTTATAATACAGACTTTCTACAAAGCAATGCCTTTGAAAAGGTAGCATGGCGTCAAGGTGCCGGCAGACAGCAGGTTTCTGCCTCCGGTAAACTGGATGTGAACACCGGGCCTAATATTAACCTCACCTTTGGTGGACAATATAACTATGGTACTTCCCAAGGCTATGATGCTTCCCAAGGCTATGGTTTCAGCACCTCTCTTATGAATTGGGATAATAATACTGAATCTGTATCAACATCTTGGAGAGCTTATGCCCGTTTTACACAAAGATTTACTTCTGAGCAAACTGAAGAGAATCAAAACAAGATGAAAAATGCATACTATTCTTTGATGATTGACTATTCTAAAAACGTTGATAAAACATGGGATCCCCGCCATGAGGACAATGTGTTCCAATATGGATATGTGGGTACTTACCACGTTTATTCTCAGAATTCTTATGAATTTGATAATGGTGTTCGTACTCATAATGGTTTTGATGATACTTTGGTTGAGTTTTATCCAAGTGCTGTTAATCAGAGTCTTGCTGCAATAACTACTCAGTATTTCTCATTGTATGATGAGGTAGTTGATAATTATGAAAACCTAGACCAAATTCTGGCAGCGAACGCACTCAGAAACGGTGACCAGCCTAAAAGTGTTTATGGCTTATGGTATAATATGGGTTATACTGGTCTGAATAGGTATGATTTCTCAGATGAAAATCAATTCCGTGTAACAGGTAATGGCTCTGCCGAAATTGGCGACCATGCAATCTCTGTTGGTTTTGAATTTGAACAGCGTACAGATCGCTCTTATACGGTAAGCCCTTATGATTCCGATGTTCGTAACCTTTGGAACCATATGCGTCAATTGGCCAATTCTCATATTCTGGAACTTGACGTGAACAATCCGCATATTACCCAGTATGGTACATTCCTCCAATATGATTTCGACCGATTAAATGCTGCTCCGGGTGCTTACAGCGGTGACGATGCTCAATCCTATTTTGATTATAATCTTAGAAATAAACTGGGCATGGATCCTGATGGAAACAGCTTCATCAATATAGATGGTTTGGATCCTGAGTTATTTACCTTAGATATGTTTAGCGCTGATGAATTGTTAAACGACGGTAATAACTATGTAAGCTACTATGGATACGATTATACCGGGAAAAAATTAAAAGCCAAAGACGTTTCATTTGAAGACTTCTTTAATGCGCAGGATGAATTCGGGAATTATACCCGTAAAATTGCTCCGTTCCAGCCTGTTTACATGGCAGGTTACATCATGGATAAATTCGCGTTTGAAGACCTTATCTTTAACGTGGGTGTTCGAGTTGACCGCTTTGATGCCAACCAGTTGGTGTTAAAAGATAATTGGTTGTTGTATCAGGCTAAAACAGTGGGTGAGGTTGATGCACAGGCCGAATTTGGTCAGGCACACCCCAGTAATATGGGTAGCGATTATATAGTTTATGTAAACGATATTAACGACCCTACAGCTATCAATGGCTATCGCAGAAATAACGGCAATGGTACTTCTACATGGTTTGATTCCGATGGTATCGAAATTTCAGATCCAAACCTGTTAACAACTGCACAGGGTATCGCACCTTATCTTATTGACGACCCGGATGAGCAAATTAAACCTACTGCTTTTGAAGATTACAAACCTCAGATTAATGTGATGCCGCGTATTGCATTCTCTTTTCCAATTTCAGATGAGGCTTTGTTCTTTGCTCACTACGATATTCTTACCAAGCGCCCTACAGATGGTAACCGTTTGGATATTCTTGATTATTATTACATCAGAAACCAGAATGTTGTAATCAATAACCCAAACCTGCGACCTGAAACCACGATCGACTATGAATTAGGTTTCCAGCAGGTGCTTTCCAAGCGCTCCAGTATTAAAATTGCAGCTTTCTATCGCGAGCAAAGAAATCAGGTAGCCCTGATTAATTACACCGGAGCTTATCCTGAAACATATCAGTCATGGGGTAACATCGACTTTGGTACTATTAAGGGTTTGACCGTTTCTTACGACCTACGTAAAACAGGTAACCTTTGGTTGCGCGCTGCCTATACCCTTCAATTCGCAGAGGGAACAGGCTCAGATGCTACATCTGCTTTGAATTTGGTGAATTCAGGTCAGCCTAACCTTCGTACCATTTATCCTTATTCGTACGACCAACGTCACGCTATCACGGCTACTGTTGACTATCGTTACGGTGATGCAGATTATAACGGACCGGTAATTGCAGGCAAAAAGATACTCAAGAACACCGGTGTCAATCTTGTAACCTTTATTGGTAGCGGTACTCCTTATAACGCTCAAAGTAACATTACTGCTGCCGCGGTTTTAAGTCCGGCTACGGGTGTTCTTGAAGGCCAGATTAGTGGTTCAAGAAAGCCCGGACAATTCAGAACCGACATGCAAATTGACCGTAATTTTATGCTTGATTTTGGTAAGGAGGACAATAAAAAGTCGGCTTACCTAAATGTTTATGTACAAATTAACAACCTGTTCAATACACTGAATGTTGTGAATGTGTACCGCTTTACAGGTGTTGCCAACGATGACGGTTTCCTTGAATCGCCGTTATATTTAGATCAGGCAGCCGCACAAAACGATATTAATTCATTTGATAATTACTACCTTTTAAAGGTGAATAACCCCTTCAATTACGGTTTGCCCAGAACCATACGTCTGGGTGTAAACTTCAACTTCTGATAACCCCTAATTTCTCAGGTCATGAAAAGAATACAACACCTTGGATTATCGCTTTCAGCCGGTGTTATGCTGATGGCTTCAACTCAGGCCGGTGCCTGGTTCGATCCTAACTACGGTAATAAAGCACCACAGTCCTCAAGGGCTGCGGGCTGCGCTCCTGCAACCGCCATTACATTTCTTGAATTGAATAATGTACGGGCATTGATTGAAAACGGAGGTAGTCTTTGGCAGGACAGAGCCGCCAGCCGCGGCGCGTATTATGTTCCTAAGCCTGCAGTAACCGGTGAGGTTGGCCCCAGTGCGCTGTTTAGCGGCTCGCTTTGGATGGGTGGCGTGGACGTAAATAACCAGCTGAAGTTTGCCGGTGTTCTTTTTAGACAAGGTAATGATTTCTGGCCTGGTCCGCTTACAACAACAGGCGATGCAGAGGTATCTGCTGACGTGTGTCTTGAATACGACAAATTTTTCCATATTACCCGGGCTGAAGTAGAGCAGTATGTTGCGTTTTGTAAATGTGTTACTGACCCGGATTGTGATGAAACAGTTGATTTTGCGGGATATTCCGTTCCGTCAAGTATTACAAACTGGCCTGCTCATGGCGATGTTAGTTTGAATCAGGATTTCTATCTTGCTCCATTTTATGATGTTGATGGCGATGGTGTGTATAATCCTGACCCGTTCAGCAGTCAGGATTACCCCTGGTATGATATTGAAGGCGACATTGAGTGTAATGCCAACGACCGTAAAGTAATTCTTTTTGGTGACGATACCTTTTGGTGGATTTTTAACGATAAGGGTAACGTACACACTGAAACCGGTGGCGATCCTATTGGTATGGAAATTAGAGCTCAGGCTTTCGCTTTCAGCACCAATGATGAGGTTAATAACATGACTTTCTATAATTATGAACTTATTAATCGTTCCACTCAAACCCTTACCAATACATTTTTCGGTCAGTATGCCGATGCTGACTTAGGTTGCTCGGAAGATGATTTTGCAGGTTGCGACGTTCGCCGTGGTTTAGGTTACGTTTATAACGCAGACCTTGACGACAATGATGGATGTAATGGTGCCATTCCTTATGGTGCAAATCCACCGGCAATTGGTATTGACTTTTTTGAAGGACCATACAAAGACAATGACGGTGTAGATAATCCGGGTCCTACTCCTACGAATGGTTATTTTATCAGCTACAATACAGCCATTGCAGGCGATGGAATTGTTTACCGCGGTATGGGTATTGGTTATGGAGACAGTAAGGTGGATAACGAGCGTTTTGGTATGCGCAGATATGTTGCTTTCAACAGAGCCGGTGTTGGCAGCCCTCCCACAGCAACTACCGACCCTAACACGGCATCAGACTACTACAACTATTTACGTGGTTTCTGGAAAGACGGTACCTGTATTACTTATGGAGGTAATGGTTACAACACCGGTGGCGTGTGTACGGAATATATGTTCCCAGGTAATTCTGATGTACAGGGTTGGGGAACCAGTGGTGTCCCCCAGGCTGCCTGGAGTGAAGTAACTGAAGGTAATGCAAAAGGCGACCGTCGTTTTGTTCAGTCTGCTGGTCCTTTCACCTTGCAGCCGGGCGCAAGGAATAATATTACAGTAGGTGTGGTATGGGCTCGTGCTGCCGGTGGTGGTATTGAGGCTCCGGTTGATGCCATTCGTCTGGCGGATGATAAGGCGCAGGCATTGTTTGATAATTGCTTTGAAATTCTTGAAGGTCCTGATGCTCCAGATGTTCGTATTCAGGAACTGGAAAATGAACTGTTACTTTATTTGACTAACTCAACAGGTAATAACGTAGGAGAGGATTTTGTTAAGGAAGATCCGTTTATCGTTACTCCTGATAACCTGTTACAGCAGGGAATTACTTGGGATAACAAATATCGCTTCCAGGGTTACCAGATATTTCAGTTGGCTGACGGTACAGTTTCCGCATCAGAATTGTATGATGTAGACCGTGCCCGTTTGATTTTCCAGTGTGATCTTAAAGACAATGTAAGTCAGTTGATTAACTGGACACTTGATGAGAGTATCGGTGTAATTTCTCCACAGGAAATGGTGGACGGCGAAAACAATGGCGTTCGACATTCCTTCAGGGTTACTGAAGACCAGTTTGCTACCGGAAACCGAAAGCTGGTGAACCATAAGAAGTACTATTTTATGGCCATTGCCTATTCTCACAACGAATATTCTCCTTTCGACCCCACCGACCCGTTGTTACTGGATGGTCAAAAGAAACCATATCTGGCGAGCCGAAAAAACGGACAGGGCTTATCTATAAAGGTATATACCGGTATTCCGCACCATCCTAATCCTGAAGCCGGGGGTACTCAGCAAAATTCACTATATGGCGATGGACCTAAGATTACCAGAATTGAAGGCCAGGGTAATGGTGGATTGGTTTTAGACTTAACACCCGAAACCGAAGCAAGGATTATTGCGAATTACACTGATGATAATCCTGAATATCAAAACGGAAGAGGTCCGGTAAATATTAAAGTTGTAGATCCTCTGAATGTGGTGTCTGCAGATTTTGAACTGAGGTTCATCAGAGGCGCAACTTCAGCCATGAGTGGTATTAACCTTGGCGGATTGCCAAACCTTGCGGAAGCTACCTGGGAGTTAACAAACCTTACAACCGGAGAGGTTGTTACTTCTGACGAGACCATTGAAGTAGGTAACGAACAGATTATTCCGGAGTGGGGTATCTCTTTAATAGTAGAACAGTCGCCTTATTATACAGATGCAGCTGTGCCAAACTTCACGTTTACTGATTTGATTGAATCGAGTATCGAGTATGCTGACTCTTCCAGACGCTGGCTGGGTGGTGTTGAAGATGGCGAAGGTCTGAATGATGATAACTGGATTCGCGCCGGTAATCAGATTGAAGATGATGTGGATACTGCTGGAATGTGTCCTTATATTTCATCATACAACGACTATGGTACAGACGTGATAGAGCAGTATGAGAATATTATTGATGGAACCTGGGCACCATATAGTCTTTGCGGAGTTCAGAAACGTTGTGTAGACCACATGCCAATTGGTGACAGTTACGCTGATACACGTACTAATTATGATTTCGCTGACTTACAGAGTGTAGATATTGTATTCACCAGCGATAAATCAAAATGGACACGTTGTGCTGTAATAGAAATGGGAGACTATACTCAGCTAACTGAGGGCGGAATCAACAAAATGGAGTTACGCGCAGGCCAATCTTTAGATAAGGACGGGAATCCTGATGGTACCGGTACCGGAATGGGTTGGTTCCCCGGTTACGCTATAGATGTAGAAACCGGTGAGAGGTTAAATATGGCCTTTGGAGAAGATTCCTGGCTTTCTGTTGACAACGGTAGGGATATGTTATGGAATCCTACATCTAAGTTCACAACCGATCTTGGCGACGCAGTTTTTGGTGGTAAACATTTTATTTACATCTTTAAAAACGAAGCGCGTATACTTGGAAGTTCAAGAATGCCGGCTTACGACGACGGTGTTTATATTGAATCTAAGCTTAAGAATGCTTCCATTACCGAACGTAAGCGTGTTTGGAGATCCTGCATTTGGGTAGGTGCCCCAATGCTTGCTGATGGACAGGAATTGCTGAGCAATGATGTTAAGATTCGCATACGCGTTAAAAAGCCATATGAAAGGTATGCAACGGGTGGTTTTAGCATGGTTAATACCGGACAGGATACTGCCAGCAGTGTTAATACCTGGTTACCTCTGTACCGCTTTACTACCACCGATATCGCTACCGCTACTAATGTAATTGATACGGCAGTAAGTGCGCTGGATATGATTAATGTAGTGCCAAATCCTTACTACGCATTCTCTGCTTATGAGTCAGATCGTCTGGATACGCGAATTAAAATTACCAACCTGCCTGAAATATGTAACATCAGCATATTTACAACCAACGGTACTTTGGTGCGCAAGCTTACAAAAGACGACCCGCTCACATCGGTTGAATGGGATTTGAAAAACTATCAGGGTATTCCCATTGCCGGCGGTACATACATTATTCATATTGATGTTCCGGGTGTTGGAGAAAAAATTCTGAAATGGTTTGGTGCTGTTAGACCTCCGGATTTGGATAACTTCTAATGTTATTGAAACTAAATGAATTGAGTAAAATAATGGTTATGAAAAAACATTTAAAACATATCGGCTTAGCAGTAGCCCTGGGTACCATGGTGGCTACTCCGGTGTACGCAGGTAATGAAGACCGCGCCGGTTCTGCCGGAGCTACCGAATTGCTGATTAATCCTTGGGCTCGATCCAGTGCGTGGGCTAATTCCAGCGTGGCTTGTGTAAAAGGTGTTGAGGGTATTTTTATGAACGTAGCCGGTTTGGCTTTTACACAAGGTACAGATGTGTCTTTTGTAAGGTCATCATGGTTGGGTGGTTCAGGTATCAATATCAATTCTGTTGCACTGGGGCAAAAAGTGGGAGAGAAAAATGTTCTGGGTATTAGTTTTACTTCCATGAACTTCGGCGAGATTCCAATTACAACAGTGGATATTCCTGAGGGCGGTATAGGATCTTTTACTCCGCGCTCTATAGTATTGGGTTTGTCATACGCCCGTGAATTCTCTAATTCAATTTATGGCGGTGTTAGTGTAAAGGTGGTAAATCAGTCCATTAACAACCTGAAGGCAAGTGGTGTAGCAATTGATGCCGGTATTCAATACGTTGCAGGAGACCGTGACGAGATTAAATTTGGAATTACGCTTAAGAATGTTGGTCCGCCCATGCAGTTTGCCGGAGATGGCTTGTCTTTCTCGGTTACTAACCCAATCTATGGTTCAACATACAATATAGACCAAAAGACTGCCCGTTTTGAAATTCCTTCTTTGGTTGTCATTGGAGCTTCGTATGATTTCCAGTTTGGCGAGAAGCATAAATTAACAACGGCTCTGGCATATACCTCTAATTCATTCACCCGCGACCAATACGGACTTGGGTTAGAATACACCTGGGATTTGGGTTCCGCTCAGTTCATTGCACGTGCCGGATATCTGTACGAAAAAGGTATTCTGAATGCCGAAGATCGGGCAACTGCGTTTACAGGACCTACTGCAGGTGCGTCTGTTGCAGTTCCACTGGGTAAGGGTGGTTCTCTGGCATCGTTTGATTACGCTTACAGAGCAACAAATCCTTTTAATGGTGTACATTCTTTTGGAATTCGTCTGAATATTCAGTAATTTTGTCGAACATTTATGAAACTAAAGAGAGCCTTCGGGCTCTCTTTTTGCGCTAAATACAATTGATATGTCAACAGTTCAGTATGTAACAGAAGAGGGACTCCTAAAGATGAAGGAGGAGCTAAAAGAGCTTGAGTTGGTGGAGCGGCCGCGAATTTCAAAGCAGATTGCTGAGGCAAGGGATAAGGGTGATTTGTCGGAAAATGCCGAATACGACGCTGCCAAAGAAGCTCAGGGATTACTTGAAATGAGAATTTCAAAACTTCGTGAGAAAATTGCAATCTCCCGAATAATTGATGCATCCTTACTGGACAATAGTAAAATTACCATACTAAGCACAGTAAAGCTTAAGAACATGAAAAACGGCGCACAAATGGCCTACACGATAGTTCCCGAGAATGAAGCAAATTTGAAGGAATTCAAAATTTCAGTAGATTCACCTATTGGAAAGGGGTTGTTAGGTAAAACCAAAGGGGATATTGCAGCCATCAGGGTACCCAATGGGTTAATGGAATTCGAAATTTTAGACATCAGCAAGTAATGGCGGGTTTGTTTACGCGTATAGTGAGCGGTGAGGTTCCGGCGTATAAAATTGCCGAGAACGATAAATTCCTGGCTTTCCTTGATATTTTTCCGCTAAAGGAAGGACATACTCTGGTTATTCCAAAAAAGGAAGTGGACTATATTTTTGACATTGACGACGGCACGCTTGCTGAAATGATGGTATTTGCAGCCGGTGTGGCACGAAAAATTGAAAAGGTAATTCCTTGTTCCCGAATAGGCGTGGCGGTAATTGGCCTTGAGGTTCCTCATGCTCACATACACCTTGTACCTATTGAACGTGTTTCAGATTTGGATTTTACTCGTCCAAAATTACAACTTGATTCTGCGCGGTTTACTGAAATTGCTGAGTCTATCAGGAACGCTTGATTTTACCGGGATTCGACTTTACAAAGGCGTCCCACCCTCCCTTACCTTTTGCTTTTTGAGAAGAGAGATCCTGCATCGTCATGGAATGACATAAGGCTACGCTCACAGCGTCGGTAGCATCTAAAGGAAGTGTGCTTAAATCAGTTTTCAGCAGTCTTTGACACATTGCTGCTACCTGTTCTTTACCTGCGGCACCATTGCCGGTTACGGCTTGTTTCACTCTGCGCGGGGCATATTCAGACACGGGCAATCCTTTTTGTATTGCGGCTGCAATGGCAACACCCTGCGCACGACCTAATTTTAGCATCGATTGAATATTATTTCCAAAAAACGGACTTTCAATAGCCATTTCGTCAGGTAGATAATTTGAAATTAAATCATTCAAACTAATCAGAATGGCTCCCAGTTTCCGCACCTGTTCATCTTTAACAGGAAACTTAACAGTGCCACACGCCAGTAAGGTTGGATTTCCGTTTGTTACTTTTATTACGGCATAACCCAGTAAATTAGTACCCGGATCTATCCCTAAAATTATCCGCTCCTGCGCCTGTGTTATTTTCATAGAGGTAAAGATACACTTCTGTTGGTATTATTTTTCGTTAGTTCTACTTACCTTTCAGCCGTGACTCTTGCGCAATACTTCATACTCTTTCAGTTTATAATTGGCACGTCTTCAGTGTGGTTAATTCTGTTGTTGTTTCGTGAATTATTCTCGCGCAGTATTCCCGGGGCAGAACAAACGCTTACGAACATCAGTGTAATTGTGCCTTATAGAAACGAATTCAAAAATATAGGCAGATTGGTAGCTTCATTAAAGGCATTGAATGTTCCTGAAAATATGGGGATTGAAATAATTTTTATAGATGACCATTCTGACGACCGGGGTGATAGGGAAATTCCCGAAGAAATTCAGGGTTTCAGGGTTATTAAATTAAAGAGTACGGGTGAAGGTAAAAAAGCGGCCATTTTAACTGGTGTTTTGCAAAGTAAAAGCCAGTGGATACTAACCTGGGATGCCGATATTATAGTTCCCTGCGGTTATTTTACTCAATTATCATCTGTGCAGCTTTTACCTAAAATTCACCTGGTTGCCCTGCCGGTTACAATGAATGCAAGTAATTGTTCTCAAATGATAGAGGGTTTTTTTTCGATTGAGTTCAGGTGGTTACAGTCGGTGGGCAGGTTTCTTCTTTTGTCGGGACCATTGCTTGCCAACGGAGCCAATTTGTTGTTTCGAAAAGATACTTTTATAGCCTATACAAAAGCAGGAGCAGGGCAACATCAGGCCAGCGGAGACGACGTTTTCCTGCTTTCATTTGTTCAAAAAACTTATGGCACTTCGGCGGCAAAAGCTACCGGTAATATGAATCTTACAGTAATTACACAACCGCCTGCGGGAGTTAGAGAAGGAGTTTTTCAAAGACTGAGGTGGATGCGGAAAAGCGCTTTTTACGGCAATAAAATCTCACTTGTTTTGTTTGGCATAGTTATGTATTTGGCCTCAGTTTTGGCATTTATTCCGGTTATTGCGGGTATTACAGGTGCTGAAGTGAATGATAAGTTGATTCATATTTCGTTGTTTTTTATGGGGTTAATATTGGTGTGGACTCTTGCGCTGTTAATTAAATATCGCGAATGCAAGAATATTTGCGCAATGCCATTAATTTTGCTGTTCTATCCTTTGTATATTTTCACTCTGATTTCGCTGGGAAAATTTATAAATGTAAAATGGAAAGGGCGGAGGATAGTTTGACCAGGTGACATGACCGCAAAAAAGGTAAAGAAAGATAAAGAAAATGGCCGTAAAATGCGCCATGATGTTTCTCCGGGACGAAAAGCCTGGCGGAAATTCTGGCGCAATCGCCTGGCAGTGTTTGGTGCGGTTGTTATTATGCTGGCTACCCTGGTGGCTTCCCTGGGTTCGTTAATTAGACCGGACAATACCGAAATGGCGCAATATGCCATACCCAACATTGCATACCAGACACCGGGTTTTAAACTGAAAATGATTAAGGAACGCCAAAATAAACTGGTAGAGCAACCCAGCATATTTGGAAGAATGTTTTTTGGCGGAATAGAAAGTGAATATCGTTTTTGGGCACTTACCGATTATGAAATTGACGGTTTTTATGTTCGGTTCAGGGAATTCAACGCCACCGGAAATGAGAGTATTGAGGTAAAGCACCTGGCGAATATTTTATATCCGCTTGAACTGGATAATAAGTTTATTACTGAAGACGACAAGGTTACTTTTTTTGTAATGGGACAGGGCAAGGTAACCATGACACAGCAAGAGTTGGTAGATACCTTTGAAAGCGAGAATGTTATAGAAAGAACATACTGGTTGGGAACCGATGGTAACGGCAGGGATATGTTAAGCCGACTTATGGCCGGAACAATTATATCATTAATGGTTGGTTTTATTGCCGTGCTTATATCATTGGGTATCGGGCTGAGTTTGGGGGCTATAGCGGGATTTTTCAGAGGATTTACCGACAAAATTGTAATGTATTTAATAAACGTTGTGGGTAGCATTCCGCCGCTTTTGCTGGTAATTGCTTTTACCATGGCCTTTGGTAAGGGTTACGAAAGTGTGTTTATCGCTGTGGGTCTCACTATGTGGGTTGAATTGGCGCGGTTGGTTAGAGGACAAGTACTCAGTATTCGCGAGAAAGAATTTATTGAGGCCGGCAGGGCTATGGGTTTTAACTCGTTCCGGTTAATTACCAAGCACGTAATTCCCAATATTATCGGTCCGGTTATCGTGGTTTGCGCAGCAAACTTTGCAAACGCAATTTTAATTGAAGCGGGTTTGAGTTTTCTGGGTATTGGTACACAGCCGCCACAGCCATCATGGGGTGTAATGATTAGCGATTACAAAGACTATATCAACAGCGATGGACTGGCTTATCTTCCGGTACTGCCCGGTGTGTGTATTGTTATTCTGGTACTGGCCTTTATGCTGGTGGGTAACGGCATTCGCGATGCCCTGGATAACAAGAGCACAAATATCTCATCGGCAGTGTAAACTTCTTTATTTAGTTACCAGTTCCTTAATGCCAATGGCGGCCTGAACAAGACCAACAAATAACGGATGTGGGTTCGCTACTGTGCTTTTATATTCAGGATGAAACTGAACACCAATAAAATAGGGATGTTCTTTTAATTCAACAATTTCTACAAGGCCTTTGTCGGGATTGATTCCGGTAGCCACCATACCATGATTTTCAAAATCATTAAGATATTCATTGTTAAATTCAAACCGGTGCCGGTGCCTTTCAGAAATTTCCTTTCTGCGGTATACGGCAAGCGCCAGACTATTTTCCTGTAAGGTGCAAGGATAAGCTCCCAGTCGCATGGTGCCACCCTTTTCCGTTACCGATTTCTGGTCAACCATCAATGTAATTACCGGATGTGAGGTATGCGGGTCCATCTCCAGTGAGTGTGCGTCGTGCCAGCCCAGAACATTACGGGCAAATTCAATAACAGCACATTGCATTCCAAGACAAATACCAAAAAATGGCATTTTATTTTCCCGGGCAAATTTTATGGTAGAGATTTTACCTTCAATACCTCTGGAGCCGAAACCGGGCGCAACTACAACTCCTGCAAGGTGTCCCAGCATTTCTGCTGCATTTTCATCGGTAATTTTTTCGCTGTGTATTAATTCTAAATCTACTTTGCAGTCCAGCAAAGTACCTGCATGGATAAATCCTTCAATAATGCTTTTGTAAGAATCTTGCAACTCAACATATTTTCCTACCAGACCTATTTTTATTCGTAGAACGGGGTTTTTAAGTTTAGAGAGAAACATAGTCCAACTGGTGAGGTCCGGCTCGGTTCCTAAAGGCATTCCTAATTTGGTAAGCACTACTTCGTCCAGACGTTCTTTCTGCATAAGCACCGGTACGTGATAAATGCTGTCGGCATCTATGGCCTCAATGACAGCGTCGGTATGCACATTGCAGAATTTGGCAACTTTAGAACGAATTTCAGGGCCCAGGGGATATTCCGTGCGACAAACCAAAACGTCGGGCTGCACGCCTAATTCAAGTAATTGTTTCACCGAGTGCTGGGTAGGTTTTGTTTTTAACTCGCCTGCAGCATTCAAATAAGGTACCAGGGTAAGATGTACTACCAGACAATCTCCTTCCAGTTCCCAAAGTAATTGACGCACTGCTTCTACATAAGGTAACGATTCGATATCGCCAACCGTACCGCCAATCTCTGTAATAACAAAGTCGAAGGTGCCCTTCCTACCTAAAATCTGTATTCTGTCTTTAATCTCATCGGTAATATGAGGGATAATCTGAACAGTTTTTCCCAAATAATCGCCGCGTCGCTCTTTATTGATAACCGCCTGATAAATCCTGCCTGTTGTAACATTGTTTGCCTGACTGGTTGGTACATTCAAAAAACGTTCGTAATGCCCAAGGTCCAGGTCTGTTTCGGCCCCATCTTCGGTAACGTAACATTCCCCATGCTCGTACGGATTTAAAGTACCCGGGTCAACATTAATGTAGGGATCTAACTTTTGAATGGTTACCGAGTACCCGCGTGCCTGAAGAAGTTTTGCAAGAGATGCGGAAATAATCCCTTTACCCAGCGAAGATGTTACCCCCCCGGTTACAAAGATGTATTTGGTTGCACTGCTCATCGGCAAATCTTTCTGTAACACGGGATGTAAAGGTACTACAATTTGCCCGAACGAACCAAAGAACGTACACCTTTATTTTACTTGTTTTTTTAACAAGCTAATATTGAATTCGTTGTTTTGGCTGTTAATAAAGCGATTCCGGTAGTTTATTGTTTGTTTTAAACAATAACAGGCCAAAGTTGTTACGCTTTAAATTATCTTTGCCGTTATGTACGACGCCCTCAAACATTCTCATTCAGGCCTGCGCTGGTTGGTTCTTATTTTACTGGTGTATGCCATTTATAACGCTTACAGTCGCTATAAATCGGGTGCGCCGTACCGTGGTATGGACAAAATGGTGAACGTAATGACCATGGGGTTGTTGCACCTTCAAATTGTTATCGGGGTGGTACTTTATTTTGTAAGTCCGGTGGTTAAAGCAGGATTCAGCAATTTTGGAAATGCCATGAAAGAGTCCATGCTTCGGTTTTTTGTAATGGAACATCTTGTAATGATGGTTGCAGCCGCAGTTTTAATAACCATTGGATACAAAAGGGGCAGAACAGCCAAAGAGCCCAAGGTAATGCACCGGCGCATTTTTGTTTGGTACACTGTTGTACTTGTGTTAATTTTGGCGGCAATACCCTGGCCTTTCAGGTTTGATGTAAGCGGATGGTTCTAAAAAATTGCATTTTTATATTGGCTGTTATTGCAGGGATTACCCTTTCCGGTTGCGGTTCGGCCGATTATACCGGTGCCGATGGCAAGCCTGATGGTTCTAAAATTTACAGTGTCAATTGCGTGAGCTGTCATGGTGACGCAGGAGATGCAGGTGCCGGTGGCGCTGCCAATTTGATTACTTCATCTCTGTCAAAGGATGATGTGGTTGACCGTGTTGCCAACGGAAAGGGAGCCATGCTTTCATTCAGCGGGGTATTAAGTGAAGAAGAGATTGAAGCCGTAGCCACTTACGTGATGACATTGAGAAAGTGATTAATACCTCAGAAAAACCTGTTTCAGGCCCTGAAAAAGCCATACTCATTGGTGTAATTTCCCGCGGACAAAGCGAAGAACAGACCACTGAATATCTTGACGAGCTGCAATTTCTGGCCGAAACAGCAGGCGCCATAACGCTGAAGCGGTTTGTTCAGCGGCTGGATGTTCCCGTTGCCGGCACTTACATCGGTTCAGGAAAACTTGAAGAGATTAAGAAATACGTTACCGAAAAAGAGATAGATCTGGCCATTTTTGATGACGACCTTTCGCCCGGACAGATACGCAATGTGCAAAAAACACTTGAGATTAAGGTGTTGGATCGCAGTAATCTGATACTCGATATTTTTGCGGGACGGGCACGCACGGCACATGCCCGCACACAGGTTGAATTGGCCCAATATCAGTATTTATTACCGCGACTTACGCGTATGTGGACGCATCTGGAACGACAAAAGGGTGGAATAGGTATGCGCGGACCCGGAGAAACACAGATTGAAACCGACCGAAGAATCATTCAGCAAAAAATAGCATTGTTGCGTAAAGACCTGGAGAAAATTGACAAACAAATGGCCATACAGCGGGCCAATCGCGGAGAATTAATTCGTGTGGCCTTGGTGGGATACACTAACGTCGGTAAATCTACCCTGATGAATTTACTGAGCAAAAGTGACGTTTTTGCAGAGAATAAGCTCTTTGCCACACTGGATACAACCGTTCGCAAAGTGGTGCTGCAGCGCACACCCTTTCTTTTGAGTGATACGGTAGGATTCATACGTAAATTGCCCCATCAGCTGGTAGAATCGTTTAAAAGTACCCTGGATGAAGTGCGCGAAGCCGATATCCTTATGCATGTACTCGACCTGTCCCATCCAGCGTTTGAAGACCACTACGCTGTTGTGAATAAAACACTGCAGGAAATAAATGCAGGAAACAAACCCACTATACTGGTATTTAATAAAATAGACGCATATATTCCTGTATTTGATCCGCAGGATGCACGGGTGGAAGAACAAACACTTGAAAACCTGAAAGCAACATGGATGTCGCGTATGGAAAAAGGCAGTCGCTGTGTCTTTATTTCTGCCGCCAACCGCGAAAATATTGAAGAATTGAGAGGTATTTTATTGCAAGAAGTTCAAAAGGTATACAAGGTAAGGTACCCATACAGGAGTGAGGCTTTCTGAGTTTTTGACATTGGTTAATTAAAATTCATAAGGTAGAAAAAAATGGTCTTTTTTATCTCTAACGGGAAATATTTGAGATCAAAACTTGCTGTTCTGTTAAACCATTTGGCATTCATCAGTAAAAATAAGCTCCATAGGAGCAAAATCATCATAGAATTTTTGGACACGAAATATTTTAAGCCCCGTTGGGGCGATATTATTCTCAGCGGAAGGGTTATTTGCCATTTTGTTTTTTTATTTCGCCCCTATGGGGCTTTGTGTAACGTAGTTGTTTTGTTATGATGATCGCCCCCCTAAGGGGCTGCATCAATTACCATCCACAATATTTATTTCTTCTTCCGTCTAACTAAAACCTCAAACCCTGTATATCCATATCTTTTGTTAATATGGGTATTGTACCAGTTGTAGCCGGCGGCGGGGTATGGTGCCAGAGTTGAATCGCGTAAACAGAAATGCAATTTGTCTTGGGTAATGGAGCCGGTGTACACTGTGAGGTGCGAAGCGCTTCGATTGTAATATCCGGTGCTGCCATATAATGTAACCGGTACCAGGCTATCCTTTATTGCGGAAATTTCATTGGGTAGAAAATATGCGTGTGTTCCGTAATAGAATACAGGTTCTATGGTTTTGTGTATCATATGATTATTTTCCGGGTGGGTAATAACAGAATTGCCAAGTACAACGGGACCGTCCAGGTTGTTGTATATATTTGCATTGGGTGATATTAAAGCGGTGGGGGTGGTGGGGGAACAATGAATTTCCAGAAACATCAGGGTATCTTTTTTCTGCCATATTACCGGCCGATATGCACATGTAACTTCAATTTTGCGGGAATTGACCGGGGTAATGAGTAGCTCCGGGTAAGATGTACTCGTGTTTCGGAACCGGCATCCTGAAATTGCGAGCAAAGTAAACAGCAGGTATTTCATGCCCTGCGGTACAGCAAGCTTGTAAAAGGGTTCAGAGGAATATGGACTGAGGGTTGTTATGTTTTATTGTTGGATGTTAATGAGTTGGGAGTTGATGGTTGATAGTTATAGTGGCTGAGGAAGATTGTGTTGGGGAGAGTAATTGAATTGGACCCGATGCCTTCGGGAGGGTGTTTAGAAGGTATTAGATTGTTGTTGAATTTTAATTTTCAGCATTTCATTACATTGAAAAGCTGTACCCGGGCCGATGCGAGTTAAAACAACCATCGTATTCCGACACCGAATCGCAAAGTGGGTTTGTCGGTTCGGGTGGAAGGAAGATAGAATGGACTTCCTTCGTATACTTTGTTTAGTTCTTTTATTTTTGTCGGGAAAGTGTAACCATAACCCAAGTCTGTAAAAAATGCAATTTTGGGATTTATATTCAAACTGGTGGAGAGTTTTATACGGTAGCCAAAGGTGGTTAGATGCTGAAGGTAGGATCTGGAAGTTCCTGTCGTTGAATAATAAACGATAAACCAAGAAGTTGAAGGATAACTGCAATTATCATATACCTTTCCGTTACCAACTTCTGCACCCAGGCTAAGGTTTACATCAATTCCAAATCTGCTCAATGGATTTCTTTTAACAATGCTGTAACCGGTAGCGAACGAAAATAGATTCATATATGCTATTTGTATAACATTGTAATTAAATCCAAATTGCTGCATATATCTATACTGTACATTAATTGGACTAAATTCTGCTTCAAAGCGGAATGCCTTGCGGGTTTGATAAAAGAGGCCAAGAAAGTATTCGGTACGATTGTCCATATTGTAAATACCGTGACTATATGTCATTTGATTGTAGGCAACCGAACTATAAATACCCAAACCGTGGTTTCGGAACCGGGTTTGCAACATTTTGCTGTTATTGTAAAAGGCTGTAGCTTGTCGTTTAGTTTCTTTCCTTAATTCGGGGTAGGAATAGTCTGGTTCAGAAAATAGGGCATAGGCGGTATTAAAGTGTTTTAAGGCAGAATCAGAATTATTAAGCGGGTATATTTCAACGTAATACACTCTTTTTGTGATTGATTTTCAATATAAATCGTCATGTATAAAAATCCGTTTTACGTTGTTCATGGCTATGGAATAGCCATATTTTTTTAATAAGGATCCATCGAAAATATCATTGGACATCCATAGTTTAATGCTATCTCCGGGAGGTTCAATTAAAACGCCCACCACAATTTGATGGTCATGTGTTTGAACTCGAACAGTAACATTGCGATTAATATTCATTTTGGTATTCAATTTATATCCGGGTTTGGCCAGACGGTAAGGATAATTATTTATCTGTGCAAAAGCGGAGTTTTGCATAATATGTAGTAGTAACGGAATTAAAAAGATAATTCGAAAATCAGTTTTCATTTTATTTACACATTATTAGTAACGTAAAGATATGCATTATAGGATATTTCAATGCTGTTTTGACAGGATTTTGGATGTCCCTTGAAATAAATGCAAGCCAAACCGGAAATTTACTGTATTTTTGCAGCGGTTCTGAAAATTTTAGCAGGCGACCAGCAGATTCTTAAAAAGAATTTCACCGCTCAGATGTTTGGCACTACACGCTCAGGAAGAGTAAAAATAAAATAGAATACTGAGTGCTGGGGTTGGCCAATATAAACCAATCAAATTTAAAAATACAATATTCAAACGGCAGGTTTTTCGCTGGAATACCTGAAAGTTTGGATACTAAAATGCTTATATGTATAAAAATTCCAACATTGGATCCATGCGCAATGCAAAGAATTCTTCAAACGGGCCACGTCCCAATTTCAGTAATAGCAACACCAACCCCGCTAACCTTCGGGGTGGCGGCAAGAAAAAGAAAAAGCCAGCGAGTTTGAATCCTGAGGTGCTAAGAAGACTGGCACAGCGCACAGAGCCTGCAACGGGTCTTACTGAGGTTGCTGCCCCTATTTCTTTTAGCCAATTGCCACTAAATCAAATTTTACACAATGCCATTACAGGCAAGGGTTACAAAACCACCACACCTGTACAGCATCTTGCCATTCCGCCGGCATTAGAGGGTCGGGATATTCTGGGAATAGCCCAGACAGGAACCGGTAAAACCGGAGCGTTTTTAATTCCAATTATACAGCAATTGCTGAACGATGACCGTCAGCAGGCACTGATACTGGCTCCTACCCGCGAGCTGGCTGTTCAAATTCATCGGGAATTTAAAGAATTGAGTCATCAGATGAAATTCTGGTCGGCTTGTTTTATCGGAGGAACTCATTTGAATAAAGACCTGAACATTCTGCAAAGAAAACAACATGTAATTATTGGTACTCCGGGTCGTATTCTCGATTTAATAAATCGGAGAGCACTTAGGGTAGATCAAATGAAAATTCTGGTGCTTGACGAGTTTGACCGCATGCTGGACATGGGCTTTATAAACGACATGAATAAAATTCGTATGGCCATGAATTCGCGCAAGCAAACCATGCTGTTTTCTGCAACACACGATCCAAAACAACAATCAGAAATAGATCGGTTTGTGATTGATCCGGTATGGGTGAAAGTGGGCTCGGGCAATGCCACATCAAAGCAAATTTCGCAGGAGTTTATTCAATTGTCTCAAAACGACTCTAAAATGGGGCGTTTGGAAGATTTGCTGAAACAATCTGATTTTGAAAAGGTAATTGTATTTACCGAGACCCGGCACCAGGTAAAAAATCTGTGCAAAAAACTTAAGGCAAAAGGCTTTAAGGTTGACGACATTCATGGAGATAAATCACAGAATGCCAGGCAGAAAAGCATAACCGATTTTGGTAATGGGCGCATTCAGGTTTTGGTTGCTACCGATGTTGCGGCGCGTGGTTTGGATGTAAACGACATCAGCCATGTTATCAACTTTCAGATGCCCAAAACCGAAGACAGTTATATTCACCGTATCGGTCGTACCGGCCGTGCCGGAAAAACCGGCGTTGCCATTACTTTTATTGATGCAGCGGTTTAATTATTGAAATTTTATTTGGGCAACACCTGAATGGTGAGCACGTCATCTGTTTTCGAAATTTGAATCAATCCGTGATTGCGTAAACTTTTAATGGCAGTGTCCCATTGTTTGTTGCTAAGTGCAGCCTGATTTTTCAGGGTATCGAGCAACATGGATTCTTCTTTAGATAAAAGAGTGAAAATGAGCTTTTCGTTGTCGTTAAGCTCAACACCTTTCTTTTCTGTTTTCTCGGGACGCATTTGCGGAAAAAAGAGTACTTCCTGAATGGTGCTTTGTCCTGTCATCAGCATAGCCAAACGGTCAATACCGATACCGATTCCGGAAGTGGGAGGCATACCATATTCCAGTGCCCGCAGAAAATCGTGGTCAATAAACATGGCTTCATCGTCGCCGCGTTCCTGCAATTTCACCTGTTCTTCAAACCTCCCGCGCTGGTCAATGGGGTCGTTCAGCTCGCTGTATGCATTGGCTACTTCCTTTCCATTGATAATTAATTCAAAGCGCTCTACAAGACCGGGTTTGCTGCGATGTTTTTTGGTAAGCGGACTCATTTCCACGGGATAATCGATGATAAACGTAGGCTGAATGAATTGTTTTTCGCAGCATGCTCCAAAAATTTCATCTATCAATTTTGCCGTACCCATTGCAGGATTTACTTCAATGTTGAGTTTGGCACACACTTCACGCAAGGCAGTTTCGTTCATTTGGGAAACATTGTATCCGGTAAACTTTTCAATGGCATCCAAAATGCCGATTCGCTCATAAGGGGCTTTAAAGCTGATGTTTTTTCCGTCAACAGAAACGTCGGTATGTCCGTGAACACTCAATGCCGTGGTTTCAAGCAGTTGTTCGGTGGTTTCCATCATCCAGAAGTAGTCTTTGTACGCTACATAAAACTCCAGTATGGTAAATTCCGGATTATGAGTACGGTCCATACCTTCGTTGCGGAAATTCCTGCTGAACTCGTACACCCAGTCAAAGCCACCAACAATTAATCGTTTCAAATACAATTCGTTGGCAATACGCATGTACAGAGGCATGTTCAGCGCATTATGATGTGTAATAAAAGGTCGTGCAGTGGCGCCTCCGGGTATGCTTTGCAACACGGGTGTATCCACTTCCAAAGCACCTTTATTATCTAAAAAATTACGAATAGCGGTAACCATGCGGGTGCGTTTTAAAAAGGTTTCCTTCACTTCAGGATTCACCACCAGGTCCACATATCTCATACGATAACGCAGTTCAGGGTCGGTAAATGCATCATGTACGTTGCCCTGTTCGTCTGTTTTAACAACCGGTAAAGGACGAAGTGTTTTGCTGAGTAATGTAAATTTCTTAACATTCACTGACGGCTCGCCTACCTTGGTTTTAAATGTAACGCCCTCTACACCAATAAAATCTCCGTAATCCAATAATTTTTTAAAAATATCATTATACAGAGATTTATCTTCTCCCGGGCAAATTTCATCGCGGTTAAAATACAACTGTATTCTGCCAGAGCTGTCTTGAAGTTCGGCAAAGGTCGCCTTGCCCATATCCCGGATATTCATTAGTCTGCCGGCCAGAGTTGCCCCTATATTCTCTGTGAAGTCTTTTAATACTGAATTTGCTGTATGTGTAACAGGATAAAGCGGGGCGGGATAGGGGTCGATGCCCATTGCCTTTAGTTTTTCCAGTTTTTCAATGCGAACTCTTTCCTGTTCAGTGCGTTCCATGGTTTATACTTGTTATTCGGCGGCAAATATACATTGATTCGTGCAGGGTATCAAGGTTAACTGCAGGTTAGCTGCAAAGCTACCCGGATTTTAATGGCCTGAATTATGAAACTTCCTTCAGTTCATCAAAGAATGACAGTTTATTCATCGTGTAGCCTTTGCGTTTATATTCCGGATAATAGTACAACAACCAGTCAAATTCTGTGCATGAATTTAAAACTGTGGGGTCGGGAGGGGTGAGGAATGTTGAATGATTTGATGAAGGAGTATTTATACTTAACAAATAATTCCTAAGGTGTATTAATCCGGGATTATTTCCGGCTTTTATTTTTTCAGGCGCGAACGAAAGAAACCAGTGAATTTGCTTTCTTGCCCGGGTAATTAATACATTCAGTCTTCGTTCACCTCCGGGTTGAATCAAAGGTCCCAGATGAGCACGCAGGACGCCGCCTGAAGTTGGACTGTAAGCCAAGCTAATAATTACATGGTCGGCTTCATCTCCCTGAAGATGTTCTAAACTGCGAAGTAACAGGTTACCCGTGAAATTGAAGGCTTGATCCAGGATTTCAAAAAATATCGGGTCCTTCTCAGCCAGTTTCCATAAAAACGATTCTATGCAGTCTGATTGTCTGGCAGACATGGCAACTATTAGAACAGATGTTTCCTGGCGCTGCAGCAGTAGGTCCCTAACGTGGATGGAAATGGATTGCGCTTCGGTTTCATTAATGCCGTCTGTGAAAACTCCGTTACAAAGGGTATATTTTGCTGCGGTGTAACTTATATTTTCAGGTAAAAAGGTAAGTTGGTTATTGTAAAAATTGGCGTTGGAATATTCAATTAACTGGTTTTGCATGCTGCGGTAGTGGTGATGTAGCAGTGTGCCTTGGTGATTCTGGGCGCATGCTTCCAGTAATGTTTCCGGCAATTCGTCTTCATCTCGTTGCGTTTTAAAATATTTTGAGGGTGCCATTTGCATCATATCTCCGCATACTATCCACTGTTTACCGGCGGCCAGTGCAGGAAATGCCTCCTCAAGCGGGGTTATACCTGCTTCGTCAAATATTACAATGTCAAAGGTACATCCCGAACGAAACAGGGAGGCCATTGCAATGGGTGTAGTAATAACAACAGGCATTAAAGGTTGATGCAGCGGCGAGATATTTTCAGTAAGAAAGGTTCCTGCCTCTGTATGATTCTTTTTTCTGTTGTTCTCTTTACTTAAAGCGCGTATGGCTTTAATATAAGTACTGCGAAACGCCCGTCGGCTTTGTTTTACTGAGGAAGAAGACAAAGACGTAATTTTAAGAATTTGCTGCCACGATTCTGCATATGTGTTTAAAATATCTGATGCATTCCAATCCAGCCATTGTTGATATTGGGTATGCGCTTTTTCCGAGAGTTTTTCAAGCATTACGCCATTGGCAAATCCATAACTTCCGGCAAAACCGGCTGCGTTCAAAACCGCATAATCAAATACTCCGGATTCTGCCTGGTGGCAAATTAAGTTGCACTGAGAAAGATATTGATAAACAACAGGATATTCAATGTCCAGCTGGGCTACTACAGGACCTAAAACGTCTAGCAGGTGCATAATTGAATTCAGGTTTTCGGCAATATGAATTAGTTTGCTTAGCCGGGCTTCGCCGCTTTGATTAAACAATACATGTGCGGTGCTTCTGAAATGAGTGAATTGTTCGTGATGCTTATGTGTAATATGAATTTTTACCACCTCTTTTAGCAGGGAAAAAGATTTGCCGGTTGCCAGGCGCTGGGCTTTCAAAACAATACCATTCATTCCTATAGAATTTCTCAAACCCGGTTTCAGGGAAAGTTGTTGTTTTTTTTCTAATAGTTGGTAGCGTTCGCGTGCCAAATTCAGAATTACTTCGTCGGAAGGGGGGATCATAAAATTCATGGCGGCAAGACGAAGTACTTTACGGTAATACCGGTATTTACTGCCCGGTTTTATGCGTTGCCATTTTGAAACTGTAGTAAGCGCAAAGGCTGTTTCAAGTTCACCGGGCGTTAACCACGATTTCAACCAGGGATATAATTGCTCTATTGCGTCCAGTTTGCCCTGAACATCCTGAAGGAGTTTATAATTCTTCCTGAATGCCTTAGCTGCCTTGCTTTCGGGGAAAGCCAGATTCTGAGTATCAAGTTCTTTAAGACGGTCGTAAAGTTGTCTCCAGTGAAGTAATTCAGCAAACTCTGTTAGTGTAATATTATCAGAAAGGTGGTTAATCGATACGACATCAGGTGCTGTTTTAAAGAGTTGTTGCACCAAAACTTTAGGATTCAGTTGTTTTTGAAATACACGGGGATTAATTTGAAAAATGGGATGCTCCTTCAGGGATGCACGCCAACCGGTGGCGGTAATGGCTTGAAGTAGAACAGAAGTTAAGTGATTTGCTTGTTCCCATTGTTCCGGTGTGGGAATTTGAATGGACTGAACCTGAACAGGAAACAAAAAACCTGTTTGAACCCGCCGGTGAAGCCTTTCAGTAGTAATTACTTTTTTGTATGCGTCAGCCCGCTTATTTAATTGATATAGATAATTGGTGATGTCGGTTGATAAATAATGTCTGTTAATCTCAGAGTTTTTTCGCTGTTCAAGAAACAAGGAGGCCTTTCGCATGTGCGAAGCAATTGCGTTTGTTAAATCTTTGGAGTCGAATTGTTTCAAACAAAGTTCATGAAGATTTTTTATTTCAAGCCGTTGATAAACAGAATCCAGGGCTGCTTTTTTACTACTCACTACCGCAACTTTTTTGCCTTCGCTGATTGCATGCGCTACTATGTTTGCAAGCGTTTGCGATTTTCCGGTGCCCGGAGGTCCCTGAATTAAAATATTTTCGCCTTGTGCTGCATGTATCAATGCCACTGCCTGCGATGGGTCGGTGGGTAATACATGCTTGTTCGAAAAAAACTTTTCAGAAGAAACAAAGTCGGTATATAAAGGGAAACGCTGCAAAGCGGAAAATAATCCTGAAGGCAATTTTTTGTATGCATCCATCAACAGGCTGTTTCTGTGAGAAAATTCGTCAAGAACCCGATAATCGGAATTTACAAACCAGCTGAAAGAATTACATTCTGCCTGTTCTTTGGAAATTTTGATATTCGGTAGGGATAATTGGAGATTGTGGCAGAAATCTGAAATGACTTGCGAATAATTTGTTGCGTTAATATGCTCAGGAATTTGCTGTACAATGCCTTCCCTTAGAAGCCAGCCGGCAAGGGCCGGATTGAAAATACCGTCATCTTCAGCTTCCAGCTTTGTTTTAATGCCTAGCTTTCGGGTTCTTATTGCTTTAACAGGAAACAGCAAGATGGGCGCATGCATTTCGAATCCCTCAGGTGTTACAAGATTCAAAGATCCTATGCCCAAAGACAATGAGTCGAAACCGAATTGCTGGCGGTTTCTGAAGAGTCGACGCCTGAGCGGTTCCCAATTGGATATGTAATCTTCAGCAAATAATTCTTCATTATTAAATAGTGATTGTATCAGGTTCATTAAACGCGGTTCCGTTTGATTTGTGAGTGCGTTTGACGAGACGCTAAGTAGAGGGTTTCGCGGGGAGATATCCAACATTCTGTTTAGTAGAATATTGTATTCTTTATCAAGAACAGAGTTGTCATTGGTTTTATTTTGTGTAGGTAATGTCACGGCAGGCCGAAAGTACGCATTGCATCCTTCTGAAACAACCAATGTTAAAAAACCAATCTGCTTTTGTTTAAGGATTACTGTAACCTTCTTAGCTTTGTGGCATCATGACAGAAACTAATGAAAAGAAACCGAAACCCAGAGATCCCATCTATCTTCTGGTAATATTACTTTTATTAATTGGTATGGGTATTATGCTTGTACAGTTTATGAATGTAAAAAAAGAACTGGAAGCCTGCGGTACAACCCGTGAGGAGTTAAATACTGAATTGAACGAAGCGTCTGAGATGCTGGGAACAGATGCTGAATCATTTAAAGAAGAGTTGCAAAAGATGCTTGGAGAGTATGATGCGTTAATTGAAAGCAATGCAGAATTGGGTGAAGAGAACAAGGAGCTTATGGATAGTCTTGCGGCTAATCGTGCCAAAGTTGAAAAACTACTGCAGAGTGCGCGCAATAATAAATATCTGCAGCACGAACTGTACAAGTACCAAAAGGAAGCTGAAACCTTGCGCAATATTATGAAAGGTTATGTTCATACAATAGATTCGTTAATGATAGAAAACAGCAACTTGCGCTTTGATTTGGGGGAGAAAGAAAAGGAGTTGGTGAATGCGAACGAAACCATTGACACATATAAGGAAAAAACCACAAAGTTAGAGCAGACTGTTGAGTCAGGAAAAACGTTGAAGTGTATTAATTTAACTTCTGTAGCTTTAAAGGTAGGCAGCAGTGGAGACCAGAAGGAAACCAACCGTGCAAAACGAACCAATATGTTTAAGGCATGTTTCACTCTTCTTGAAAATCCTATGGCGAAATCGGGTGAAAGGAGTATTTATTTGCGTGTGTTGACGCCCGGCGGCGGTGTTATTGACGAAGGTGTGATCAACACTTTTAAGGTTGGGGGACAGGAAATACAGTACAGTTCATCACGCGATGTGGATTATCAGAATGCCGATGTGGATATGTGTATATACACTAAAGTGTCAGGTGCTATAGATAAAGGCACCTATGTTGTTGAAATTTATAGTGATGGTGCCCGTATTGGACAAACAACCATAGATTTGAAATAATTAGTGTTCACCACGTTCATTGTTGAGTTTCTGAACCACTTTGTTAAGCGATTGTTTCTGTTTCTTTACATTTGACAAATGAAATTGGAAACTGAGACGGATAAGCGAAAAGGAGTTGCCATACTGGGCTCGACAGGCAGTATTGGAACTCAGGCACTGGAGGTAATGGGTGCCTACCCCGATTTATTCGAACCTGTAGTTCTTACCGCAAATAATAATGCTGATTTACTGATTGAACAGGCATTGAAATATCAGCCTGATACGGTTGTTATTACGGGTGATGATGCTTATAAAAAGGTGCGTGAGGCACTTTCCGGTACCGATGTCAAAGTGTTTTCAGGAGAAAATTCTCTTCAGCAGGTGGTTGAATATAGCACAGTTGATATTGTGCTTACAGCGCTTGTTGGTTATTCAGGTTTGCTTCCGACACTTGCGGCCATTCAGGCGGGAAAAAACATAGCATTGGCCAATAAGGAGACATTGGTGGTAGCCGGCGATTTGGTTACACGTGCAGCAAAGGAAAAGGGAGTAAATATATATCCGATAGATTCTGAGCACAGTGCAATTTTTCAGTGTATCACCGGTGAATTTCACAATCCGGTTGAAAAGATAATTCTCACGGCCTCTGGAGGTCCTTTTAGAGGATATTCCAAAGAACAACTACAAAAAGTGACACCGGCCATGGCGCTGAAACATCCCAACTGGGATATGGGCGCAAAAATAACCATCGATTCTGCCACTTTAATGAACAAAGGTCTTGAGGTTATTGAAGCAAAATGGTTATTTGGTCTAAAACCGGAACAAATAGAAGTAATTGTGCATCCGCAAAGTATTATACACAGCATGGTGCAGTTTACCGATGGCAGCATTAAGGCACAGATGGGATTACCTGATATGAAGATTCCCATACAGTATGCACTTTCATATCCAATCAGATTAAAAAGTGAATTTGAAAGATTTAACTTTAGTGCATATCCTTCACTCACTTTTGAACAACCCGACCGACATACATTTCATTGCCTGGAGCTGGCTTTTCATGCACTGAATTCCGGTGGTAATGCTGCCTGCGCACTAAATGCGGCCAATGAAATATCGGTCAGGGCTTTTCTAGACGGACGTATAGGTTTTACCGATATTGCCCGTATTAATGAGGAAACAATGCTTAAAACAAGCCCCATTGGGTTACCGACATTGCAGGATTATATTGAAACAAATACGGAAGCACGTCAAATGGCAGCTTCACTGTTATAAAGCACTATCCCATTCTAATGTGAAAAAGACTGTTGTTTTTCTCATCAGGTTCTGCAATTAGTTCCGGGAAGTCAATGATGCACTCTATTTCAATATTGGGGTCGTAAATCCAGTAACCCGATAATCTAAAGGTAATTTCAGTGGTTTCGCCTGGTTTCACAGGAGATACTAAATCACCAATAATAAAAAACTGATGTTCCTCCTCAGCATTCCATTCTCCCTGAACGTGCTTTAATAATTCCTTACTGTCTTTATCCATATTGGCTTTTAGATCCAGGGTTTTAACGTTGTCAATGCTGCGCATTACCAGTAAAGTTTCAACACTTGCCGTTTTACCCTTGTTTCCCACTTTTATTGTAATAACAGTACCGTCAATTTCTTCATCATAAACAGGGTCCTCCACTGAAACAATATATAAATCGGCATACGATTTTTTGGTTTGTTCCATTGTTTTGAAAACACCTTCTTTAATTATTAAATTATTATCCACAATGTTATAATATTCAGTACTTCTGGGATAAACGTCATTTACTGAATAAGAACCTTCAACATTAATTTCTTCTACTTCATTGCAAGATTCAGCGTAAAGATTAATGTAATCAAAAATGAGGGTAACGGCTTCTTCGCGCATTTTATTTTGTGACAGCGAAGGGTCTCCGTTCACTTGCGACATTACATTATAGACATCACACCACTGCATTGATTCAAGGTAGGTTTGGGCAATTACAAGTCCCAGCACCATGGCATGCGAATAACTTTGGCTGTTTTGAATAAATCCGTTATAACATGCGTAATATCCCTTATTCACATTGAAGTAGTCGCCCATTACCTGCAGATAACCTAAAAGCGTTAGGTCGTCCTTGCCCAGTTTTTCAAGACCTGGAATTTCTTCTTCAATGGTTTTGACGTTTTTCATGGTTGTAAAAATGGCTGTGTCAATTTTTCTTAGACGGGCAAGTTCTTCTTCAAAAGCTGTAACATATGCAGTATTTCCCCATCCCAGCGCATTTATTAATGCCAGTTTTTGGTCGATGGGGGCATTGCCCATTAGGAATGCCAACCCTTGGGCTGTTAATCCTTCTGAAACGGCAGCAACTACCTCCGGAATATCTGAGTAGGCGGAGTGAAATACAGTGGAGGTTAATGGGGAATCAGCTTTTACTGACGCAAAAGGGACAATAATGAAAAGGAAAATAAGAATGCGTTTCATGACATGAATTTTTTATAAAGGTAATTTTTGTTTTCAGGAAAAGGTTACGGTATAGTTCGTATTTACAAATCTTCCTTAAATGTAAATCGTTTTTGCACCAAATACGTAATGGTAACAACTACAACGGCGGTTAGCATTTTACTTGGAGTAGGGTAGATGTGAAAATGTTCTACCAGAATTTTCAATAACATGTAATTTAAAATGATGTTCATTATTACTACCATGAAATATCGGAAGGCCTGCTTCCGGGCTTCCGTGTCAGCCGCCGCTTTAAATACAATATGACGCATACTAAGAAAACCCAGAGGAAAAGTGACACAGAATGCGCAGAGGAAAGCGGCAATATGCGGTGAAATGGCAACGGACCCGATGTGGATAATTTTTTCATTTAGAACATAATGAAAGCTAATGTAATATAAGGTTATGTCTAGAAAAAGATTTGCGGCACCAAAGAAGGCATATAAAAAAAGAGTTTTGGGTATAAGTTTATGAAAAGGTTTGTAAAAGATAAGAGCGAGAGATTCTATGCGGTGTTTTAGTTTCATTGACTGACGGGGTGAAATTTGGTGGCAAAAATAGTGAATCAGGGGTACAGTAATAGAATACAAGTAGTATAATAATATCTGATTCCCCGCAATTATGCAAGTACCGGATGCAATATACTTGCTATCACCATTTTTTCAAACAATTGCTCCCTATTATACCGTCTGTTTAGTTTGTAGCAAAACTCATCCAGATATAACTGCAAATATTTTAGTTTTACCCGGTGGTAAATACCTGATAACACACGAAATACATTACTAATAAGTACTTGCTTCCATTTTGGTTGATGGTTTTTTGTTCTTCCTGAGCTTGTATACGACAACACCTCAATAATCTCTGAAAGTTCGTGCCTTTTTCCAGTGTTATCAGTGAAAACAATTTCTTTTTCTTTATTTTTTTGCTGGGTTTTCTTTTTTATTCCGGTACCTGGACAAATAGGACAAACCCTGAGCTGATAACGTGCCGATTTCGCGTTGTCTTCTGTTGTCCATTCGGAATCCTTTACTGACGTTGGTCCCACCAACAGGTTCACTATTCTTTTAAATTTCTTCCTTCGTCGCAACCGAATGCGGTCGGGTGTGGCGATAATATATAGATCTTCAATACCTGTTAGGTCTGTAATATCCTGTAAATAATACATTGCTTCACGATTGCCCATTATATTTCTTATACGGTGCATCAGCGACCAAATGGTATCGTACCTGCTGTGCTTCAGTTGTCTTTGTAATTCACAGGCTGAAACGGCTTTCTTACTGAAACACATAAACGCGATGGCAAGATACCATATTCGTATAGGTAAATTACTGTTTTCAAACATGGTGCCTGCCTTTAATGTTGTGCGGAAATTGCATTTACTACACTGCCACATCCATTTGTTTTGCAACCAGTAATGGTGGGTGCAGCCACATTTTTTACACACAATTCCATGTGTTTCCCGGCGATTCTTCAGGTGAAGACGACAAGATTGCTCGTCTGGAAAGCGTTGAATAAATTCTGTAAGATTCATATTTTTGATTTTCATGCAAAGTTACACCACTACTCCGTAAACTATTTACGGTTTAATGATTACTTGTACAAAAACGGGGAATCAGAAAACACGAAATCTCTGATATAAGAAAAAATCAAAGATAAATCAGACGGTATCCTTCTGCGATAACAATTCATGAAACCCGCGCGCCTTTAGCATGCACTCTTGATATTCCTCTTCTGCATTGCTTAAATGTGTTATTGCTCCACCTGTTCTTATCGTTCCTGAACTCCTATTGCTGTCATACATTAAACTTCTTATCACAACATTCATATCTACAACGCCTACTTCATCCTTCCAGCCAATGCTTCCTGAAAATATATTGCGGGCAAATCCCTCATACCGGTCAATCAGGTTCATTGCACTTATTTTTGGGGCGCCTGTCATAGAGCCCATCGGAAATGTTCCTTTTAGTATTTCCGCAATGCTAATTTCTTCGGGCAACCGTGCACTGATTGTGGAAATCATTTGATGCACACCGGGATATGAATATACTCCGCACAACTCGTCAACGCTAACGCTGCCACGGGTCGCAATTCGCGACAGGTCGTTTCTCACCAAATCTGCAATCATTACGTTTTCAGCGCGCTCTTTGACACTATTCATTAATTCGGCTTTTTTCTTTTCATCCTCTTGAGGTGTATTTCCACGACCCGCTGTGCCCTTTATTGGCTGTGACATGATAAGACCCTTTTCAATTCTGATAAATCTTTCGGGACTTAGGCAAAATAGCCAGTTCTGTTGAAACTTATAGAGTACAGACATTGGCGCCGGAAATAACTGGTATTTCTGCCGGAAATACCCAACTGGATCAGATATTTTAACAGTTCCTGAATGACTGATGCAATATGTAATTTCATAAATATCTCCTTGTAGAATATGCTGTTGTAATTCTTTCACATTCTCAAGATATTCTGCACGGGTAATTTCGGGTTTCATCGTTCCGCTTACCGTCAAACAAGGCTCAATCGATGGATTTAATGCTCTTCCTTCTACACTAACATCATCATCATCAATCCTTATGAGTAATTCCGGACTGAAGCTGAATACATCCGGAAATTTTATTGAAGACTGGTTCCCTGCGGGTAAATCTTCAAACGAAGTTCTTAAATCATATCCCAAATGACCGAATTTGAATCCTTCGCCTGTAAGATAGTTCTCAAGTTCGTAGCTCCCGGTATTTGAAAATCCGGCGATTCGTTTAGCCGGAATGTAAATGCCAAATTCATATTCTTTGTAGGCCTGGCGTAAGAGTGAATCCAGCTGACTGATGGGATATTTTGTAATGTTTTTGAGCATAATAGGCTGCGCGAAAATAGAATTAATTGTAACAAATCAAAAGGCGTTCCGTCGCACGTTCGAAATCAAAAATTTAAAGCAATATGAAAACATTATTTTTTTCTGTCCTATTTATTTGTGCATCCTCTTCTGCAATGGCAGACAATTTTAGTTTCAAGCGCAAACTGGAGCGCAAGCTGGCTGCCAATTGCAATGAAATTACATTAACGATGCCCGTGCGTGCCGAAGTTACGATACTGGTACTGGGTAATGGAGCCGTTAGAGTTCTTGAAATATCAAATTCCGACAGCCGGCAAACAGCTGAAATCTGTAATATAATTGAACGATTCACATTCAACGGAAAAGTAGAACCTGGCAGATATGATTTTAAGTTACAAGTAAATAGTAACTAGAATAATTATTCAAGGGTGGTTTTATTCTAGAATTGGAAGTATATAAATGCAGGTGCGTCGGCGCTGTATGCCTGATAACACAATACCACGGTAACTACTGTTATTATAAGTTGGACCGGTATGGGTATTTTAATAAAGGTTTTTTCTATACGTTTTTTGAATACGGTAGGAATCCAGTGAATTAAAAAACCGGCAATAATTACTGCGAATATTGACCACTGATACTCCACAAAATGAGTAGATTTGGTTGAAGCATAAAGCCATTTCTCGCCAAATTCCCATCGGAAATCATAGAAAATCTGATGATATAATGCATTTATCTTGTCCATCGTCTCTCCTCTGAAGTAAATTCTTGTAAAGGATATAAACGTCATAGTATGAAGCATAGCCCATGCTGCATTCAAATACCAGGTGCTGTTTGTTTTACCTCCGGCTAGTGAATAGAGTACCTTAATAAGCTGCACTGCCGCCACTAAGACAGCCCAACCCGTGGCTATCCACCACAACGAATTGTCGGTAAGACTTTGAATCATTGTAAACAAGCCCCCAACTGCAAGTGCAAAGAACATTTTATAGCCGGGCGTCATTTTATTCCAGTATTTGGTAGTTAGAACTCCTATCCCGTTCAATCCGCCCCAAATTACAAACTGCCAGCTGGCACCATGCCATAAACCTCCTAATAGCATTGTTAACAATATGTTGATGTTCCGTAGAATGTTCATATAAAATCCACGAAAATTCCAGGCAAGAAGAGCAATAGCTAACACAGTAGCCAATACTGTATATGTAACAATTATATTATCAAGTGAATACAATACTCCAAAGAGAATCAGTGCCGTAACAATATAACTGCCGGCTGTCATCTTTTTATTACCCCCTAATGGTATGTACAAGTAGTCCTTAAGCCAGGAACTTAATGACATGTGCCATCTTTGCCAGAACTCGCTGCAGTGTTTTGCTTTATACGGACTGTTAAAGTTCGTTGGCAGGTCGTATCCCATTAATTTTGCAGCTCCGATAGCAATATCGGTATAACCCGCAAAATCTCCGTAAATCTGAAGGGTGTACCCAAAAACGGCAATTAAATTCGCCATGCCGCTAAATTGGGACGGGTCGTGAAAAACATCGTCAAGAAAATAGGCTGCTATAAAATCCGCAAATACCATTTTTTTTATCAGACCTTTTAGAATCATAAATACACTCCAGCCAAAATCATCTCGGGTTAGGGTGAATTTTTTATGGATTTGCGGAACAAATTCACTGGCGCGAACAATAGGCCCGGCCACCAGTTGAGGGAAAAATGTCACAAAAAACCCAAAATCTACTATGCTCTTTAATGGTTTTATGTGTCCGCGATAGATGTCTATGGTGTAACTCATCGTTTGGAAAGTGTAAAACGAGATTCCAACAACCATTGGTAAATTTTCAAGAAACAGGTCGGCGCCAAATTGTCCGTTCAGCAACATACCCAGGGCGTTTTTATCGGCGTTTTGAATATACATCCAGTCGGGCAGGTCGCGTTCGGTTATCAAACTGTTCCAGTTGGATGCAATAAATTTGAAATACTTAAAATATGCCAGCATACCCAGATTTATCACCATACTGACGGCTACCCACAGTTGCTTTCGCCATTTTTTAACGTCCCGGTAAACGGCCCAGCCTAAACCATAGTCTATGAACGTACTGAAAATAAGAATATACAGGAACGGGGCCCCAACCTTCCAGTAGAAAAACAAACTAACCAGCATCAAATAGGCACTTCTAATTTGTTTCTGCTTGTAAACCAATGCAAAACCCAGATAAGCGAGTGCAAAAAACAGCCAATACTGCGCTACAGCAAAGTGAAATTGCACTTTACTGGGATCCAGTTCTTCAACTCTAATCCGGGTAAACAAATCCTGTATTCGTGCCCATATGTTGTAATCTGTATCCATACTCTATTTCGAGCGTATTTTAAGTTTTTGTCCAATTTTCAGATTGCGTGCATTCACCCCCGGATTCATTCGTTCCAGACTGGCGACACTGGTATTATACTTAACCGCAACATCCCACAGCGTATCTCCTTGTTTTATGGTATGATATATATAATTACCCGATGCGGTCGGCTCAGTGTAGTCATTCTGAGTGTTCAATACTGCCGGCGGCGACCAGGTTCGGGTTATAGCGCTGTGATAGGCCAGTTTCCGCTCAGGGTCAATGTGCTTGTAAAACAAAAATGTACTGTCCCGGCCACTATGTACATCCCATGCCTGTAAAAATGCTGCAGTAAATAAATCTCCTTTAATATCATATCCCGGGCCTGAAAAGTGTATTCGGTCCGATGGCATTAGTTTATTAAGATACCACTTCTGACTACTGCCTTTGCCGCCCATTATTTCATAAAAATTCCAAACTGCCATTTTATATTTTCTGGCCAAATTCTTTATTACTTCAGCCGCAAGTGCCACGTTCGGGTTTGCGTATCTACGGTTATAATAACAGTCATTCGGAACAGTGAGCAATATGGCGCAATCCGGATTCACCAACCATACAGTTTTCATAAAATTCTCGTAATTTTTTCTGTAAACAGCGGTATCAAAGCCGGGATTATAACTATCATTGGTGCCAATACTTACAATAAATAAGTCGGGTCGAAATTGCTTTAGTTGGGCGGTGAAGTAAGTACATCGTTTGTACGATTCAAAGCTGGAACCATTCACACCAATACTGTGGTACCGTACGCCACCACCTTTTCGCATCAGCTCCATTCCCATCAATATAAAAGACGACTCATTCTCCGGGCCGGTTCTCCATAATCTGAAAGAAAAAGATTCCACTTTCCGTTTCAACCTGAAAATAGTATACTGCAATGAGTCGTTTTGCTCAATACGCTCAACCAATTCTGGTTCCAGGGCTTCCAGACAGTATTTGGGACTTGTGTTCCAGAATATTTTTACTGCGTCATAATCGTATCGGTAATCAAGGCCGGTGCGATTGCTAATGCGAATTTCAGCCAGAGAATCATAAGTTTCAGCACTCAATCCGGCCAAACCACAGACGCCCTCCGCCTTCAAAACAGAACTACGGTATCCTTTCCATTTCCCGGTGTATTCAATCAAATAATTCCATGGATTATTGGTTTCGGCAATAGTGTACGGAAACAAAAATCCTCTTCCTCCTTTCATATTTACATTCATTCCGTGCAAATGCCTTCGAATTCTGTGGGAATATATGTCGGCCTGAATATGAGAACCACCTATGTGAAAAATTTCTACTCCACGCCCTGTCCCGTTATATGCGCTGTCCATCTTTGCAAAAAACCGCTCAAAGGCCGGACTTTCACCGTAAAAGTCAATTCGGTTGCGCTCCCAGTTTATAAACGGATACTGTTCTTTCAGTGTGGAATCTATTCCAAAACTTTGTGCTGTTACCGCTTTACAACAAAAAAGCAAAAGGGAAGCAATGGTTAATATATTATTACTCAGCCGGCGCACCACCCCCTCCCTTTGAATCAACATATTTTTGATATTCAAGCAGCAAAGCCTTTACAAACATTTCCGATGTGTACTTGGCACCTGCGTTGGTAAAGTGAATGTAGTCTTCTCCGGCTAAACCTTTTTCTACCCACACAGGCATCGAGTTTTTTCCGCCCATTGCGCTGTATAAGTCCCAGTATGCTGCTCCGGCGTCGTGCGCCGCACGTTTCATTTGCTCTATTACTGCTTCCATATACGGGTACGTAACATAGTCTTCGCCTTCCTTCATGCTCATGTCACTGGGGCCAATAACAATAATCTGGGCTTCAGGACGTACACTCTTCACCACATTAATCTGCGATTTAAACCAGTTTGCGTAATTCTTTGCTCCTTGCTCGCTCTTAACAGCTACCGCACTGTTACCTCCAAACTGCATAATCACTAATTCTGTGTTTACATAGTCAATCATCTGGTTAAATAAGCCAAAAGGCAACTGTGCAAATGTAGTACCTGACGATCCGCGCATGGCAATATTATCTACCCCCAAGCCATAGGCACCATCTAATGTAATTCCGTAAAAATCGGGACTATGAATTCCTTCAAATTCAATTCTTAGTGCATTAGGTGTTGCGGCCACTCTTATAGGCAGTACGTGGTAAGCGCCGTCTGTTTTTAATTTCTCCTGAATTATCAATTCCCCGTTATGGGTTACTTTAACGGTTACCGGAAAGTTACAACGCCCGTAGTGAACATCAATGTGCGTAAACTGACGTGCATTTTGGTAAGTAATATTGCTTGAACCTACCTCTACCCAAGCCGCAACCGGAGCTGATGTGCTGTCTACCAGCGAGTCTGCCATTTCGGGCGTAAAACGGGTAAGACTCATCCACATCCCGTAAGCGTTTTTGGGAATCTTTACCGGTTGTGTCGGGTCAAAAATGGCATAGCGTATCCAGTTATCGCTATGCACAACCCGTGCAGTTATCTGGTTGTAAACCGGCTTTACCGGTATAAACCCGGGACCTGTTCCTCCAAAATTGCTTTGCAGTCTCTGACGAATATAGGCAGTCATCCGGTCGCCTTCAATCTGGCTGTCACCGTAATGTAGTATCCTCATTTTGGATTTTTTAGCTTGTATTTGCTCCAGTTCGTCAAAGAAGGGATGAAGCAAGTTTTCTTTCCCTGCCGGCAATTCCAGCCGTCTTACACTTCCCTCATCCAAAATTCTCTCTGCCTGCGAAACGCCTATTAAATTTCCGTTGGCAGCGCTGTCTTTTCTTATCGTGTTAAAATTATTGGTATCTGTCTCGTCAATTACTTCAATATTGCTTAATATACTGTCTACCTCTTCTTCAGCCATTTCGGCCTGCTCGTACGCCAGAAACTTCCGTGTATCCGGATACTTGAGTTTGCCAAATCCGAAATTAAGTCCCTCATCACCTGCGGCAAAGGTCAATGCGAATAAAACCAGCATGGTTACAAAAATACTTATCGTAACGTGTAGCGGATTTATCGGCTTCATTATTTATATAAACCTTTAATTTAATTATTTATGGCGTTTCCGCTCCTTTCATTCTTCATTCTCGCGGCCGGGCTGCTCCGGGGTTCCGTTCCCAATAACAATTGGGAACTGCAGCGCACCCTGCGTATCCCTAACGCGAAGGGGTGAAGGTGCTATTTCTTACATAACGATAATGCGCAGCTTTCAGGATATTTTCCAAGTTGTTTTGTTGATAGGTACATTTTTTAGTTCCCACCGCGAAAAAGAGAAATATTATTTACCCTGTTTCTATTGAAAATATTTGAACACGAACTAAATTACCGTAATAAATGGTAATGAAATATCAGGAGTTACTTCGGTATAATTCGTAATAAAATTTACCCTTTCTTTCAGCAAATACCTTATAAATTACTTCTCATTTGCCACTTAAAGGTTTTAAATAGAAATAATTTAAATTTATACATCAGTAAATACAACACCGGAACGATGATAAGCGTAAGGAACGTGGCGAAACTAAGACCAAAGATGATGGTCCAGCTCATAGGGCCAAAAAACATTACGTTGTCTCCACCCACATATATATTCGGATCGTAGTTTTTAATCAGATTAATAAAGTCAATGTTTAATCCGGTTGCCAGCGGTATAAGGCCAAGTACTGTGGTAATGGCAGTAAGCAATACCGGTCTTAAACGGGTTTTTCCCGATTCCACTATCGACGCTATTACATCTGCAAAAGAAAGTAATTGCTCGGGTGTTAACTGCTGTTCCTCTCGCTTCCTCTTTTGAATTAAATTAGTATAGTCTATCAGCACGATAGCATTGTTTACTACCACCCCGGCCAAAGAAATAATACCAATCATGGTCATTATAATCACAAAGTCCATCTGGAAAATAACAAGTCCCAGAAAAACCCCGATAAGGCTTAGCAAAACAGTAAACATGATAATGGCCGGCGTAGAAAATGCATTAAACTGGGCAACTATTATCAGCAATATTAAGAACACAGCTATTAAAAGTGCTTTTGACAGGAATGCCATCTCTTTGGCCTGCTCTGCCTGTTGTCCGGTAAACTCATAACTATACCCTGCCTGTTTCATGGCTTTTCCCGCAGGGGTTTTCATATAGTCTTCAAGATGTTTTTTCAGTTCTTCAACCACTTCGTTTGGGTTGGCATCGCCGGAAATGTTGCTGTAAACGGTTACTACGCGTTCTAAGTCTTTACGTACCACCGAACCATATGTAGTTCTTGAAATATTATCTTTTAAAACCGATTTTACCGGAACACTCATTAGTCTTCCCATATTATTTCTAAAGGTAATCACCGTGTTCTCTATATCATCAAGACTATTTCGCCGGGCTTCTTCCAAACGCATGTTAATATCGTAGGTTTCTCCCGACAATTTATACGTCGAAATATCTTTACCAAATATTGAAGTTCTTATGGCGTCGGCTACCTGCCCGGTACTAAGTCCGTATCGTATGGCCTTATTTCTGTCAATTAACATTTCAAGGTCGGGTTTTCCTGTGGGTACATCCAAACGCAGTTCTTCAATACCGTTTACATTCTTATCCCTTAAATAATTCCTTATGTTTTCGGCATATTCAACGTTGGTCTGGTAATTTCCCGGACCCTTTACCTCAATGTTAACCGGTGGTTTTTGGGGTGGACCTGCGCTGTTCTTATCGGCAAATACTCTAACATCTGCCGGAAATTTATCGTGCAATGCGCTTTGAATTTCGGTCATAATATCGCTGGTTTTTATCCCTTTGCGATACTGGAATTCGGCAAAACTAACGGTAATTCTGGCCTTATGCGGCGAATTGCCTACATCGGGTTGTCCCTGCGCAGGGTCGCTGGTTCCACGTCCCACCTGGCTTATAACACTTTTAATCAACTGTACAGTGTCTTTTACATGTTCGCCATTGTCAAGGGTTAGTTTTCGTACGGCGTAATTATCCTTGTATTTTGTTAAAATTACCGAGTCAAGAATTGCTTCAATTTTTAATGCGGTTTTATTGGTTACCTTAATATCTGTACCAATAGGATGCTCTACAAAAATGTTTACGTATTGTGGTTCGTTTTCAGGAAAAAACAACACTTTGGGTGTGAAAATTCCTGTAAGTACAAACGAGAAGATCAACAAACCAAAAGTACCCAGAGTCATTCGGCCGGGATTTCTTAACGCAAATTTTAAAAATTTCTCGTATCTCACTTCAAGCTTGGGCAAAAGCACATTCTGGAACCAGGCTGCTCCGGGTCGGAAAAAGTATAAATTCATAAGAATAAACATTCCTGCCAGTAGAAATACATTGCCCAGCACAATGGAACCTGCACCTACCAGAAGTATTCCAAGTACGGTAACTATTCCTGTAATGATATGCAGTCTTTTGCGGTTAGGCTTATTTTCCTTCAGTTTCATGTAAACCGACGTAAGCACAGGGTTAATAACCAATGCCACAAACAGCGAAGAGCCCAGTACAATAATCAGCGTAATAGGCAGGTATTTCATAAATTCACCCATCATGCCCGGCCACATGGCAAGTGGTACAAAAGCTGCCAGTGTAGTAGCAGTAGATGCAATAATGGGCCATGCCACTTCGCCTACTCCTTTTTTAGAAGCTGTTATGGGGTCCATGCCATGTTCATCCATCATTCGGTAAATATTCTCAACCACCACAATTCCGTTGTCAACCAGCATACCCAACGCTAACACCAGCGAGAATAATACTATAGTATTCAGAGTAACACCCATTGTGTCCAGCAACGCATAGCTCATAAACATGGAAAGTGGTATGGCAACGCCTACGAACATTGCGTTACGCAAGCCCAGGAAAAACAACAATACCCCAACTACCAGCAATACCCCAAAAATGATACTGTTCTCAAGGTTTGACACATTATTACGGGTCTGTTCGCTTTGGTCGTTGGTTAAAGTAATGGTAACATCCGTAGGTATGCCTTTTCTTTCGGCAACAATTTTTTCAATTTTATCAACGGCATCCAGAAGGTTTTGTCCGCTGCGTTTTTTAACATCCAGCATTACTACAGTATTGCCAAATTCGCGGGCAAAACTTACGGTATCTTCGTCGCCAAAATATACATTGGCCACTTCGTGCATGTAAATTACGTCACCGCCATTTTCCTGTTTAACAATAATGTTTTTAATGTCTTCGGCATCGCCAAATTCACCGGTAATTTTAACAGACCTGCGTTTGCCATCCACCATGATTTCGCCACCGGGAACCGATACGTTTTCTGAAGAAATGGCGCGTTCAATATCGCTAAAAGCCACTCGTTTGGCATCGGCTTCCAGTTTTTTGAGTTCTATACGCATCACCTTATCCTGTACCCCGCGAATGTCTACCTCTGAAATTTCAGAAAGTGCTTCAATTCTGTCTTCCAGTAACTCGCCATACGCTTTCAATTGGTCCGTACTGTAATCACCGCTTAGGTTTATATTTAAAATCGGGAATTCCGAGAATTCAAGCTCTCTGATGGTGGGTTCGAACTGAAGTACCGGAAAACCGGGTTTTGCACGTGCGTCTGATACGGCATCTTGTACCTTACGTCGTGCTTCTTCCGGAGAAACCGAAAAATCGAATTTTACCTGAATGCTGGCGTACCCTTCAATGGATGTTGAGGCGATCTCGTCAACATTTTTTATGGAATTTATTTCTTTTTCAACGGTTTGTGTAATCTTTTCCTCAATAAACTCCGGAGACCCCCCGGGATAGGGTATACCAACATAAATCTCAGGAATCACCAGTTCCGGAAAACTTTCCTTGGGCATAGAGTTATAACTGAAATAACCAAACAACCCAATGATGAATGTTATAAGAAATACAGTCTTTTTATTGTTAACAGAACCGGAAGAGAGGCCGAATTCCTTGATGTGATCCCACTTACTCATGATGACCTCAGAATTTTACAACATCAACTTTCATGCTGTCTATCAAACCGTCAGCACCTACGGTAACTATGGTCTCTCCGGCTTTTATCCCTTCTTGCACGGACACCATTCCGTTATACGAGAGTCCGGCCTGGATGTATTTGCGCCTAACAATATTATCACCGGTAACAACGTACAGGTACTTTTTACCATTTTTATCTTCAAGTATGCTTTGGGAGGGTACCAACACTGCATTGTTTACCGTTTCGTCTTTTATATACAACTCGGCCAATAAATTAGGTACTATAAGCCCTTGGGGATTATCCATATCAATTTCAACCTTAAACGTTCTGTTGGCGGGGTTAATTAATTTGCCTGCACGCGTAATAGTAAGGCTATCAAATTCAAGTTTAAGTGTTGGGAAAACAACCCGCGCCGATGAACCTGCTTTGATTTTATTTAAATAGGCTTCCGAAATTTCTGCTGTAATGGTTATTTTATCCAGGTTGATAAACCGTACCAAAGGTATTTGGGGTGCGGCTATTTCTCCAACATAACCGCCTATGTCTTCCACATAACCGTCAAAAGGAGCAATAAGTACCGATTTGCCGGCCTGCACCCGCAGTGTGGAGCGTTTGCGCATCAATTGTTCTACTTGTCCTTCTGCCTGTTTTAAATCCAACTCGGTGCCCAGATTCTGCTCAAACAGTTTTTTCTGCTTGTCGCGCATATATTCTGCAAGCTCAAGTGCCGATTCTACTTCATAGATGCTTTGACTCATAACGTCGCTGTCCATCACCACTAAAACCTTTCCGGCTTTTACAAACTGTCCTTCTTCTACCATTACACTCCTGATTACTCCTCCCATTTCGGCATTCAGTATCACGTTTCTACGCGCTTCAACATTTGCCTGAAAGGATACCCAATGTGCAAATTCAGGTACTGAAGCGCTGATTTCTGTTTCAACATTCGGGGTTGAATTTGTTTCTTTGTCTTCAGCAGATTCTTCCGATGGTCCGCCACAACTTGTAGTAGCAATGGCCAGAGTGAGTATTACGCTGCTCAGGGTAAGGTAAGATTTCATAATTCGGATGTATTGTTCGTTTATTTATTTAGACTTTTTTCTAATTCTACACGCGCATTCAAAAGGTCCATCGAAGCCATAATAAATGCGGACTGAGCGTTCAAATATTGTGTTTGTGCCTGCGATAGCAACAGGCTGCTTAATACACCTTCGGCATATTTTTTCATGTTGCGCCGCAGAATTTTTTCTGCCAGTTCAATATTCTTCCTCTCGGCAATCATGGCGTCTAACGAAGATGCATAATTCGTTTTGGCTTGGGCAGCGCGCAGCATCATATTCCTATCGGTTTCTTTTATAAGATTCATTGTTTTGGCAACTTCTATCTCGTTTTGTTTTACCACCGCTTTTAACTGACCACTGCTCCAAATAGGAATGCCAATTTTTAACCCCCAAAGGGTCGATGGATACCAGGTGTCTTTTTCAAACAAATTCAAATCGTTTTTCATTGCTTGTTGCTGATGTGTAAAAAATGCACCAACCGATGGCAGTTTTTTATTCTTGGTAACCTGTGTTTGCAACTCGAGCAATCCAACCTGTGTTTCAAGCAGTTTGTGTTCAATTAATACTGCGGGATTGAATTCTTCCGATAACTCAGCCGGAGGAATGGATTGTAACAGGTTCATTAAAGTAATATCGGGTTCAATCTCGGTGTTTACTTCAACACCCATTTGGTGCTTTAACAACTGAAGTGCAAGCTGATGGTTTCTCTTGCTGCGATTAATTGCAACTTCAAGGTTCATAATAGTTAGTTCCAGCTGGTCGTAGTTTGAACTGTCGCTAACTCCGGCTGCTATTAAAAGTCCGGTCTTTTTTAATAAAACTATAGTGGTGTCTTTCAGTTCTTCTAATATCCCGATGCCTGCTTTGGCCACAACGGCATTGTAATAAGCCGATTTTATATTGTATGTCAGGTCGCGCCTGGCCATGTCTAATTGCTGCTGAGAAATTACGGGATATAATTTTGCGGCCTTTAAGCCGGTGATATAACTGCCGTCAAAAAGTAACTGGCTTAATGTGATGGCGCCATTTACGTTGAAATTGGTACCGAACTGAACGGGCATAAACTGGTCTTCCGGTGCAGAGGGATTAAATGCCTGTGCCGGAATTAATGTGGTGGGCAGAGTAATAAAATTCTGGAAGTTTACTTCCCCGTTAACCTGCGGATAGCCTATGGATTTATATTCCTTAACTTTCCACTCGGCTGCCGCAACATCCTGTACCGACCTTTGGATGGAAAGATTATTTTGTAATCCGGTTTGAATTGCCTGTTCCAGCGAGATTCCCTGCTGACCGTAAACGCCTGCAGGAACTAATAAACCTAATATAAATAAATGTTTCATAATGAAATTTCTCCTTTTTCTACTAATGAGGTAAAGTATTTAAGCCCCTTTTCGCTGGCAATACCGCGAATATGATATCGAACATATTCAAAATAGACTTCTCCAAACTGGTATTGCAATAGCGGAAATACACGTTCGTCAAATACTTTGTCGGCTACCAGGGAATACATTCTTGCAATAATCTCGGGTTTCATATTGTTCCGGTACAGTCCCTCTGATATTCCCCTCTCCATGTTTTGTCTTATGGCATGGTATATTTGCATGTCCTTGTGCTCCTGAAATAAAGCCCAAACTCGGGGGTAATATTTCTCCATGTCATAGTGTATAGATGGATGAATCTGGCGTAAAGTTTCTGAAACAGTTTTTATAATAAGAATCATCTCATCTATTGCATTACCGGCGTCAAGAGTAATTTTATTACACCGCATCCGGTCCTGGGTAAAGTATAATTCCAGGGCCTGTGACAGCAGGTCTTCTTTATCAGTAAAGTACTTGTATATGGTCTTTTTTGAAATTTTCAGTTCTCTCGCCACATCATCCATTGTAACGCTTCTCAGACCAAACTGCATAAAAACACCGGTGCTTCTAACCAGAATGTCAAGCTTTTGATCGGGTATTTGTTCTGTGTCCATCTCCATTTCGCCGCAAATGTATATACAATTTTACACACAGGAAACAAAAAGTAAAAAAAATGTTTCCGATGTGGAGTTTGGTAATCCATAACAGTACAGGCAGACATTTGTTTTCGCCCGTAACGATTATTTAATATTTATTTGAAGAAGGTAGGGGACTGAATGCTTTAGATAAAAAGAAAGGCTTCATCAAAAATCACTCACGCGAAAGCTATCGGGTCTTTCAACGAAACCAACTCCCCCTGATAGCTTTCAGGTTTATCCCCCTACCATATCACCACTACCGCAGAATGTACGGCTTCATTGCCACGAATCGTCACTGTGTAAACGCCTGCAGAAAGTCCGGTTACATCAAGGGTTGCCTTGTTGCCTGTAAACGTGCCGGATAATATGGTTCGACCCGCTGCATCGGTGCAAGTGTACCGGTTTTCAATTTCCACATCTGAAGGTGGTGTTTCTTCTATACTAAGATAAAGAATGTTTTGCGCAGGATTGGGATACACACTGAAACCGGATACAGATGGCTGCTTTGTTTCAGGCATAGGAATATAGCTCCTGCCGGCCCCTACGGGGTTCAGCTCTTCAACAAGTTTGATTTTGCAAAATGAATTCGATAATTTTGATCTCATGAAAATGATCATTGCTTCATTGAATGTTTTCTTTCTTTTGATCTCCCTCAATTCCTGGGGACAGGAAACAATTTATAGGGATTATTTTCATGGGGGACTAACATCTGGAGGTGTTAATATTGGAGGAGGCGCTTCAGGCACAGTAAATGTTCATTTGGAAATTCCGGATAGTGTAACAATTAGAAAAGCAATTTTGATTACCCACGAACTTCTCAATCCTGAAAGTATTGAAATAATGATAAATGGTAGTCCTATTACGTTTAACGAAAACACAACAATCTTAAATGAATCGTTCTACTTAATTGGTTTTTCTTATAGTTTATCTGGAAAAGTTCATTTTAATGATATAACAAATATTATCAATCCAACATTATCAGACTATCTTTTCACCATTTCAGCCCCACAACTAAACAACGAACGCTTTATGCCGTTTTATTTGGTGGTTACCTATGAACACCCTTTGCTATCTGTTGTGGCTGTAGAGGTGAAAGTTAAGAATACGGATGTTGCCCCATCTGTTACATATGATTTCGCGGGCATCAATAAAATTGACCTGAGTAAAGACGTAGGTTTTGGTTTTGTTGGTGATCATTTTTGTGAGAATATTTATGACAGTAGTGATGTATATGTCAATGGATACTACTTGGGTACTGTAGGCGGCTCGGATATAGGAAATCCTTCTGCCTGCGCGGGGGTTACGGCAAATTTTGCTTATATTAACGATACTTTAATAGGGTTGAATGATGATACTGCCG
>CAZDUI010000005.1:47378-120581 GCA_964508605.1 uncultured Weeksellaceae bacterium | reverse complement strand
TTTTAGGTATTTATGAACATTTATGCTTTAAAAAGTTAAATGCGTTTGCCCTGGGATCAATGGGTTGATTTGGTGCCAATGTCCTTTAACAGTGATGAACATTCGGTGGGACATCCCAGTTTGTCTGCCGACGGCAGAACACTGTATTTTGTCAGCGATGCCCCCGGAGGATACGGTGGTACTGATATTTACCGGGTTATAAAGGATGGCAGCGATTGGGGTATTCCTGAAAACCTGGGTAAAGAAGTAAATACACCCGGAAATGAAATGTTTCCGTATATTCACCAGGATGGTACCCTGTATTTCAGTTCTGACGCACATAATAATATGGGAGGACTAGATGTATTTATGACGTCTGAAATAGAAGGCAAATGGCTTCAGGTAGAAAATCTGAACTATCCTCTGAATTCTTCCAGAGATGATTTTGCTTATGTGGTGAATAAAGATTCACAAACCGGATTTGTATCATCAAACCGCACGTCAAAAGACCAGATTTATGAGTTTAAAAAGAACGATCCAACATTCACCATGTCAGGCGTGGTTTACGAGTCGGGTAATCATTCAAAGGTAATTGCTGATGCAAGAATTGAGTTGCTGGATCTAAAGTCGGGTGAGGTTTTGGTGGCAGTTTCAGACGAAAAGGGAATGTATAAAATAGGGCTAAAGCCGTTTGCAAATTATTTGATTAAGGTTGTAAAAATCATGCATTTTGCAGATGTAGATTCTGTTTCAACGACAGGTTTTAAAACTTCACAGCAATTTACCCGCGACTTTCATTTGACACCTTATGTTATTGAAAAACCCATTGTTCTTGAAAATATATACTACGACCTTGACAAATGGTTTATTAGGGAAGATGCTGCACGGGAGTTAGATAAACTGGTAAAAATTCTGAAAGAAAATCCTGAAATAAGCATTGAACTGAGTTCACATACCGATAGTCGTGCAAGCGATCACTACAATCTTGTTCTGTCAGATAAACGAGCCAAGGCGGCAGTGGATTATATTGCTTCCTGTGGTATTGATATTCTCAGGATGACCTGGAAAGGCTATGGCGAAACCCGGTTGGTAAATCAGTGCCGGAATCAGGTAGAGTGTTCCGAAGAAGAACATCAGCAAAACCGTCGGACCGAGTTTAAAGTAATAAAAGTGGCTCAGTAAAAATTAAAGATACCTTTTGTGCTTAAGATATTGGGTCACGTATTGGTGAACACCGTCCTCCAGCGAAGTGAATTCTTTTTCGTAGCCCGCCTGTCTTAATTTTTGCATGTTGGCCTCAGTAAAGTACTGATACGTATCGCGGATGTCCTCAGGTATGTCAATAAATGAAATTTCCGCAGGAATTTCCATGGCCTTAAAGGTGGCATGCACAAGGTCAAGAAAGGAACGGGCACTACCTGTACCCAGGTTGTATATTCCATTACTTTCTGTATTGCGGTGGTGCATTAGCCAGAACAATACCTCTGCAATATCTTCAACATAAATAAAGTCTCTTTGCTGCATTCCGTTTTGGTAATCATTGTGATGCGAACGGAAAAGTTTCATGGCTCCGGTATTCTGTATTTGATGATAGGCATGGAAAACAACACTCGCCATTCTTCCCTTGTGGTACTCGTTGGGTCCGTATACATTAAAAAACTTTAATCCGGTCCAGAAATAGGGATGTTGTTGTTGCTGCAATGCCCATAAATCAAACTGATGTTTTGATTCTCCATAAGGATTCAGCGGCTTAAGAGTAGGAATCAAACAGTGATCGTCAATATAACCTTGTTCCCCACTTCCGTAGGTAGCTGCCGATGATGCATAAACCATGGGTATGCCGTGCTCCGTGCAAATGTTCCACAGGGTTTTACTGTAATTTAGATTCAAACGGTCAAAAATCTCGGTATTAAATTCAGTGGTGTCGGTGCGGGCTCCCAAATGAAATACAAATTGTATCAGCCGCTGATTTTTTTCAATAAATGCTGGTAGCTCGTCGCGGTGAACCAGACAACGAAAAGTTTTTTCAGTGTAATTATTTAACTTATCCTGACGCGAAAAATCATCACTCAGCACAAGATCGAAATATCTTTCGCTGTTTAATTTTGCGGCCAATATGCTGCCAATGAATCCTGCTGCGCCTGTTATGACAATCATGCTGTCAGTTTGTCAGATTTATTAAAATGGTATCCGGTTTGCAAAATCAGAACAAATGTAATGAAAGGTGGAAAAGTATTGAAACAATACCTGAACTCTTATCGTTATATTCGCGTTTTTTGGTAACTTTTTAAAATTTAATTACTATGAGTTTTTTAGAATCAGTTCTTGACCGCCCTGTACCTGCCGGGGCAAAACCCATGAGCAAGGAGTTTATTGCCAATGTATTTGGTTACATGTTCGCCGGTTTAACCATTTCGGGCGTAACTGCATGGCTTTTCTCTCGCGACATGGATAATATCATGATGCTGGTGAACGAAACCGGCTTCACCGGATTGGGCTATGTGGTGTTATTTGCACCGCTGGGTATTGCACTTGCAATGCAACTCGCAGTGCACCGTTTACCCGTAGCTTTACTGGTAGGCTTGTTTATTGCCTACGCTGTATTGCTGGGCATGAGTCTTAGCTTCATATTTTTGGTTTACAGTGCAGGCAGTATAGCCATCACATTCGGAGTAAGTGCTGCTACCTTTGGCGTGATGGCGTTGCTGGGTTATACCACCAAACAGGATTTAACTTCTTTTGGTCGTATTATGTACATGGGCTTCATTGGAATTTTTATCGCCGGTATGGTAAACTTTTTTATGCAGAGCGAAACCATGGACTATATTATCAGTATGATTGGAATTGTTGTCTTTACCGGACTGACTGCTTACAAAATGCAAGAACTGAAATATATGAGCAGTAATGCGGATTTCGATGGAACCACCCGCAGTAAACTGGCCATTATTGGTGGACTCCAATTGTATATTTTATTCGTAAATATCTTCCTGACTCTTCTGCGTTTCTTGGGAAGCAGGGAGTAATAATCAGGTATTTAATAGAATTGAAAAGGTGGCCAAGGCCACCTTTTTTGTGAAGCAATTTTAATTATTTCACAATGAATACCGGAGAAGATACTGAAGTTCTGTCTGTTATCACCCGAATGATATACCCGCCTGATAGATTGTTTGCTGGGATGTCCACTTGAATCATACCATTCCCGCTTATTGTTCGGCTGTGGATGATGGCACCCGTTAAACTGAATAATTGTAGCTCTTGCGCTTGTAGATAGTCGAGTATTAAAACGTCTATTGTAACTGCATCCGTAATAACCGAGTACACGCTATTGAGAATTTTTAGACCTTCGGAAGGGTTCAGATTCACTATGGCAACATTGCTGTAATATCCGACGCCGTCAAAATCTGTCTGCCGGTATCTGTAATAGATTAAAGAGGCAGCTGAGGTGGTTGTTTCATCCGCAAATTCATATACCAACTGGGTATTGCTGTTGCCTCCGCCTTCAACCCATCCAATTTGTTCCCAGGAAGTCCCGGTATAACTTCTTTCTATTTCAAAACCATAGCAATCCAATTCACTGTATGTAATCCATCTGAGCATGTTGTATTCAGTCATCATATCCGCAGTAAGGACAGAGCCTTTTACCGGTAGAGGCAAACTACCACAAGGTGTAGGTGCCGGATAGGGCACACCTGTATTTACGCGTGAAGCAAAAGGACCGGTATTTCCTACACTGCTGGTTGCTGTTGCAGTTACATAGCCTGAAAAAGAACCGGTCAAAGACCAGTTACCGGAGGCATTCGCTACGGTACTGCCGTAATAAAATGCACCCTGGTTGGCGTGGGTAGTTCCGCATCCAAGACCTGTGGCATCTTGTGCCTGAAAAACTTCTACCGTAGCGTTTGCCATGGCAGTACCTGCAACGGTGGTAGCATTTGCCGAGCTTATAACCGGTGCCGCCATGGATGCATTACCTGATGAAGATAGTCTAATACCCAAGTATCCACCGGGAGGGGCATTACAGTACATCGCATTGGCCGAAATTCTGTTCCGCAATGTTGTAGCCCCCGATACGTTAATACCGTCATACAGGCTTCCGGCTATGACATTCGGCTCCCCAACTCCTGTACCTCCAATTAAACAATCGCTGGAACCCGCTTGGATATGAATGCCATAATACCCCGTGCCGGCACAGGAACTATTCACCCAGCCTATAATATTTCCCTGCACAATGGCACGTTGCGAATTCTCAATGTCAATGGCACGGTAACCATTGCAGGATACGTTGTTGTTCCTAATGATGGTATTGTTGCTTAGTACCAGATTGATTCCGTCATATTGATTCCATGAACATGCTGCACCACCATAAGTACTTCCAATAAAACTATTTTGTATAATACCTTCATCTGCATTTTGAATGTCAATACCATAGTATCCGTTACGATGAATGACCATGCTTTGATTCGGGCCGCTGTCGCCCACGATAAACCGGTCGGCAGCATCTCCGTTTATATACAGACCGGTGTAATCAAAATTATAAATCTCAATGCCTTTTATTACAAAATCAGGCGCTCCGTTTACATATATTCCATAGCCTGCTATGGAATTCCCGTTAATGATAATTTTGGGAGCACTACCGGAATAGCCGCCGGCCGGTTGAGTACTGCCATCAATATTCACTGTACCGGTAATGGTGGGCAGCGCAGTTGATAGTGTAATGGTGTGTGGTGCTGCTCCGGGTATGTTAAATACTATGTTATCTGCTCCGGCTGCCAAATTTGCATCCGTAATGGCCTGACGCAAACTGCCGGCTCCTGTATTGTTGGTGTTGATTACTGTATAGGTTGCGGCTTGAAGCGTTACGATGTTCTGAAAACAAAAAGGCCACATGATAATGAAATGTAAGGTTAGATGTCGCATAGAATTGTTAAACTATTATGAAGATAAAGTTAAGGCTTATCTTTTATAGTTGATTCAATATTATTGATTTGTAATGCAATATGGAAATGTAGACTTTTGATAGCGATAACCATTATTGCGGAAATATAACGGGCTGTGAAATTATAAACACATTTTGAACTGGTTCATTTTCGTTTCAGCCCATTCCGGAAAATTGAAGTACTTGTTCACGCTGGTGGCAAATGTTAAAGATTCTGAATGGAAATTTCTGAATGCTTGAATCACGCACTCTTTATTATCAAGCTCTTTTAACCAGTAAGTCAGCAGTTTTAAAATTGTCTTTTCCTCTTTGTAGAATACTCCAGACCGAATCATTAACTGTTTTAAATTCAAAATATCGTGCATTATGGTTTTGGTCTCATTTTCCTCTAATGCAATCATTATAAGTAAAAACTGCGAGAATATGTAGACATCAAGCGTTTCTGTTAATTTTCCTGGTGCCGGTGTTTTTCTGAGCCAGGTGCGCGCTTTCCTGAAATTTCCCAGATTATAATAACATTTACCCAATTCAAAACAGATCATTTTGTATTTGAATGATTCAAAATGATTTGTATGTTTCAAAGTGAATTCGGTTAATTTTTCTACCATTGCCCGGTATTCTTTTTCAGGGCGTGTAAGACGGTAAACAATCAGTTCGTATTGTAATATTCTGGTTTCCGACAAAAACCTTAACTGGGTGTCGTTAAAGCCTAAGTGTAAATCCCGGAGGGATGCAATTCCTTTTCGGAATAATCTCCAGTTAAGATTCATTACTGCGGCTGATGTATAATTGTTATATACTTTAACGGCTATTTCCGGGTGACGTGCAATTGAAAATCCTGATTTTTCAAATAATTTAACAGATTCTGCAGCGTGAAATAGATTTTCCTGCCAGTTGCACAAGGTAAATTGAATATTGGAATGAAGCGTGTGAAAGAGAATTTTTGATTTAATACATCGTGCATGATGTAGATTCTTTAATAAGGGATTTTCAAGAATTTTATGGATTAACTGATATTGCCTTTTATTACGTGCAAATAAATAACTTCCCCATTCTTTCCTGTATATACTGTCGAGCAACTCGTATTCATGCAAGTTATTCAGTTTTTCGTACAGGATTTGTTCTGTCTTTTCGTCTTCGTTGGTGTTTTGTCCGGCACATAAAGGAATAATGCTCTTTCTTAAATTAATAATGGTTATTCCCTCTGCAAAATCTTCACTTTTTATACAATCATGTAATCCTTTATCTGTAAGTCGCAGCGCCTGGTCGTATAAGCCGCAATTCAACAGAATTCTTGCCCTTGTGCAGGTGTTCTCGTATGCATAATTATTATCCCTGTAGGAACTCAAGCTGTCAAGAATTAAATCGTATAAGTAGTGTTTCTTAACATCAAGATGCTTTACCATTGAAGACTTTGTGATTAACGAATTTTTTATTGCATATTCGTCGTATTCTTTTTGAGATTTAATTACATCGAATAATTCTATATATGCATTGTTTTCTTTTTTATGGGATGCTGCAATTCTTTTAAAATATCTTATTTCGGGTATAGTCATGCTTTGAATCAGCTCAAAGAGATCTTTTTTTCTTTTCATTTTGCAAATTTTCCTGAAATTTCAGCCATGAGTTTTACCCATGAGATGTCGCCGTTCTTTTTACCCATGCGCACAATAATTATATTTTTAGCAGGATTAACATATAAATATTGCCCTAAAATACCGTTGGCCATAAAACTGCCTTCTTTCTCATTCAAGGGCCACCACTGATATTGATACCAGCGGGCACCGTCGCTGCCTGTTTGATGCGTTGATTTATCAACCCATGCGCCGTCAATTATCTGTTTTCCTTCATACATTCCTTTGTGCAGCATCAGACGGCCTATTTTGGCAAAGTCGAGCGGTGTACCCGTAAGACAGCAGAATCCTTTTTCAGTATCACTTTTTTTACTGTCAATGTTCCACATGGCGTCATGATTCATGCCTAATGGTTGCCATAATTTTTCCTGAAAATAAATGGCCAGTTTTTTACCGGTGGCTCGTTCAATTACCATACCCAGTAATTGTGTATTTACACTTTGGTAATTCCAGTCTTTGCCGGGTTCTTTTTCTGCTTTTAATTTTTTAATGTATTTGTCCAGGCGTCTGCCGTAATAGTATTTTGCAGTGGGTCCAAAAGGGTTGATATAGCTCTCCTTGTATTTTATTCCGCTTTGCATTTGCAGTAAATGATGCACGGTTACCTTTTGCATTCCGGCATCCCTGATCTCGGGTAAATACTTTGTTATTGGGTCGTTTTCGCTGAGGTAACCTTCCTGTATGGCTATACCCGTAAGCAGTCCTACAAACGATTTTGCCATGCTAAAGGTGGTGAAAACACTCTCTTCATCAAAGCCTTTTTTATACCACTGATATTTTACTGTATCGTCATGTATTACTATAAAAGCAAGGGTTTTATTGTCCTCAAGCAACGATTCAAAAGAATCGTATGCTTCACTCTTAAAATCGCTGCTGAAATTTAGATTTGTTTCTGAATGATGCCAGCCATAAAGGTGGTCTCCGGTTTCTATTGTGCGGTGCGGGAACTTTTTATAATCTCTGTAATCGGCAAAATTGTAAATAATAAAACGTCCGGCATGACATCCGGCTAGAAATAGTGTCAACACAAAGAGAATGATTCCGGAATATTTTATTTTCATGTTATTCAATTTCTATTTCATCAATAAAAATAAAAGCGTCTCCACCGCGACCGGGATGCCATTCGGGTAATTTTCCATAATTTTTGGCTGTTATTTTAATATACCTTGCTTTTGCATTTGCTGTAACCGAGAAATTCTGTAAACTGATATTGTCATTTCCTGATTCAAGCGTTTTATACTTGAACCCGTTTTCCGATTTACCCAGATAGGTATAGTTCTCTCCGTCCTCTGAAGTTTCTATGGATATTTCGGTAGGAAAGAATATCCAGGACCGTGTGTCTTCAAGAAATCCTGCATTGATTTGCTGAATATTTTTGCTTTCCGTCATATCAATTACAGCAACAAAATCCTGCCCCTGATACCCGTGCCACAGTCCCTTTTTCCAGTGGGTGTCGCCGCGCAATCCGTCGGTTAATCCGTCGGTGCCCCCGGCAAAATACTGCGGATTGGGTGTGCTGTACAGGGTTGTTTTGTATTGATTTTGACGCGGTTTTACAACCCGCGTTATCGTTGCGCTTTCGCGTCCGTATTGTATGGCTTTGGCCTGAATAAGGGATTCATTCTTTACATAGAATGGTTTTTCATACCGTGTCCATTCTCCTTCATTTATGATATAATATAGTTTTGAAAGCCGGAATGAAAAATAATCAGGATGTTCTATTTCTATCAGTACGGAATCTTTAAAACTCATAAGTCCGCTCTTAAAAACGGGTATTGGAGTGATCTCCAGGGATTTTGGCAATCTTTCTGACGGGTCAAAATAATGGCTTAGTGCAGGAAGTACATTGGTGGAATCGGCAGTCATATTATAACTTAGCACTGCGTTTGATTGTAAATCTTTGTGTTTTACAAAGAAACCGGCTGTCCGTTTGCCGAATGCCGGATCAGCAGCATAGGGTAGTGCTTTGGATGCACCATCGGCAAGGACTGTGAACAAGGTGTTACCTTTATCGTTTTTCACGGATATTTTACTGAAAACCGGCGCACACAGCGCGTATACATCGGTACCCGGACACACGGGATAAAGGCCTGAAGCCGCAAAAACATACCATGCACTCATTTGTCCGCAGTCTTCATTTCCAATAAGTCCGTCAGGCGTATTTAAATAAAATTCACTCCTTATTTTATTAACGTAATACTGCGTTTTTGATGGTTTTCGAATATAGTTGTATAAAAACGCCATATGATGACTAGGTTCGTTACCGTGAGCATACTGGCCTATCAGTCCGGTAATGTCAGCCTGAGACCGACCCAGGGTTTGCTGAGGAGCCGAGAACAATTCGTCCAGTTTATTTTCAAATTCATTCCGGCCCCTGAATGCATCTACCAAACCATAAATGTCGTGCGGTACAAAGAAACTATATTGCCAGCTGTTGGCTTCTGTAAAGTGGTTGTTCACATCTGCCGGATGAAAAGGTACAAGCCAAGAGCCATTTTTACGGGGCTGCATAAATCCGGTTGCAGGATTGAAAATGTTCTTCCAGGACTGCGAACGCAGAATAAAGTCGTACCATTCATTCTTGTTTCCTGTTATTTCTGCAACCCGTGCTATACACCAGTCGTCGTAGGCATATTCCAGTGTTTTGCTCACGCTTTCCGGTTCGGTTTCCACATCCAGATAGCCGTTGCGGCCATAGGCATCTATTCCGAATTTGCTATACCCGGCGCTCTTCAGCATCAATTCAAAAGCTTCTTCCTGGTTAAAACCGGTTATTCCTTTCGCCAAAGCATCGGCAATCACACTGGTTCCGTGGTAACCAATCATACAATCGGTTTCACACGAAGCCAACTCCCAAACGGGCAATCTGCCTTCAATCTTACCAATTTCAAGGATGCTTTTTATAAAATCAAGACTTCTTTGCGGCATGATAAGATTGTACAGCGGATGCGCTGCCCTGAATGTATCCCACAGCGAAAAGACAGTGTAATGGTTGTATCCTTCTGCCTTTCGAATTTTCATATCGTGTCCGCGGTAATTGCCGTCAACATCACAGGCAATGTTGGGGTGAATCATGGTGTGGTACATTGCGGTATAAAATATTACCTTTTCATCCTCTGTACCACCTTCCACCTGAATCAAACTCAATTCCTTATTCCATGCAGCAGCAGCTTTATCCGATACTTCTTCAACGGTTGGCCAACCAGAAATCTCAGCCTTGAGGTTTTTTCGGGCGCCCTCAATGGAAGTAAACGAAATACCCACCTTTACCTTCAGTTCCTGTTGTTTGCGGGTATCGTACGTTAAAACAGCAGCAACTTTGTGGGTCGGAATTTTTTCATGATTTAATGCGATGGTAAGAAGTTCCGGCTTTTTAAACGGTCGCGAAAATTCCATTACAAAATACACGTGTTGTTCCTTTGCCCATGCTCTGCTGATACGGTAACCTTCAATTGTGGTGCTGTTTACAATATTAATTTGTGCGTCAAGTAACTCGTCGCGGTGGCGTAGGTCAATTACCATTCTGGACTCCTTACCCCTGGGATAGATGTATTGATGGTATCCGCACCGTTGGGTAGCTGTAAGATCTGCCTGAATATTTTCATCTTGCAATAACACGCTGTATTTACCGGCTATTGCCTTTTCGTTGGGGTGCGAAAACGCTGATCCGTAAACCTGAGACTCAAAGCTTAGATTGCCGCAGTATGGCATTAGCAGAATATCGCCGTAATCTGATACGCCTGTTCCTGAAAGATGGGTGTGGGTAAATCCGTAGATGAAGGTATCAGAATAATGATATCCTGAGCATCCGTCCCACGATCCGTCCACTCTTGTATCGGGACTTAACTGTACCATGCCAAAGGGGAGGGTAGCTCCAGGAAAAGTGTGCCCATGCCCTCCGGTTCCAATCATAGGATTCACATATCTGTGCAAACCGTCCTGTGCACCCACGTTCACAAACCAACATAATCCTGTCAGCAACATCCACCCAAACCTGAATACAGACCGGTTCAGACGGGTTTTTATTATACTTCCTGCCATAATTGCAAGATTACGGAGATTTTTGGAATTGGGGGATTTTCTGAGAATTTACATTTAAGGAAATAGCCCCAAAAACTTATTTTATAAATTTGATTAAATTGAGTTTTTTGCAGTTCGTGATATGCGCTTCACAAACCAATGCTCAAACCAAAAATCAATCACGATTTTAAATCCAATTAAATAAAACAGAAATCCAAATCCATGGGTATCCATAAGTCCTACAATAATTACAGATATTGCCATAAACAGATGTAATACTATCATCCTCCACAACATGTAGGTATCAGAAAACCTGATGTTGCTTTTCTGAACAACCCTGGTTCCATACATAAGAACCGCTTCAACAACTACAATTAAAATAAAAATCCAGTAGGGGTTCATGTCCATCAGTTTATCCATCAAGAGGTCGATTTCCTTTTTCTTAAATTCTTCGGGTAATTCAAAGCATCTGCGATAAGCAAGCCATGCGTACAGGTATGTAAACCCTGCATATACAGAAACTACAATGGGCATTAATACTGAAGCAAAAAAGAATGGGTATCTCGTTTCTTTTTTAATGTAAAACCTGTTTACGGTAAAAAGGAAAAATATTGCAAACGAATGAATCACATAGCAGACAATCAGCTCAAAAGCATCCCATCCATAAAAGAGATATCCGGCAAGTGGGATTAAATTGAGCGCTAGTTTAAATAAGAGATTGACCACCGTTATTCTTAGTATTTATTCCTGAAAATTATTATTACATGTGTATATGCCAGTAAAATACTTCCAGAATACGGGCACCGAATGCTTGTAAGGAGTTGCTCTCTTTACAGGCTTCTTTTAGTTCGTACTCAGAGTGGAACAAACTAATTTCAAATTCAAATTCTTTACTGTTAGTAGCTATTTCAGAATAATTCTCAAACAAAACAAATTTGTTTTCCGGATATTCCGCACTTCCTTGAATGTAAATAACTTGCAGCCCGCTACACTGCCTGGTATTAATAATTAATTCCGGCATATATATAATAGACCCATTATCTTTTATAATGATTCTCTGCAATAGATTGTGAATACCATTGCTATAAATATATTTGTCATAGCAATTTTTCCATACATTTTCTGAATCAGAAGGCACAAAAGGTTGGCTGAGAAAATTATCTTCAAAATTGGTTTCTGTTTGTCGCCCGTAAATCCATATTTGCAATGGAAGTCCAGCTGTCATAAGTTCTGTATTTGGTTTGTGATAAATAGGCTTTACTTTCATTATTGTTCATTTTATTCGGTCATTCTTGCACCCTTTATGGTGAGTGCAATATTTCCGCGTTCGTTAAATCGTATTAGCCCTTCGTCGTTCATGGTTCTTAAAATGGAAACCAGTTTTTTATGATGTACATTACCGGTACCCGATAATTCTCTTACCGATGTTTCACCTTTTTGGCGCAATTGTTTTAATAAAGATAGAAATTGGTCGGCTGCCGGAGCTTCAGCATTAGCATTTAATGTCCTGCAGACGTCGCATTTTTGGCACGGAGAAACGTTTTTTTCACCAAAATATTCCTGTAGTGTTTTGCTACGACAATTATTTTCGGTAAGGTAATTCAGCATAAACTGAATATTGGTTTCGTGTAGTTTTTTTCTTTGGGAATATGTTTCGGGCATCAGTTTTAAATTCTGCGTGCTTTGTCTGTTTTGAAGCCAGGTAATACGGGGTGAATCTTCAGGCGGGAAATATTCAAGAACTTTCATTTGCTGCAAAATTTTTAATTGTTGCCGCAATTCAAATAATTCCAGATTTGTTTTTGTACAAATTGATTTTTCTGAAATATTCACCGGTTGGTCAAATATATTTCCATAGCTTCTTAGCAGCGTTTTCAGTAGCGGTTCATAACGCAAATTGCGTTGCTGAAATTGGTATAGATCGTTGCCTTGAATTTTTACCTGAACTCTTGCAGGAGTAAAAACACTTTCTGTAAAGTAGATATATCCGTTCAGTGCCAGAATTTTTAACGATGAAAGTGTTTCGATGGGTGGAAATTTAAATTTGGCAATAAAGTCGTTTACGTCAAAACTGTATGATTCTCCTTCGCCATAGTTTACGGCTACTTTTAAATAGTCGGCAGCGGCATTGTAAACTCTTAAAATAAATGGTTTCTCGGGAAATGAACGCTGCAGGTTTTCCTGTAATTGCAGTTTATCTCCGCCATGGTACAATGCCCACGCTGCTGCTTCTTTTCCATCGCGCCCTGCTCGTCCGGCTTCCTGAAAGTATGCCTCTGCATTGTCTGGTATATCAACATGCACAACCAACCTTACGTCGGGCTTATCAATGCCCATTCCAAATGCATTGGTGGCAACCATTACACGTACTTTGTCTTCAATCCAGTCTTGTTGTCTAACATTGCGCTCGTCGGGTTCCAGTCCGGCATGATAGTATGAGGCCGAAATACCGTTGTGCTGCAGTGTCTCGGCAATTTCCCGCGTACGACGACGGTTACGGGTGTAAACGACGGCGCAGCCGGGGTGCTGTTGCAATAGTTCCAGTAAGGCTCCGGGTTTATTGCCGGTATGCATTACATTGTAGCTTAGGTTTTTTCTTTCAAAACTGATGCTGATAACCCGCTCTTCATCAAATTGTAACCGCAACATTATGTCTTTAACAACCCGTGGAGTAGCGGTTGCTGTTAAAGCGATTACAGGAACTTTTGGAAACATCGGCCGTATGGCTGCAATTCTTAAATACGGTGGTCTGAAGTCGTAGCCCCATTGTGAAATACAATGCGCTTCATCTACTGCAATTAAACTCACCGGCATTTGATCCAGCTGCTTCAAAAAGGTTGGGTTTTCAAGTCTTTCAGGGCTTACATAGAGTATCTTGGTGGCTCCAAATGTTGCATTGTCTATTATGACTCTTTGTTCGTCTTTTTGAATGGCAGAGGTTAGGGCATCGGCTGCTATTCCTCTTTTTCTTAGGTTTTCCACCTGGTCGCGCATCAGCGCAATTAAAGGTGAAACCACAAGTGTAAGACCGGGCAACCATAATGCCGGCACCTGAAAACAGATTGACTTTCCTCCTCCCGTTGGTAACAGCGCCAGAATGTCTTTACCGCTTAATATCGTCTGAATAATCTCCAGCTGCGGATGCCTGAAACTGTCGTAATTCCAGTATTTGGCCAGAATTTCTGCCGGAGAGTTCTCAGGGACTTTCATCGATATAATTTCCATTTGTGTAGAAAAATCGCAGAAATTTATATCTTTTTCCTTAATTTGTAACGATTTGATGAATATATTCGTGGCAATAACTAATACCAATCAGCAATAATGATAGCAGAACCGGTTAAAATTGAGGTGGATAAGATTGAAAGGAGTCGTATAGAATCGGTAGATTTCAATAATTTGAAATTTGGACAGGTGTTTACCGACCATATGGTGGAAATGGATTATGAAAATGGTGTTTGGCAAAAGCCATATATTCGTCCGTTTGGCCCCATTTCGTTACATCCCGCCATTTCAGCTTTGCATTACGGACAAAGTATTTTTGAAGGATTAAAAGCATACCGTGGCGACAATAACCAGATAATATTGTTTAGGGCTTACGACAATGCAAAACGAATGAAGAAGAGTGCAGCGCGCATGTGCATGCCCGAAATTCCTGAAGAATTATTTGTTCAAACTCTTTCCGCATTGGTAAAACTGGACAGTGAATGGGTACCGCGCATTCCGGGTGGTTCGCTGTATATCCGTCCTTTTATGTTTGCTACCGACGAATACGTGGGTATCCGCCCTTCCGAAAAATATAAGTTTATAATTTTCTGTTGTCCCGTTGGAAATTATTACAGCGAACCCATAAAAGTGAAGGTTGAGCCATACTATACCCGCGCGGTTGAAGGCGGTACCGGGGAAGCAAAAACTGCAGGAAATTATGCAGCTTCGTTGTATCCTGCCCGTCAGGGACAGAAATTGGGTTATCACCAGCTGGTATGGACCGACGGCAGAGAACATAAGTATATTGAGGAGTCAGGTACGATGAATATCATTTTTCAGATTGACGATAAAATCATTACGCCGAATCTGAACGGCTCCATACTTCCGGGTATTACGCGCGACAGCGTGCTAAGAGTAGCCCGCGACTGGGGTTATACCGTGGAAGAAAGAAAAGTGCCGATTGATGAGATAGTGGAAGCTGCCGAACAGGGTAAACTGCAGGATGCATTTGGTGCCGGCACCGCAGCTACCATTGCTCAGATTCATGTTATGAATATTAAAGACAAGGATTATACACTGCCTCCCCTTGACCAACGTAAATTTAGTAACCGTGTGTTGTCATTTATGAATGACCTGAAACGCGGCAAAGTTAACGACCCCTACGGGTGGACTCTTACGCTGTAATTTCGTTCAGGTCTCCTAAAGATTCTGCTCAATAAATTTCAGCATCTTCGTATACAGATGCAACCTTGTATATCCTCCGTAAATACCATGATTTCGGTTAGGATATATGAACATTTCATAAGGTTTATTGGCAGCAACCAGCGCATTGGTCATTTCCATAGCGTTTTGATAATGAACATTATCGTCGGCAGAACCATGAATCAGTAAATAACTTCCTTCCAGTTTGCCTGCGTAGTTGATTGGCGAGTTATTGTCGTACCCTTTTGCGTTCTCCTGAGGGGTACGAAGAAAGCGTTCGGTATAAATGGTGTCGTAAAATCTCCAGTTGGTAACAGGTGCTACAGCAATGCCCATTTTAAAGGTACCTGCTGCTTTGGTCATAGCAAGGCTGCTCATGTAGCCACCATAGCTCCATCCCATGATACCCATTCTATTACCGTCTACCCACGATTCTTTTTTCAGATTTTCAGCCACCGCAACAAGGTCATCCAGTTCCAGCTTGCCCAAATCCATATAGGTCGATTTTTTGAAGGCTTCGCCACGATACATGGTACCTCTGGGGTCTACGCTCATCACAATATATCCTTTTTGCACAAGTATCTGATGCCAGTAAAAGTCGCGGCCTCCCCATTCGTCAAGCACCGTATTGTGTCCTGGACCACAATAAACATGAAAATATACGGGATATTTCTTGTTTGCATCAAAATCAGCAGGCTTCATAATCCATGCGTTCAGTTTGCCTTCCGCTCCATCCACCTGAATAAATTCCTTTTTAACAAACTTCAGCTGGGTCATTTGCTCTTTGGTTTTCGCATTGTCAACCAATACCTTAATTTCTTTACCCGAAGCGTCGTGAATGGTGGTAATGCCCGGCTCTGAAGCACTGCTGTAAAAATTCATAAAGTACTTCATACCTGTGCTGAAAAGAGCATCATTGGTACCGGTTCGCTTGCTGAGTTTTGTTTTTTTCTTGCCATCAAGCGACACAACGTAAACTGCTTTGTGTATGGGGGCTTCTTCTGCCGATGTGTAATAAATCAGATTCTTATCTTCGTTTACTCCCAAAAATTCAATAACATCCCAGTTTCCCGACGTAACAGGAGTTACTTTTCCATCAAAGCCAATCTTGTAAATATGATTCCAGCCGTTCATCTCGCTGGTACGGATAAAACTCTTGCCGTCTTTCAAAAAAATTAAATTGTCGTCAATTTCAATGTAGGTTTTGCTCTGCTCACTATAAATGGTATGTGCTTTTGGAGATGCCGATTTTGAAAAGTCATATAAAAGGTATTCCAGATGGTTTTGATGACGGTTCATTCTTAGAACACACAGCTGTGCCGCATTCCGTGTCCATTTAATTCTTGGAATGTATTGGTCCTTCTCATCTCCGGTATCAAGTTTTTCGCTCTTCTTCTTATTCAGGTCATAAACATGAATATTCACTTCCGAATTTTTTTCACCTGCTTTGGGGTATTTAAAAGTGTATTGGTAAGGATAGAGTTCTCCGTAAATGGCCATTTGAAAAACGGGTACTTCTTTTTCATTCATGCTGTAATATGCCAGCCGTGTACCATCTGAATTCCACTCCAGACCCGTTTCTAACGCAAATTCTTCTTCATATACCCAATCCGCATACCCATAAATCAATTCATTTACTTTGCCGTCAGTGGTAACCTGTGTCTCTTCACCGGTTTCAATATTGGTTATAAAAATATTATTGTCTCTAACAAAGGCAATGTTACGACTGTCCGGCGAAAATACAGCATCTCGTTGAGCTCCTTCTTTTAAGGACAAGGGCTTGATTTTTTTATTATTTATGTCGAAAATCCAATATTCGGCGGTAAACGAATATCTGTAAATAGGCATCATATTCGTAGCTATCAGTAATTTCGTTTCATCGGCGTTGAATTCATAACTGTCAATATTAACCGATGATTTTTTACCTTCGGGTATCATGTCTTTGGCTTCGGCAATAACCCCAACCTTTTCGTGCGTTGCAAAACTGAACTTGCTGATTTTTGAAGTCTTTCCCCTTCCTTCTAATTCGCTAAAATGTAATCCATCTTTCATGCTTACTACTTGGTTAACGCCGTCAACCTTATAGATACTGCCCGCCCAGATATCTTCAAGACTCAAAGTGGTTTGCGACCTGATGGCAACAGGTAACAGAAATAGTAAAGTAAATGCAACTTGATAAAAACGGGTAAGATTATTAAAAATGTACATAATTAAAGTTTCGTTAATTTTGGCCAAACTTACTAAAATTGCGCCAAATCAAACTAAGTGGTGTAGAATTGGTGGGGACATAATGCATTAATTTATTTTGAATGAATTATTTACCTGATGGCTTTATAGATTTGCTTCGTAGGTGCTGTGGCAAGGAGTGGGTATTCACAGATGCAGCATCACTGAATGAATATGGTCGCGATCACACGGAAGATTTTGTTTTTCCTCCGCAGATTGTTGTAAAACCCGCCGACAAAAATCAGGTTCGTGATGTTGTGTTGTTGTGTAATACTTACGGTGTTCCTGTTACTCCGGTCGCGGCCCGAACAGGTTTAAGCGGCGGGGCTTTGAGTGTGAAAGGTGGTGTGGCACTTAGTGTGGAACGAATGAATCGTATACTTGATATCGATTTAAATAATTTGCAGGTTACAGTTGAACCGGGTGTTATTACACAACACCTTCAGGAAGCAGTTGCAGCTCATGGCTTATACTATCCTCCCGATCCTGCGAGTCGTGGTAGCTGCACCATTGGTGGAAATCTGGCAGAGAATTCGGGAGGGCCACGGGCATTAAAATATGGTGTTACTAAAGATTATGTATTAAATCTTGAAGTTGTTCTGGTTGATGGCACGGTAATTTGGACCGGAGCCAACACCTTAAAGAATAGTACCGGCTACAATGTAACGCAATTGATGGTGGGCAGCGAAGGTACACTTGGGGTTATTACCAAAGCCGTTCTGAAATTAATACCACATCCTACCGTCCAAATGTTGTTACTGGCTCCTTTTGAATCTTCTGTAAAAGCCTGTGAGGCGGTGAGTGCGGTATTCAGAGCCGGTGTTACTCCCAGTGCACTGGAGTTTATGGAGCGTGATGCCCTGGAATTTGTGTTTGAGCATTATTCCGATTTAACGATTGATCTTCCACCGAACGCAACAGCATTTTTATTGATTGAGGCTGATGGGAAGGATAGTGAGGTTGTTATGAAATCGGTGGAACAAATTTATACTGTAATGAATCAGTATGGTGCCGGTGAAATTTTATTTGCTGATACTGATGCTCAAAAAGAAAGAATATGGAAAGTTAGACGGCGCATTGTTGAGGCAGTAAAAGCTTTCACAGTTTTTAAAGAAGAAGATACTGTAGTTCCACGGTTTTACTTGCCACAGTTATTGGACGGAGTAAAAAAACTTGGTCAGGAATATGGTTTTCGCTCGGTATGCTTCGGACATGCCGGCGACGGTAATTTGCACATCAACATACTAAAAGGTTCTATGAGCGATTACGACTGGAAAAATGTGCTCCCACAGGCAATAATCAGATTGTTTGAATTGACCATTTCGCTGGGCGGCACCTTAAGTGGCGAACATGGAATAGGGTGGGTGCAAAAAGATTATATGCCTTTGGCCTTTTCTGAGAAACACCTCTCGCTGATGCAACAAATAAAGCATGTTTTCGATCCTAACGGAATTTTGAATCCGGGTAAAATTTTTCCTGACAAAGTGTGATGTAAGAATAAAAAAAGCGCCCTGAAACTCAGGGCGCTTTTTTTTCGGGAAAGAAATATTTAACCACATTTAGTATGCCCGCAGCTTTTACACTTCAAACAACCTTCTTCAAATATCAATCCTTCAGGGTCCTTACACTCAGGACAGGCATGGTCTACGGCTTTGGTTCCGTTAGGAATATACTTTTTCAAAGACCTTACTACGCCGTTTTTCCATGTATTGATATTGGTGTCGTACAAGTTTAATTTGTCAACAAGGTCAACCACATAGGGTAGGGGCATGCCGTGTCTAAGTACTCCTGAAATTAGCTTGGCATAATTCCAGAATTCCTTATTGAAAGATCGTGACAGACCTTCAATGGTTACTTTGTAACCTTCGCCATCGGTATACTGGAAGTCGTATCTGCTTTTTCCATCATGATTGCGGTTTTTTATTACCCAGCCTCTTTCAACAAATGAAGGAAGGAAAAATGAATCTTCAGCTTTACCTGTAAAAATCTCGTAGGGCTTTCCGTTCAGTAATCCCACTACCGCAATCCATTTTTCGTTGTTGTTTTGAAAGCGGATAATGTCGGCATCCAATTTGTCGGGACGCGGGGGCGCCACTGTTTCAATAATTTCTCCGTGGGCAGCCGGTTTTTTACTGTCGTCGTTGGCAATTAATACACCACTACGGCTACCGTCACGATAAACAGTAATACCTTTCAAACCTTTACTCCAAGCTTCAAGGTAAATATTACCTACCATTTCGGTTGATACATCAGTAGGCAGATTAATAGTAGAACTAATACTATGGGTTACATATTTTTGAACCACTGATTGAATTTCAATTCGCTTCATCCAGTCAATTTCTGGTGCTGTGCTGCCGGCATATGGGCTTTTGGTAATATCCGTGTTGCCTGTAACCTCCATCCATTCTTTAACTTTGGGGTGATAAACCGTAAATTCCTCCCAACTGTCGCCCATATCGTCTACAAAGTCAACTTTGGCATTTTTATCATTGGGGTTTACCTTTCTTCTTCGCTTATAGCTCATTAAGAATACAGGTTCAATACCCGATGAAGATTGCGCCAGCATACTTAATGTACCGGTGGGCGCTACTGTACTCAGTGAAATGTTTCTGCGACCATGCTGCATCATTCGTTCGTAGGTATCATTAAACTCCAGTTTCATCATCTGAACAAATTCACTGGTGTTTTCAATAGATGGATTAAACCCTGTAAACTTACCTCTTTCAATAGCCATGTCAATAGAGCTATTGAATTCGGCATCACATTTGGTTTTCATGATGTTGTCAATGGCAGCAATAGATTCTTCACTGTCAAATTTATAACCCATGGCAGCCATGGCATCCCCCAAAGCGGTGAATCCTAAACCTGTACGACGTCCGTTTTTACCGGTATCGTAAAGTAATTGCCAGGTCTCTCTCTCAACCCGTTTAAATTCTTCAGGTTCTTTATCTGAATCTATTTTAGCCATTATGCGCTCAATAGCTTCCAGTTCCAAATCTACCAGGTCATCCATCAGTCTTTGAGATTCGTAGGTTACCTCATAAAACTTCTCGTGATTAAAACTGGCATTTTCAGTAAACGGATTTTCTACAAAATTATATAGGTTAATCGCAATTAAGCGACAGGAATCACCGCCTTGCATAGCAATTTCAGAGCAAGGATTGGTACTAAGATTTTCGTAGCCCGGATAAACCGAAGATGTTGAATATTTATGCTGACGGTCCCAAAAAATGAGGCCGGGTTCAGCAGTGTTGTGGGCACAACGTATGATCGTATTCCATAACTCGCGGGCACGAACAGTTTTTGTCACCTTTGGATTTTGGCTGTTGATTGGAAATCTATGTGTATAGTCGGAATCGTTTTTAACAGCCACCATAAACTCATCAGAAATCCGGACAGAGATGTTGGCCCCGGTTACCTTTTTCAGATCCTGTTTGATGGTAATAAAATCTTCTACATCAGGGTGAGCAATATCGATAGTAATCATAAGCGCTCCCCTGCGGCCGTTTTGTGCAACCTCACGGGTAGTATTGCTAAAGCGCTCCATGAAGCTTACGGCTCCGGTTGTGCTACCTGCGGCATTGCTAACGTTGGCTCCTGCCGGACGTAAACTGGATATATCAATACCCACACCACAACGTCTTTTGAATAATTGAGCCAGCTGTTCATCGGTACGGAAAATACCGCCGTATGAATCTTCAATGGCCGGCATTACAACGCAGTTTGAAAGCGAAGCAAGTACGTTATAATTACCCAAACTGCTCATGACACTGCCCTGAGGAATAACATATCTGAATCCCTTAAACATTTCAAAAATGCGTTCCTCAGAAAGTTCAGGCCGTTCTTGTCCGTATTTCGATAGCAACTTCACATTTTTTGGAGAAGTTTTGTATCTCGTTTCAATTCGGGCGAATTCAGATGCCATGCGACGATGCATATCGTCAGGGGTGCGTTCCAGATACACACCATCCGAAGTTTTCATGGCATACTTGTTCATCCACGTTGTGGCGGCAAGCTCGTCACCATTGAAATATTCAATACTGGCTTTCAGGACTTCAGAATAAGAATATCTGCCTTTTTCCATTGTGGTTGTCCCTGTTTTTTGAGACAAAGATTTTTCTTGCGCGATTTCTTCAGCAATCATAATTATTTAGGGTTAATAGGTAACAGTCGTAAATCTGCATGCAATTAACTACCAATTTTCATTTGTTGGTCGACACAAAGAAGATATTTATCCACGAAAATTTGTTAAAGCAGTTAGTAAATTCTTAAGTGGATTTTATATAAATGTTTCGAATTGTTTATCAGTTATTTGTATTCAATAACATGCCGGTAACAAAGAGAAAGAAACGAATAGTAATTTATTAACACGAATGTTAAGTTCTACGCGTACAGTGATTTGTGTTTTTATGAACGGTTTTACCAAATAGATGTTGGTAAATAAAATTGCCTTTTATAACTATGGCACACTTCTTTTATTTCAAATGTATTGCAATTTGAAAAGCATGGAAAATAAAAAAGCCTTCCCGAAGGAAGGCTTTTAAATAGCTTATTTTTAGCTCACTAGTTCTTAAGCTTCTCTATAACTTCATTGTACTTGTCGTTCATTCCTAAACGAGCATAAATTCCTTTTAAGATTTGTAGTGTATTTTTTTCCGATGGATCAATTTCATGTGCTTTTTCCATAAATGGTAGTGCGGTTTGGAAATATTCTTTGGCCTTTTTTTCTTCTTTGGCAAATTCTGCCATGTCATCAATGCTTTGAATTTTATTGAAATAGTCAACGCCCTGATTGTAATACATGGCACCCAGGTTATAGTGTGCGTCAAAATACTTTGGGTCAAGTTCTATGGCTTTTTTATAGGCTTCTGCAGCTTTGTCGTATTGATGGGTATTGTCAAAAATAACACCTACGTTGAATTGCAGCAGTGGATTTTTCGGGTCGGCATCAATCAGCGTTTGTAAAGCTGCCTCAGCCTTTGCAAGATCGCCGGTTGCAATATAAATATTAGCTTCCTCTATTGCAAAGTCCTTATTTGCACCGTGTTTGGCTCTTCCCTGGTCCAGTACTTTTCCGGCTTCTTCCTTTTTGTCCTGGTTTGCCAATGCTTTTGCCCATTTTCCAAAGCTCATTGCACCTTCATAATCTTTTTCGGCACAGGCTTTAAAGGCTTTTTCTGCCGAAACCCAGTCTTTAACAGCTTCAGCGCTGATACCGGCATTGAAATATACAGCATAATCTACTGTTCCTGTTATTTCCATTGTGGACACAGCTCTCATGTAAGCATCACGGGCCAGTTCAAATTTATCTTTTTGTAAAGCCTGATTGCCGAGCATAATAAACATCATAATACCTTGTCCCAATTCGGCCTTAATTTCTTCACTGTAATCATCTTTGGCTTTCTTAGGCATGTCAACGTGTTGCTTATAATAGCCCAGGCCTTTTGTGTAGTTCTCATCTTTTAAAAGAATATTCATCAATTCTTCGGCAACTTTGGGGTCTGCTTTTTCTCCGGCCTGCATAACATTCATAAGACCGGTCATTAAGTCTTCACCATTAGAGAGCTTTGCAGCAATCATAAGATTGGTGTAGATTTGTCCGGCATAATACCATGTCTTAGGTTTGGCTTTGTCAGACTCAGACTGCATGGCTTTGTCTATGTATTTTTTTGCCTCTTCAATCTTTTCCTTAGCATCATCCATTTTCTTTGATGCTACTGCATTTTTAAAAGCGTTTAAGGCAATTCCAGCATCGCTGGTTTGAGCAAAAGAATTTGCTAAAAACATAGTTGCCAGTGCTGTAAATAATATTGTCTTTTTCATAATTCAGTTTATTCTGTGCAAATTTAATGAAGTTGCCGAAACATTACAGATACTATGCCATTGTAAAATCAGCTTTGTGATTTTTTCGCACTGTTGTACTTAGATATGTTTAGATTGGCTTTATTCGTCATTGTCAGGGGAAACGGTATCGTCTGAAGACGTTATTGATTCATCCCCTTCCGATTCGATTTCTTCATCCTCACTACGTTCAACCTGTGCAATGGCGGCAATATCATCGTTGTTTCGCAGGTTTATAAGTCTCACGCCCTGGGTAGCGCGCCCCATAACCCGCAGTTCGTTAACATGCATTCTAATGGTAATACCATTTTTGGTAATTATCATTAAATCGTCATCATCAGTTACACTCTTTATAGCGACAACAGACCCGGTTTTATCTGTGATATTCAATGTTTTAACACCTTTACCACCTCTGTTGGTAATGCGATATACCGGTTCATTGTCTTCCGGATCATTAAGATAGGTTCGTTTACCATAGCCTTTCTCGCTAACTACCAGTACAGTTTGAATTGTTGGGTCTGATATTGCAATCATTCCTACCACTTCATCTTTTGGACCTGCAAGTTTAATTGCCCTTACTCCGGAAGCATTTCTGCCCATAGGTCGTACGGTTCTTTCGTTAAAGCGCAGAGCACGCCCGCTTCTAACAGCAATCAGAATTTCATTGGTTCCGTTGGTAAGTTTTGCTTCAAGCAACTGGTCTCCTTCGCGAATTGTGATTGCATTAATACCATTGCTACGGGGGCGTGAATAGGCTTCAACAGTTGTCTTTTTGATGATACCTTGTTTGGTACACATTACAATATAATTGTTGTTAAGATACTCTTCATCCTTAAGGTCGGTAACATTAACATAGGCCATTACACGGTCGTCTTGTTCAATATTAATTAGATTTTGAATGGCACGACCCTTACTGGCTTTATTTCCTTCCGGTATCTCATATACGCGCATCCAGAAACATCTTCCTTTTTCCGTAAATACCAGCAGATAATTATGATTGGTAGCAACAAACAGATGTTCCAGGAAGTCAGCATCGCGTGTTTGTGTCCCTTTTGAACCAACGCCTCCACGGCTTTGAACCCGATATTCGTTCAGACTTGTTCTTTTAATGTATCCCAAATGTGAAATGGTAACAACTACCTCATCGTCAGGAATTAAATCTTCAATACGCATTTCGTTTGCTGCATATTCAATCTCGGTGCGGCGTTTGTCACCATACTTTTCCTTTAAATATAGTGTTTCGTCCTTAATAATCTGCATGCGTTTGTCTTCGCTAGCCAAAATACTTTCAAGTTCTTTTATAAGGTCAAGGACCTCCTGGTATTCTGCTCGTAGTTTGTCTTGTTCCAAACCGGTAAGCTGACGTAAACGCATCTCAACTATAGCACGACTCTGAATGTCACTCAGGGAGAAACGGGACATCAGTTTTTCACGGGCCTCATCAGGACTATTAGAAGCACGTATCAGCGCGATAACTTCGTCAATGTTATCAGAAGCAATAATAAGACCTTCAAGTATATGAGCGCGCTCCTGTGCTTTGCGTAAGTCAAATTGTGTGCGTCTTACCACAACTTCATGTCTGTGGTCTACAAAATGTCTAATCAAATCTTTCAAATTCAATACTTCAGGCCTTCCTTTAACTAAAGCAATGTTGTTTACTGAAAATGAAGTTTGTAGTGCGGTGTATTTAAATAGTTTATTTAATATAACATTTGGAATCACATCCCGGCGTAATTCGTAAACAATTCGCATTCCCGTTCTGTCGCTTTCATCTCGAATCTCGGTGATACCATCAATTTTTTTCTCGTTAACAAGATCGGCAGTTTTCTTAATCATTTCGGCCTTGTTCACCTGATATGGAATTTCAGTAACTATGATAGCCTCTTTTCCTTCTCTAAGGGTTTCAATGGTGGCTTTTGCACGCATTACTACTCTGCCACGCCCTTCTTCAAAGGCTTGTTTTACGCCTTCATATCCGTAAATTACACCGCCGGTTGGAAAGTCAGGGGCTTTAACAAACTGCATCAGTTGTTCAGTTGTAATATCCCTGTTATCGATGTATGCAATAATCCCGTCGGCCACTTCACTTAGGTTGTGAGGTGCCATATTGGTAGCCATACCCACAGCAATACCACTTGAGCCGTTAACCAATAAATTGGGAAGTTTGGCTGGCATCACGGTGGGTTCTTCAAGAGAATCATCGAAGTTTGGTGAGAAATCTACGGTTTCCTTTTCCAGGTCTTCCAGCATTTCTTCCGCAATCTTTTTCAATCGGGCTTCGGTGTAACGCATTGCAGCCGGGCTGTCGCCGTCAACGGAACCAAAGTTTCCTTGTCCGTCTACAAGGGTATATCGCAACGACCATTCCTGGGCCATTCTCACCATCGTATCATATACAGATGAATCGCCATGCGGGTGGTATTTACCTAAAACTTCACCCACAATACGTGCGCTTTTTTTGTACGGTTTGCCCGATGAAACGCCCAGTTCCTGCATTCCAAAAAGCACCCTGCGGTGAACCGGTTTTAAACCGTCACGTACGTCAGGCAATGCACGAGATACAATAACCGACATTGAATAATCAATGTAGGCGCTTTTCATTTCATCTTCTATGTTAATCTTGATAATGCGCTCTCCGGCGCCTTCTATTTCTGACATAATATTATGTTATCGTGAGTGTTAAATAAATATCAGCCCGAACAGGGATGAATCGCCGAAAGTATATAAAATACTGTAGGTTCCGGGGAAATAGTTATGAAAATCTTTCACAAAATTCTGTTGATAAAAAACATTCGACATATACATTTCGTTGGTTTGTCATATTAACTTTGAATGTTTAGGATATTTTTTGTATTTTGTGACTTTGTTAACGGGTTCAGGAGATGTTTTATTGATGAGCCAAAAAGAGTCTTTAGGATTTAATTTAAAAGAATATGGATGCGAAATTTTCACCCAGGGTTAAAGATGTGATTAGTTACAGCAGGGAGGAAGCACTGCGTCTGGGGCATGATTATATTGGTGTAGAACATCTTTTGCTGGGATTGATTCGCGAAGGAGATGGTATAGCTATTAAAATTATCCGCAGTTCGGGTGTTGATTTAAAAGAATTAAGGAAGAATATCGAGCAGAATTTGAAAGTTACTCCTGTTAAAGGGGGGAATATGGGAAATGTACCTTTGGTGAAACAAGCAGAGAAGGTATTAAAAGTAACCTATCTTGAGGCCAGGTTATTCAAAAGTCCGCTAATAGGTACCGAGCACCTGTTACTTGGAATGTTGAAGGACGAGAACAATCTTGCTGCAAGGACGTTGATGAAGTATGGTATTGATTATTCATTTGTAAAAGAAGAATTAGAAAGCATGATAGAAGGATTTGAAGGTAAAGAGTTTAAAGAGCCTAAGGCCAGAAGGGCCACTGATGATGATGGTGACGAAGGCGCAGGTTCATACGGTAGTTCGGCGCAAACACCCCGCAAGGCAGGAGAAAATAAAAGTAAAACTCCGGTTCTTGACAATTTTGGAAGAGATTTGACCTTGTTGGCCGAAGAAGGGAAGCTGGACCCCATTGTGGGCAGAGAGGCCGAAATTGAGCGGGTAAGCCAGATTCTTAGCCGTAGAAAGAAGAACAATCCAATACTTATTGGAGAACCGGGGGTTGGAAAGTCTGCAATTGCCGAAGGGTTGGCACTGCGTATAATTCAAAGGAAAGTGAGCAGGGTGCTATTTAACAAAAGAATTATCTCGCTTGACCTTGCTTCACTCGTGGCGGGAACAAAGTACAGAGGTCAGTTTGAAGAGCGCATGAAGGCTGTGATGAACGAAATAGAAAAGTCTCCGGATATTATCCTATTCATTGATGAAATTCATACCATCATTGGTGCCGGTGGCGCGTCCGGGTCTTTGGATGCAAGCAATATGTTCAAACCGGCTTTGGCACGGGGTGAAATGCAAGTAATTGGTGCCACCACATTGGATGAGTATCGTCAATACGTAGAAAAAGACGGTGCGCTGGAGAGAAGATTCCAAAAAGTTTTGGTTGAGCCCACTTCTGAAGATGAAACCATTCAGATATTAAATAATATTAAGGAAAAGTATGAAGAGCACCATAGTGTTACATATACTCCTGAAGCGATTGAAGCATGTGTAAAACTTACTTCCCGGTATATTACCGATCGTCATTTGCCCGATAAGGCCATAGATGCTTTGGATGAAGTGGGATCAAGAGTTCATATTACCAATATTAAAGTTCCTAAGGAAATTATTGATATTGAAGGTAAGATTGAAGAAATAAAAGAAAAAAAAGTAGCCGTAGTTCGAAGTCAAAAGTTTGAAGAAGCTGCAAAACTGCGTGACGAAGAAAAGAATTTGATTGCGGAGCTTGACGCAGCCAAACTGAAATGGGAAGAGGAAAGCAAGAGCCACAGAGTTACCGTTACAGACGACCATGTGGCTGAAGTAGTTGCAATGATGTCAGGAGTTCCGGTACAGCGAATTGCCGAGAAGGAGAGTGGAAGATTGCTGAAGATGAACGAAAATTTGAAAGGCTCCGTAATAGGGCAGGAAGAGGCCATTCAAAAAGTGGTTAAAGCCATTCAAAGAAATCGTGCCGGTTTAAAAGATCCGAATAAGCCCATTGGTTCATTTATCTTTTTAGGGCCCACGGGTGTTGGTAAAACACAGCTAGCTAAGGAACTGGCTAAATATTTATTTGATAATGAAGATGCGCTCATCAGGATTGATATGAGTGAGTATATGGAGAAATTCAGTATCAGCCGGCTGGTAGGAGCTCCTCCAGGATACGTAGGATATGAAGAAGGCGGCCAGCTAACTGAGAAGGTAAGACGCAAACCTTACTCCATAGTTTTGTTGGATGAAATTGAAAAGGCACACCCGGATGTTTTTAACCTTTTATTACAGGCACTTGATGATGGCCATATGACGGATAGTCTGGGAAGAAAAATAGACTTCAGGAATACCATCATCATTATGACATCGAATATCGGTGCCCGTCAGCTACAGGATTTTGGAAGCGGCGTAGGTTTTGGAACTTCTGCCAAAAAGGAAAGTGAAACTGACGATAACAAACGCGTGGTAGAAGCTGCATTAAGAAAAGCATTTGCTCCAGAGTTTTTAAACAGAATTGACGATGTGGTAATGTTTAATTCTTTGCAAAGAGAGAATATTCACCATATTATTGATATTGAATTGTCAAAATTGTTTGGCAGAGTGAATTCATTAGGGTTTAACATTGAAATAACTGTTGAAGCTAAGGATTATCTGGCCGATAAAGGGTACGATTCAAAGTTTGGTGCACGTCCGTTAAAGAGGGTCTTGCAGAAATATCTGGAAGATCCGTTGGCTGAGGAGATTATTAAGAGTAATCTTACCGAAGGCGACACAGTTAAAGTAGCATTAAATAAAGAGTCGGAGCAGTTAGATATTAGTGTTGAGAAAGGTGCTGCAGATAAATCGGTGAAACAAAAGAAACCGAAAACCGAAGAATAATAAATTTTAGAAATTAATTTAGCAGGGACGAAGCAATTCGTCCCTGTTGTTGTTATATACAGTATGCATCGATATTTTTCCGATATAAAGCGTCCGTTTATCATTTCAGGCCCGTGTAGTGTTGAATCGCCTGAACAAGTTCAGGATACTGTGAATTTACTTGCACAATCCGGCAGAGTCCATATGATTCGGGGAGGCATTTGGAAGCCCCGTACTTTTCCGGGATCTTTTGAAGGATTTGGCGAAAAGGCATTGATTTGGCTGAAACACTCCTGTATAGCAGTGAATTTGCCATTCACGGTGGAAGTAGCTACTTCTGAACATGTGGAATTGGCGTTAAAACACGGTGCATCGGCATTATGGATTGGTGCCAGGACAACCGTAAACCCGTTTATGGTGCAGGAGATTGCCGAAGTATTGAGAGGTACAAATATCGGGGTGTTGGTTAAAAATCCGGTAAATCCTGAACTAGGGCTTTGGCAGGGAGCTATTGAGCGCATTACCAAGGTCGGAATATCTGATATAGCAGCGATACACCGGGGATTCACTGCCTACGCCGAAAGTACCTACCGCAATGATCCGCGATGGGAAATTGTTATTGAATTTATGCGCAGATTGCCCGATGTGCCTGTTATTTGTGACCCAAGCCATATATCGGGTAAAAGGGAATATATTGCGGCAATTGCACAGAAGGCAATGGACCTGAATATGTCAGGGTTGATGGTGGAAACGCACACTAACCCGGATAAAGCGCTTAGTGATAGCTTACAGCAACTAACACCAACCCACTTTATTCAGCTTATTGATGGTTTGGTTATCAGGGATATTGAACCTTCGGACCTTCAGCTTCAGCAATCTCTTGCATTCCTGAGAAGTCAGGCTGACGAGTTGGACGATGAACTTGTGAATTTGTTGCAAAGGAGGCTGGCGCTTTCTGATAAAATGGGAATTCTGAAGAAGAAAAACAATGTTACCGTTTTTCAGCCCGACCGCTATAATGAGATTCAGCAGCGATTAAATGAACTTGCCCAGAAGCTTAAAATAAGCCCGGAAATGGTACGTGATGTATTTGAGAGAATTCATACTGAGAGCATAGCACGTCAATCGGTTCAATATCATGAAGATTTATCGTTACCAAAGGCATCTGCGCCAAATAACAGCAGTGCATTGAACAAGGAATAAAATGTTACTCCTTCCTGGGTTTCCAGTGTGTCCTCCCAAATAAATGAGATAAGAATGGTTACAATAAATGCAAGATACAGGGGAGAGATCTTATTTTTCAACCAGATAAGTGGTAAGAATAATGTAATCATAAGAAACAGAATTCCGGGTATTCCTAAGATTACTCCTGTACCAATCCATTGGTTATGAGAACGTTTTTGATATTCTTCATCGGTAATATTCCCACGTTTGGTAAGTTCTTTAACAAAATAAGCTTTATCGTCTCCTGTACCTACACCAAAAGGATGGGATGCAATAATTGACAGGCCGGCCTGCCAGTACTCAAGTCTTTGTGTTATACTGTTTCCGGAAGGATTTCCTCCATAAAAATATACATCTATTTCAAAAAGTACCTGGTCAACCCTGTGTATTAATCCGGTTTCAAATTCAAGAACGGATGCAACGCCTTTCTCCACATTTTCAATATCTGTGTCTGTAAGTTGGTTTATTCCGTTCAGATCCTTCTTCAGGCCTTTCGATGTCATATATCTGATAAGCGTAGAATGAAGAGGATTCCCCCGTCCGTCAACACCTGAAAGCTGTTTGGAGCTTCGCATGCTCCAGCCACTGTCTAATTCTGCCGGAGCAACATTACTCCAGATATAATATCCGTTTTCGAGTACCGGATTTTCTAAATTATGAATGTATTTTTCTCCGTACAGGGTATGTGTTTCAAATTTGTTTGGGTCTTCCTTTGGTGTAAAATGGCGGGTAATTGATTGGTTGATAAACCAAACGGAACCAAGCACGATGATTAGGAGTGTGCTTGCCGATAAAAATCGAACCCTTAGTTCTCCTGTTAACAAGGCAATGCGTGCAAGAAAGAAAAGGCATAAAACAGTTAAAAGAACTAATCCGCCAAATGCTTGCATATAAAATAGATAGAAAATAAGCCAGATAATTCCGGCTAAAAATATCCATCTATATTTCCTATCCACTCCCTTTTGATACCATATTAAAACCGAAAGGACAAAAACGATGTGCAAATTCAATCTGACATGAGATATAAATACCGAAGCATTTCGTAAGTCTGAAATATCTTTACCTGTAGGCAAAAGGTGATGTCGCACGGCAACATTGTACATTGTCGTATAGATAACAACTGCAGCATAAAATAGCAGGATTCTCTTTAGTGCCAATAATGAGATGGGCGGGAGGCCGGCAAGAATGAAGGGTAAAAGCAGTAGTGGAAGTTTAACTCTTAAGTCATTCATTCCGAATGAAGTGTTGGAAGTGTACAGCATTCCAATTACATGAAAAATATAGAAACCCATCAGCACAAGTGATGTTTTTTGACTGTACATGCGCCGAATAGAGGATTTATAATCGCCTCTGATAAGCCAGGCTGTACCCAGGAATATGACCGCCAAGGTCATTAAAAACTTTGAGGTAGGCAATGCTGTAACCAGTGTCAGCAGTCCGAAATAATGGAAGAAATCAGAGACAATATAAGACCCTCTGAACATAACGGTGTACAATGCTAGTTAGAGCCCTTGAGAATTTTCAGGTATTCGGCCGTATTGTTCAGAATTTCACGTGCTTTGATTAAATCATCATCGCGGTGAATAGAAGCACGGTATCTTCCTTTTTGAAAATAATATCTGCTAATTATTTCGTTTTCAAGCATTAATCGAATCTGTTCCTTGGAGTTTTCAATGTCTGTGGCTGCATCAGGTGTTACTTTTTTTATGAGCTCTTGCCATTCCTTTTCCGCAATTGTGAAGTATTTCTCTTTCTCAGCAATGGTTCTCCACTTTTTTAATTCCTCAACCGATGCTGTTTTGTATTCAAAGGATGCCTGAAGGACATATTTTTTAAAGTCGGCAAACATATTTTCGGTCAGCCTGAAGTTTTCAGGAGATGCAACGCTGTCATTTTCTGCACGAAACGTAGTGGCATAATTAAAGATTAAGTCTTCGCGAAGTAATGCGGCCACCACCGGACTGTATTGGGGTAATTCTACATTTACATCTGGTTCAATGCCCCTGCCGTCGCTAACTTGTCGTCCGTTTTTGGTTTTGAAGTAAGTAATTAATGAATCGGGTACTTCACCGGCAACACCCTGATCGTTTTTGTGGAAATAATCTAATTTTTGAATACACCGGCCACTGGGAGTATAGTATTTGGCTATCGTGATTTTTATTTTACCATTGTACTTTAAATCATGAGTTTGCTGTACCAGACCTTTTCCATAGGTGTTTTGTCCAACAACAACTGCACGGTCCAGGTCTTGTAATGCACCCGAAACAATTTCAGAGGCTGAAGCAGATCCTTCGTCTACAAGCACCACAATGGGAATTTCAGTATCTAAGGGTTCGTCTGTTGCCAGGTATGTTCTGTTTAGGTCTTTCAGTCGTCCGCGCATTTCAACAACCTTTTCACCTTTCTTAACAAACATGTTTACAATTTTTACTGATTCTATTAGTAATCCGCCTCCGTTTCCTCTTAAATCAAGCACCAGTTTATTCATATCCTGGTTTTTAAGTTCTTTAAAAGCTGCTTCAACGTCCCGATGGGCGGTTTGGGTAAATGAATTAAGCTTTATATAACCAATGTTGTTATCTATTATGCCATAATATGGCACATCAGGTAATTTCACTTCTTCTCTCACCACATCTTTTTCAATGATATCACCGCCGCGTTTTAACTTTAGTTTAACTTTTTCTCCGGGCTGCCCTTTCAGTAAATTGGAAACACTTTCAGAATCCATATTCTCTATGCTTTTCCCATCAATGCTCATAAGGATATCGCCTGCACGAATTCCTGATTTTTCGGCGGGGAAGCCTTCATAGGGCTCGGAGATTACCGTAAAATCCTTCCATCTTTTTATTAGAGCACCAATACCACCATATTGGCCTGTTGTCATAAACCTGTAGTCTTCCATTTTAGACTCAGGAATGTAATTTGTATAAGGATCCAAAGATTCCAGCATGGCGTCAATTCCTATCTTCATCAGTTTACCTGGTTCAGGATTATCAACGTACATGGCATCAACGTACTTGTAAACATCAAAGAAGATCTCTGAATTTTTGCGAATTTCAAACAGGTTGTCGTCTGCAGGTTCAGGTTTTGTAAAAGACCATATAGCAATTCCGGTTATTGCTGACAGAATTGCAGTAATTGAAAATGAGATGATTTTTCGGCGAATATTGCGTTTCATTCAAGAATTGTTATTGGAAATACTGCGTTGTAAACGCGCTAAAATTAGGTTTATTTTCTGGTTTATTAAATCAAAATCGGTATCATTCCTATTTTGGTACACAACCAGTACGGCCATTTGTTTTTTGTTTTCAAGCAGTTGATTTTCTAACGGGGTGCAGTTTTTTCGCCAGGCTTCGCGCATTCTTCTTTTTAATTTATTGCGCATTACAGCCTTCTTAATAAATCTTTTGGGTACCGTAAAGGCTACCTGTAAACTGCATTTTTCGGGCAATAGCAAATGATGGTAATAGACCATCAGGAAATCGTTTCGCAGGATTTTCTTTTGAGAAATCAGCTTTTCAATTCGCTTTTTTCCCTTGAGTCTTTTGCCTGAACCAAAACGTTGTGAGCTTGCATCGGGATTCATTTCCCGTTATTTTTCAGAGGCAATAAACTGTTCAATGGCCATCGTCATGCTGGGAGCCTTGGGCATGGGGGCCATAACGTCTAACCGAAGGCCTTTGTCGATGACAGTTTGCGCGGTAGTTGCCCCAAAAGCCGCAATTCGGGTAGTATTTTGAACAAAATCAGGAAAGTTCTTAAACAAAGATTCTACACCCGTTGGACTAAAAAACACCAACATATCGTATTTTATATCACTCAGGTCACTTAAATCACTGGCAACAGTACGATACATTACTGCTTTAGAATATTTTAGTTTGTTTTGGTCCAGAATCTTTGAAATTTCATCTCCGTGTATATCACTACAGGGAATCATAAAGTGTTCTTCCTTGTTTTTTTTCAGGACGTCAACCAGGTCTTCAATTTTTTGATTTCCGTAAAAGATTTTACGTTTGCGGTACACCACATATTTCTGTAGATAAAACGCTGTACTTTCGGTAAGACAAAAGTATTTCAGTGAATCAGGTATGGTGTACCTAAGGTCCTTGGCAAGTCTGAAAAAATGATCTACAGCATTTTTACTGTTTAGAATAATGCCTCCGTGGTCGCCGTAATTAATTTTAGATTGCCTGAATTCAGCAGCAGGAACACCTTCAACCTGAATAAAGGGTCTGAAATCTACCTGCAGGTTGTATTTCTTAGCCAGGTCAAAATATGGAGACTTATCTGAATCGGGTTTCGGTTGAGAAACCAGGATACTTTTGATAGCCAATGTATACTCCTTCCTTTAGTTGTATTTATCCCTAACTATCTTAGTTCGTGTCGCTCAATTTGGATATTTAGGCGGTAAATAACCCAATGGCAACGATGAACGGCGATGTTTCAAGAGTGCAAAGATATAAAATTATATAAATCCAATGCACTCCTTCCTTTTTTACTGCCAAAGAACTACGAACCAAAGCAATGGCAAAAAATAAAGCCCATAAACTAATTGATATATAGGCTGTAAGAATTTGAGTGCCTTCAGGGATGGGTGCAAATGCCATGATAGAAGCCAGTGGCAATAAAACAAGGGTAGATAGTTGTTTTACTGAATTCATCACTCTTTGATGGGTATGCAGTTCGTGGCTGCTGCTTGTTAAATGCCTTAATAGATGGTTTGAATAAGTCCAGTAAAGATGTAGAAGGCCGAAGCCGCCTGACACCAGCAGAATCATCAAACCCGGATGAAGGGCGTTGGGCGCAATCCAGTAAAAACATTGTGAAAACAAAGCGGCAGAGCACAGATAATAAGCCATTAACATTCTTTGAGAGGTTCTGGTAACCGATACTGTATCGTCGTTTATCATCTGATGAAATTTACCGCGGTAAATAAGTCCCTCAGCTAATATTTTCAGATGTCCCGGTCGCAGATAACGTACTGAAGCTATAAAGCTGCAAACAAGTAATAACAGACTAAAAATATACCAATCGCTTTCAATAATTCTTTCTTCAGGACTCATCATTGTCGTTCAAAAATCCGGACAAATACCTTGAAAATCCATCCGGATGGATTCATAAAGGTTCAAAGATATAAAGCAGAAACCGGCCCGGGTATTTTGGTTTATAATTTTTGATGTTTATTCTATCTGGGGCCTTTGCCGCCATTTACTTTATTTCCTGCTTTTTTTTCAACGTTGGCCTTTTTTCCGCCTGATTTTCCCTGTGAAGAGCGTTGTGAGGTTTTTACTTCACTGTTCTTCACTTTATTCCCCCTGTCGCTGCGGGTAGTATTGTGATTAATAGCCCGAGATTTTTTCTGTGCATTGGAGGTACTTCTTTCACGATGTGCCTGGTGCGCAGCCCTGTGACGTGTCTGTACAACATGAGAAGTACGCCTGTGTGGAGTATATACCCGGTGAGCATGATGCATACGGTGTGTGTGAACCCTGTGGCAATGCACATGGTATCTGTGTATATGTGTAACATGCACGTGCCAAGCAAAAGGTCTCCAGGGTTTCCACCATTTTGGATAACGACGCCAACCCCAGGGCGAAATCCATACCACGTATCCCGGAGTATAAATAAAGCGCACCGCAGGCCAAAACCATACGTTAACAATTACCCTGACAGATGAAGCGTATAATGCAGGTCCTCCTTTACCTCCCGTACCTTTTTCATCAAATGGCTCTGCATAAACTTCTTCACCATATAATTCCGTGTCACCTACAATTTGTAGATCTGCTTCTTCTTCTCCTGTTTTTTCAATTTCAATCACGGCTACATCCTGAACTTCATCTTCGCTGATGAGTGCCTGAATTATCAAAGCGTGGGCATCTCCTTCCATTTTGTCTTCAACTCGCAAATAATCAATTTCACCATCACCGTTTAAATCCAGATTGTTAACATGGTTGCTTTCTTTATTCAGGGCTTCCTCAAAGGCCTCAATGTTATTTGCCTCTTTAAACAAGGTTAGTGCTCCTTCAAGGCTAAAATGGTCACCCGGAAGGCCGGTACTGTCTTGCTGAGCAAAAGACACGTCAGCTGTCACAAAAAGAAAGCCGGCAACAAGCACTTTCTTCATATTATTATTAATCGATGCTTTCATAATGGTATTTCGTTTTTACGTAATATAGAGTTCAAATATTGGTGAGGGTTTAATCCATACTCAAAAATGATTCCAAATCTTTGTTATTCACTACAAAACGATAAGGAAGTAATGCATCATTGCCGGCATATTCAACCCCAATGCGCGGAGTTACATTTATCAGATCATCGGGAACGTTGAAAGTTAAATTTGCTATTCCTATGGTAGATCCATTTAGTACAATACCGTTAAAATCTCGTGTTATGCTTAAGGCTTTAGAGGTAGTTCCGGGGCCAGAGCTAAAATTCGTGCACTTTATTTTCATGTTTCGCCTTTGCTCCATGATATTTATGCCGCGGTAGGGAATTATTTTTCTTATCAGAATTGCCTGAGGATTGTCGTTTAATCCGGTAACCACATTAAACAATTCATGAATTCCGTAGCACAAGTAGACATAAGCTACACCTCCCTGTCTGTACATTACCTCAGTTCTGGAGGTTCTTTTGTTTCCGTAGGCATGACAAGCCTTGTCTGTTGTACCGTTGTATGCTTCGGTTTCAGTTATAATTCCTGATGTGAATTGTCCGTTGACTATTGTGAATAGCTCTTTTCCTATTAATTCCCGTGCAAGTTGTACAACGTCATCCTGTACGTACCAGTCGGGTGAAAGTAGGTCTACATTGCTCACCCAAAGACTGATTTTAACAGTACTTCCTGGTTGATTTCTGAACATCGGAAATGACCTTTCGGGCAACTCTTTTGTCCGTGTAGTCCGCAAGGTCTGCAGCTCAATTGTTCTTGTGTCTCGGCAATAATGGAAATATCACTAAGGGGAGTAAATCCAAATCCGGGTATAGTGGAGCAGAATATAGCGGTAACGGGGGCATTCATGGCCGAAGCAATGTGCATTGGTGCCGAGTCGTTGGTGAAATTCATCTGCGCGTGCTGCATCAGAGCGGCTGTCTCGGTAAGCGATAATTTTCCGGCGGTATTGTGAATGTTGCCTGACCCTGCAGCACGTGCAATGGTATTACACAAGCTAACATCATCGGGGCCTCCAATTAGGAAAACCGGGCTGTAAGCAGGTAGTTTTTTAATGAGTTCAATCCAGTTTTGAGAAGGATATTGTTTTGTAAACCAAACAGAAGCCGGGGAAATAGTAAAGTAGGGTAGGGTTTTGAAACCGGCAACAGTTGCATAATCCTTTTCGGTAGGATACAGTTTAGGTTTTAATGGTGTACCCGGAGCAATGGGATCTATCACTTTTTGATTGCGAAGAATTTCGTGCTCCTTTTCATTGACTGAATGTTTCACTTTATGATGGTAGCAGAAATGAAATGGGTTTTGTCTGAATCCGGCTTTGAATTTTGCACGACACCTGAAACTCATCCATCCGCTGGCTGCAAAACGTTGAAGATTTATACAAACGTCGTATTTTTGTTTTCGCAGCTCAGCAATTAGTTTTCTTAAATTTATATACTTCCTGTTTTTCTTATCCCAAATATGTACTTTATGTAAATAGGGATGGTTATTTAGCAACGCTTCATTTCCCTTCCTAACAACAATTTCAATTCTTGCTTCAGGATGAACAATGTGTAACTTTTCAAGAATAGAGGTTGCTAAAATAACATCGCCTATAAAGGCGGTTTGAATTACAAGTATGGATTTGGGATTTTTCATCATCAGACTGATACGCCGAATTCTCGAAGTGCGCTATTTAAACTCGTTTTTTTATCGGTTGAAGCAGTTCTTTTGCCTATGATTAATGCCGCCGGAACGCCATAATTGCCCGCAGAAAAATCTTTGTTAACAGTTCCGGGAATTACAACACTTCCCCGGGGTACACGTCCTTTATGTTCAATAGGGGTATTTCCGGTAACATCAATAATTCGTGTACTTGCAGTAAGAACCACATTAGCGCCCAGAACAGCCTCACTTTCAATATGCACACCTTCAACTACAATACATCTTGAACCGATAAACGCGTGATCTTCAATAATAACAGGTGCGGCCTGGACAGGTTCAAGTACCCCGCCAATTCCTACACCTCCGCTAAGGTGCACATGTTTTCCTATTTGAGCGCACGACCCAACAGTAGCCCAGGTATCCACCATGGTTCCTTCGTCAACATAAGCGCCAATATTTACATAGCTGGGCATTAGAATTACTCCTGAAGCAATATAAGATCCTTCCCGGGCCACAGCATGTGGTACAACCCTTATTCCTTTTTCTGCATAGCCTCTTTTTAGAGGCATTTTGTCGTGAAACTCCATGGGGCCGGCTTCAAAAGTTTCCATTTTACATATAGGAAAATACATGATTACAGCCTTTTTTATCCAGTCGTTAACAATCCATCCATTTGAAGTGGGTTCTGCTACTCGCAGTTCACCCTTGTCAAGCTGGTCGATTATGGTTTTAATGGTTTTCTGTACTTCAGGTTGTTGAAGCATCTCACGATGTTCCCATGTATTTTCAATAATTTCTTTCATTGCAGGTATGTGCTTATGTTTACATTTGAACTGAATTCAAACTTATCTATTCTAAATTTACCGGTCAAAATTACTTTTTTAGCTGAAATGAAACCCAGAATTATGGCATTCGACGTTGGCGGCAAAAGAACCGGTATTGCACTTAGCGACGAAACACATCAGTTTTCTTTTCCTCATGCAGTAGTAAGGGCAGCTGAATTACATGGTTATGTTAGAAAATTTGTTCAGGAACAATCCGTTTGTGCTTTTGTGGTAGGCATCCCATCCGATTTGCTAAACCGTCCTACAGATGGTACCGAAGTTGCCAGGAATTTTGCCGGATTTCTTAGAAAAAACTTTAAAGATATCCCAGTATATGAAGAGGATGAGCGTTTTACGACCAAGATGGCATTACAAACGCATCATACCCGCGGAACGTCAGGTAAAAAATTAAAAAACAAAGAATTACTTGATGATACTTCGGCAGCAATTATTCTGCAGGGGTTTTTAATGAGTAAAAAATATGTTACAAAATAAAACATTGTCTTCTCCGTTTAGCCGACAATTAATTACTTTACAAACAGTGCATTTATATCGTTATATTTTTTGTATTTTAATGGTCCTACCGGGGTTATTTGTAAGTGCGCAAACAATCACCTTTAGCGGTTATGTTGAAGATACTTTAAACGGCGAAAAACTTTTAGGTGCAGCTGTTTTTGATACCATAACAGCAAAGGGAACCACAAGTAATGTGTATGGTTTTTATAGTCTTACGCTACCTGTTTCCGATTCTGTTACACTTAGAATCAGTAGTGTGGGATATGCAACAAAATTTGTACGATTGTCAGGAAGAGAATCTCAAACCGTAAACTTATTGATGTCTGAGAGCAATGAATTACAAGAGGTAGTTGTAAGCGATCGTCAAAGCATTCAGGAGTCTACGCAAATGGGAAGTGTTGACGTTAGTATGGATAAGGTGAAGTCTCTGCCGGTTTTGCTCGGTGAAACGGATATACTGAAAACCATACAATTATTGCCGGGAGTGCAGGGAGGAACAGAAGGAAGTAGCGGCATGTATGTTCGTGGTGGTGGCCCTGATCAGAATTTGATACTACTTGATGGCGTATCGGTTTATAATGCCAGTCATTTGTTCGGTTTTTTTAGTGTGTTTAATGCTGACGCTATCAACAGTGTACAACTTATAAAGGGCGGTTTCCCTGCACGATACGGTGGTAGATTGTCATCGGTACTCGATATTCGTATGAAGGAGGGGAACATTAAGGAATTTCACGGTGAAGGCGCCATTGGAATCATCTCATCGAAATTGTCTCTAGAGGGACCTATCAAGAAGGAAAAAGGCTCTTTTATTGTCTCAGGAAGAAGAACATATATTGATTTGTTGGCGCGTCCATTCCTTATCGCTCAAAATGAAGGGATTGGAGGGTATTATTTTTACGATGTGAATGGGAAGGCGAACTGGAAATTTGATGAAAACAACCGGATATATCTTAGCACCTACTTTGGAAATGATTTGTTTTATTACCGTGATAGCTATACTGAAGTATACCAGGGTACTGAATACACATCAAAAGAACGTTCAGATATGGGGTGGGGAAACTTGATTTCAGCACTTAGATGGAATCATGTGTTTAATTCAAAACTATTTGCCAATACAACGGCTACTTATAGCAGATACAAATTTGTTGTGGGTTTTGAGATGGAGGACATTGAAGACGATGGTACCAAAATTACGACCGATAAGGCTGCATTCAAGTACTTTTCAGGTATTCAGGACTGGGGAATTAAGACAGACTTTGATTATATTCCGGTACCCAATCATTATATACGATTTGGAATTGCCGAGACATATCATACTTTTAAACCCGGTGTTGAGGAATTCAGAATTGACTCGGAATATGAAAAGTACGATACAGTTTTGGGGTCTAAGAATCAGTTTGCTCATGAATGGAGCGCGTTTATTGAAGATGATTGGAAACTAAACAAGCGGTTTAAAGCGAACGTGGGGGTTCATTATTCAGGATTTCTGGTCTCAAAAAGATATTATCACAGTTTGCAGCCCAGAGCCGCAATCAGGATTTTGGTAGATGACAAAAGCAGTGTCAAAGCCGGATTTTCAACCATGACACAGTATATTCACTTACTTAGCAACAGCTCTATTGGATTACCTACCGATTTATGGGTTCCAGCCACCGATAAAGTAAAGCCGCAGAATAGTTGGCAGGTTGCTGTGGGGTATGCCCGGACTTTAATAAAGGGAATGTACGAATTAACTGTTGAAGCCTATTATAAGGGAATGAACAATTTGATTGAATATAAAGATGGAGCCTCTTTTTTTCTGGGCGGTACCGATTGGCAGGAGTTAATTGAATCGGGGCGGGGAGAAGCCTATGGACTGGAGGTATTAATGGATAAACGCCTGGGGAAATTTACGGGCTGGATTGGATATACCCTTAGTTGGACAAACCGGCAATTTCAGGAAATTAATTTTGGAAGAGAGTATCCCTACCGATACGACCGCAGGCACGATATATCAGTTGCAATTACATATAAACAAAATAAGAAAATTGATTTTGGACTGGTTTGGGTATATGGTACTGGCAATGCGGTTACATTGCCTTCGCAGAGGTATATAGGCTTAGATCATTACATTATGCATCTTAACTTACCACAAAATGCATGGTGGGGAACCGAAATTGAACATATTCAAAGTAGAAATAATTACAGAATGCCTGCTTATCACAGGCTGGATCTGGGGGTTAATCTTCATAAAGAAAAGAAGTGGGGTGAAGCCACATGGAGTTTTGGAGTGTATAATGTGTATAACAGAATTAATCCGTTCTATATTTATTTTCAAAAAGATGAAAATAATAATACCCGGTTGTACAAACTGGGCTTGTTTCCCATAATACCTTCTGTAAGTTATGCGTTTAAATTTTAAAAGGAATAATTACTTACCGGCAATTATTCTGATGGGGCTGGTTGTTGGAGCTTGCGAAAAGGAAATTCCTTTTGAAGGAGATATTGCTGAAAATAAACTTGTGGTGAACGGTTTGATGCAAAGCGATACAGTTTTCAGTGCGCATATTTCAGAGTCTCTTTCGGTAATTGACAACGGACAACTAATGGATGTAACCAACGCAACGGTTACCATATTAGATGATATGGGTAATACCATTACAACATTGCAACATTCTGCCAATGGGTTTTATTATGGTGCACCGGGTGTTGTTCCTATAGTACAGCAAAATTATACCATACATGCATATTCTCCGGGGTTTACGCCGGTCTCTTCTGTGAGTTTAGTTCCATGGGCTTCTTCCATTGTAAAAATAGATACAGGCCGTACGGATTATATGGATTATAATGATGTCCTTGAATTTATTATTTCAATAAATGACCCTGGTAATTCTGATAATTTTTATGCCATACGGTTAACCGGGCGCAATTTTTATTTTGATGGCACTGATACCATTTGGTATGAATCAAATTTGTATTATTTAACGATGGATCCTGTTTTTGACAACAACAACAGGCAGTCAGATTTTGAAACATTCAGGGATTATTCGTTTAACGGACAGTCTGTGATGATAAATATTGGCTTGCCCGATTATTCAAATGGTTCCTATAACGAGTTCCGTGTATATTTATATTGCCTCAGTGAATCGTATTACAAGTTCTTATCTAGCCGGCAGTTATATTCTGTGACGAATGGAGATTTTTTCAGTCAGCCTGTTCAGGTGTACAGCAATATTAATGAGGGACTGGGAATTTGGGGAGGATTTTCTGTCGTTTATAAAGAATTGTAATATTTGATTTTATGCAATTCAAATAAAGTATTGCTACAGATTTTTACGGGTGTTCATATTTATTGAAAATTTGTATCTTCACGCCCTGATGCCTTATAAAGAAAAAGCGGTAACGCGGCTGTACTGGTCAATAAGTGAAGTTGCAGAAATGCTGGATGTGAATACTTCCCTGATTCGTTTTTGGGAAAAAGAGTTTCCTATGTTAAGGCCTGCAAAAAATAAAAAAGGCAACAGGCAATTCAGCCAGCCAGATGTTGAATTGTTAAAGCGGATCCATAATTTGGTGAAGGAAAAGGGATATACATTACCGGGGGCAAGAGAGGTGTTAAAACAGAAGCCTGCGGAACAAGAAATAAGAAAACCACCTGAATTTGCAAATCACGACAGAGACACTGTTTTAAGGTCATTGCAGGCATTACGCACCCGTTTGATTCAACTGATTGGTGAATTATAATGAAGGCCTTCCAATAAGCGCATCCGAATAAGCTCTAATGGATTATTAAAGTCTGTTTTTAGAATTCCTTTCAGGTTATAGTCTTTTATCCCGTATCTGAATTAATAATTTTTACTCTTTATTTCAGGTTCTTAAACCCCTTGAAAGTTGCGAAATTTTTGAGATAAAAAAGGGGCAAGATGCCCCTTGAAAAATATTAAAATGTGAATTATTTTACCCGAATGGTTTGCCCAATTTGAAGCACTGATCTTTCGCTCAGTCCGTTTAACTGGCATAAACGAGAAACGGTAGTTCCGTTTCTTTGACTGATAGCCCAAAGAGAGTCTCCGGAGCGAACGCGATAATAAGTACCATTGCCAGATGCAACCGGAACAGATGAGTTAGCAGAGCGCATGGCCATAATTTTTTGCTGACCGTTAGCGCTTTCTTTGAAAAGTTCTTTGGTAACTATTAACGAAGCATCCCGCAAGGTACCTTTTTCAAAATCGATTAATGATTCAGGGTCCAGGGCATTGTCATAGAAACGAACTTCAAAATGAAGATGAGGACCATAGCTTCTTCCGGTACTACCTCCCAAACCGATAGGTTGGCCGGCTTCAACATATTCGTCGCTTTGAACAATAAGTTTGCTAAGATGAGCATAATACGTTTCCAGACCGTTGTAATGGCGAATGATTACAAGATTTCCGTAGCCACCATTGTTAAACATAGAATAACGGATTCTACCTGAGAACGCAGCATATACAGTATCACCTGTTTTAAGGTCAATATCAAGACCTTTGTGCATTCTATATCCTCTTTGCTTAAATCCGCTCATTACCTTACCGGGAACAGGCAGTTTAAATCCGGGCTTAAGGCTGTCTTCAAGACACAGCCAAATTTCGCCTTTCATCTGGCTTAAATCGTTGTCCAGAGAAAAACAAGTTTCAGTCCACCAATGCGTACGAAAGCGGTAGTTTGAATCGGACATAATCATCTCATGCAATTCATTATTCATTATACCGTTGAAGGGAACTGCTGCCTCAATAACGTCGTCGGTTTCAGAACCTGCAACGGCAACATCGTCCGAAATGGGACCTCCCAATGCAGCAGAAACAGTAGAATCTTCTGGCGATGAGGATTCCTGAGCGGAAACCTGACCAAAGAAAATACCTGTTAGCAGTGCAAGGGTTAAAACAGTGATGTTTATCATAATGGCAGCAAAACTATACTGCCTTTTCATTATATATAATGCTACTTAGGGAAGAGGAAAGGTAACTTAGTGAAAAATCGTTTCGGTTAAGTGGAGATTTTCGCCATTTTCTAATATTTGAACATTAGTTGTTCAACATAACTGGCATTACAAGCATCAGCATGTCTTCATTTTCACGTTCCGGGTCGGCAGGAACAATGATTCCGGCGCGACTGGGAGTGCTCATTTCCAAAGAGACTTCCTTGCATTCCAGATTTGACAGAATATCCACCAGAAAGCGCGAATTGAAACCAATTTCCATGTCTTCTCCTACGTAATTACAGGTTAAACGTTCATTGGCTTCATTAGCATAATCAATATCTTCAGCGCTAATAACCAATTCACTTCCGGTAATTTTCAGGCGAACCTGATAGGTGGTTTTATTGGCAAAGATGCTGGCTCGTTTTACCGAATTAAGGAATAAAGATCGGTCAATAAGTAATTTATTTGGGTTTTCCTGAGGGATAACGGCTTCATAATTTGGATACTTACCATCAATAAGAAGACAAATTAACCTGATATTGGCAAATGTAAAAGATGCATTGGTTGGACTGTATGAAATCTCTGCTTCTATTTCGGCACCGGAAACGATATTTTTAATTAGGTTAACAGGTTTTTTTGGCAGAATAAACGATGCTGCGTTGTCCGCTTTCACGTCCTTTCTTTTGTATCTTACAAGCTTGTGTGCGTCTGTACAAACAAAGGTACAGTCATCTTCAGTAAACTGACAGTAAATACCGCTCATAACAGGACGCAAATCGTCATTGGCGGCAGCAAAAATGGTTTTATTGATTGCTCTGGCCAAGATGTCTCCGCGAATACTTATTTTTCCGGAATTTTCAAGATTAGGGGTGCGTGGATATTCATCTCCTTCATATCCTGCCAGTTTGTATTTCCCATATTCACTGCTGATCTCAATTTGCAGTAATTTCATATTCACCGAAAATGTTAACGGCTGGTCTGCCATTGTTTTCAATATTTCCAGAATCAGCTTGGCAGGAACACAAACAACACCCGTTTCTTTACTTTCAATTTCCAGAGTTGCCATCATTGTGGTTTCCAGATCACTTGCAGTAACTGTTAATTGGTTTTGTTTGATTTCAAAAAGAAAGTTATCTAAAATCGGCAAGGAATTATTGTTGCTCAAAACACCTGCAATAGATTGTAGTTCACGAAGTAAGGTTCCGCTGGATACTAAAAATTTCATAGTCTATATATTTTATCAGAATCGGCAAAAATAAAAGCATATTCCGGATTGCCGGTTTAATTCGCTGCCGTATTGTTAACAGCAGAGGAATTGTTTTCAACACCCATCCTTCCCGGTATAAAATCTGAGATTTTTTTAGTGAGAGGATCAAATACAAAATATTGTATTACAACCATATCGTTTCCAATAAATGCATGCATACGGTCAAGGTCGTACACAATTTTATCCCCGGTTATATCTTTTGCATTTTTATCGCTTTTAATACGGTATGCATCTATACGCTTCTTTTCATTGGTAGTTTTTACTTCAATGGTAAACAGGGGAGGAGTATTTTTCAAACTGTCTTTTCTTGTATCGTCGTATATCCGGTTAAAAGTTTCAAAGTGAACTTTTTTATAATGAACTACATATCGGCGTAGTGCAGAGGTATCGAAGCCTGATACGTGCTGTCCCTGGTAATTTAGTAGTTCAAATTGTTGCTTCTCGTTAATTTTTATTTCAAACCCGTCCTTATTCCTTTCAGTATCTGAATAGGTAACTTTAACCGACTGAATTTGAGAAGGATGATAGTTAAAGATTCCAGTATACCGCCATTCATTAATGTCAGCGCTAAAGCGTGTTCGTAATTCTCCCCTGAAGCGCAGCGCACCCATTTCTACGGGTTCTTTGCTTTTATACCATTTACCGTTCTCAAATTTTTCAAGAAGCATTACGGTGCCATCATGCGTCTTATTGGGGTTGCCAATGTACCATGTGTATTTGTGTTCACCGTTCATATATATTTTTACCTCTTTGTTTGAGGAACTCAGTTCTTTAAGATATGTAGGTACGCTTGCCTTGGGTACATAATTTTTAAACCGGATGGTTTTAAAAGTATTCAAAATTAAATCAATAAGATCTTTGCGTACCCTGTGTTTACCGTCTGCCAACCAGTATTTGTCACCCCTTTCAACCGTTACCTGTAATCCTAATATAGTTTCGGTAATTTCAATTCTGTCAACGGCGGCAGTGTCTTCAAAATGAAATTCAGTAAAAACTTCATCGCTTACTACCTTTTCCGGGTCACCGGGTTGTATAAACCATAGGGATAATAGTGCAACCACACTAATGCCCAGAATTGCTGTGAAGATGACTCTTTTATTCATGTCTTGATATCTGCTTATTTTACATATCTGCGTTTTCTGATAATGCTTTGCAGAATCCCGGCTACAAAAAGGGCAAGTAAGGGGAGGGCTATGGCTAGCAACTGCCAGTTAACTTTCTCTTTTGATACTTTATCCATATCCAGCATCCTTACACTTATTCGTGTACGCGAAGCTAGTAAACTTGCATCTCCCAATAAATAATCGACAGCATTTAGAAAAAACACTTTATTTCCAAATCTCAAACCGTTAAGTTGTTCGTTAAAAAGGGTGTAATAACTCATGTCAATAGGTACCGCACGGTATCTCCCCGGATTTGAAATGGTATCCAGATCGTTACGGATAAGGTCTCCGTCGCTTATTACCAGCATTTTATTATCATCAGTGGATTCAATAAACCGGATATCGGTTGAATTCAGGAATCGCGGTGGTAATCGGTTTTTGTACAGCGATTCAAAACTACCTTCAAGTAAAACGGCAACCGGCTGATTGGGTCGAAGATTGTTACCTGAGAAGTTGGGTTTCGCATCGGTAAGAACCCAGTCATAAAAAATCCTTACCGGAGGATTGTTGATAATACTGCGGGAGCTGGATTCCAGTAAGATAGTTTTTTTTAGCAATGGCTTGGCTGCCAATGTATCAATACTTGAAACATATTCGGTTTTTACCGGATCCAGATTATTAGTTATGGGATGTATCGCCCTGTTTCCCGTCATTGGATAGAAATACCACGGAAAAATCATCAATCTTCCGTCCTGCATTGGTATTCCAATGGGGGCAACGTATTCATCAAGAATACAATTGTTGTTAATACGGAGGCCGTATTGAAAAATCTGATCGGTCAGGTTTACGTCCAATGCCAGTCCCAGGGTTCTTCCGTATGCCTCTAAACTGTCGCGGTATGGGTTAATGCCGTCAATCATCCAAATGGCCTTTCCGCCGTTCATAATAAATTGGTCAATAACAAATTTTTCTTTCTCGGTAAATGGCTTCATTGGACGCGCAATAATGGCCATATCTATACCTTTCAGGGCATCCAGTTTCTCCCGGCGTACTGAACCGGTATCTTCAGTGAACAGAGACCTGAACTCAATGTCGTAATATTGTTCAAGTGCGGGTTTAATATCCGATAATTCATTTTCATTAAGCTCGTTATGTCCGGTAATAAATGCCAGTACCGGTCTTCGTGATTGTGTAGCCCTGCGAATTCCCGAAGTGAGGTTGTATTCCAAATCGGTTATCGATTTTTGAATCTTATTACGGATATACTCTCTGGAGGCATTAACAATGATTTGTCCCGGAGGGAAGAATGTCACTGCAACGGGGTCCATACCGGGGTATCTAATCAATGCGCCGGGCACAATCGTTTTAATGCCCATTTCTCCTTCTCCCGGAACCGGGATACTCATAGGCGGAAGACCTGCATCCCGCAATTCTATTAGAGTGGCCTTTTGCAATTCTTCGTCGGGATTGGCAAAAGGGTCGATAAATTCGTATTCGAATTTTCTGCCGGCATAGGCTCTGTATTCTTCTAGTTTAATTTCAACTTCACGTCTTAATTTGCGCCATTCGGCCGGTAAATCTCCGTCAAGATACACTTCAACGCGCATGGTTTCAGCATAGCGCTCGTCGTCCTCAAGAAGTTGAATGGTAGCATCTTTTAAACTGTATCTTCCGTCTTCAGTAAGGTCCCATCGCAGGAAAAAGGAGTCTGCCAGAAAGTTTATTGTAAACAATAACGCCAGACTGAATGTAATCTGCAGAATAGAAGTATGTTTTGTTGTAAGCTTCATATTACCATTTTCTTTTGGCAAGTATTATTTTGGTAAGCAAAAGAAAGAATACAATGACGCTTATGAAATAGATCATGTCTCTTGAATCAACGACCCCATAACTAATACTTGTATAGTGGTCGTATATACCCAAACCGTAAATGATATAGTCTATGGAAGCAAAGAAGGGCAGAGCTCCAAGAAATTCAAATCCCATATAAACAAACCATGATAAGCTAAGTGCAAGAACAAATGAAACCACTTGATTATTGCTTAGAGATGAGGCAAATGTGCCTATGGCTACATAAGCACCACCCAGAAATAACAATCCTATGTACGAACCCCACATTTCTCCGGTGTCGACTGTGCTGCCCGCTTCGGTAAGGCTGTCAATACAAATGTAGTAGATGAGTGTAGGTAAAATACTGAAAATAACAAGAATGAAGCCGGCAAGAAACTTAGCGGCAATGATGCCGGTATCGGTAATGGGTTTTGTAAGAAGCAATTCAAGCGTGCCTAGTCGTTTTTCTTCAGCAAATGACCGCATGGTAATGCTGGGTATTAGAAACAAAAACACATACGGAGCAAGATAGAAAAGATTATATAGAGTGGCTTCACCACTTTCAAAAATATTGAAAACACCCTCAAAAACGAACAAAAACAAGCCGTTAAGTATCAAAAATACTCCAATGACAATAAATCCAATCAGTGAATTTAGAAAACTACGGATTTCTTTAAAAAGGAGCGCTTGCATATCGCAAAAATACATTATTTGGTTTGATGCATCATCTTTTGCACAACCGTTATCAACGGCCATGTGCTGATTATATTCTGAAGGGTATAATTACGCCCGTAAACGGTGCATTACTGAAAAAGTTCGTTCCAGATCCTGCTGCGAAACTACAATGGTAAATTCGTTGGTGGTTGAAATCATTTCTGAGATATTTATCCCTTCCCACGCCAGTTTTTTCAATATGTAATAGTACAAACCGCTAATCTCAGTGTTTTCCTTAGGTAATTTAACTGTAACTGAAGCCAGGTCAGGATTTGAATTCAATAGTGTTTCGTGTTCAAAATGACGACTCATATCTCCCTGCATACTTGCACTAATAATGAGTGTAGTTTCGTGAATGCCCTGACTAAATGAACAAAACACATCCCGGCGTTCAGAAGCCAGCCGCAGTAATTGTTGCTGGCATAAATACAACGATGGTGTATTTCGGTATGTATAACTACATAAACCAGTGCGTACTATTACGTCACCCAGGCTGCTGATGAACTGCTTCAGACTGTGATTAAATTTAAAATAATACGACGGCTCCATTCTTCGTATTGCCATTACAACGCTTCCCTGCGATGGCTCTTTGCCGGTTCTGGCTATTATTTCAGGCGTAATTTCCCTTGCAAGGGCGGTTAAATTCACCAATCCGTCATCAATCAATTCTTGCAGAAAGGGGCGGTTTTGGATGGCTTGTCTTACTATTTCTCTTAATTCCATATTAAATGCGTTAGTTGTTGCAAATATAACAAATATATTTTATTTTGAACAAATTCTTTTAAAATATATCAAATATGGTTGGTTCGGTATATTTTTGCAGCAAATTTAATAAAAATGGATGTAAATACTACAAAAACGCCGTATTATTTGTATGATTTTCAGATTTTGAACGAAACGCTGGATGCTTTGCAACGGGCTGCCGTTAATTATGGTGTAATTCCCCATTATGCTGTCAAGGCCAATTGTGAACCTGTGATTTTAACCACCATTGCAGCAAGAGGGGTGGGAGCTGATTGTGTTAGCATTTATGAAGTGCGTGCGGCCTTGACATGCGGTTTTAATGTGGACAGTATAGTGTTCAGTGGAGCAGGCAAAAGACCTGATGAGATCAGGGAAGCTATTGAATTGGGAATTGGGTGTTTAAATATAGAGAGTTTACAGGAGCTTTTTCTGGCAGGTAAAATTGCCGCTGAGCTAAGAATTCCGGTTCGTTTTTCGTTAAGAATTACACCTGATGCAGAAGTAGAAACTCACGAGTATCTTACAACCGGTCGTTCGTTTAATAAATTTGGGTTGTTGGAGGATGAAATTGATGAGGCCATTACCTTTATTAAAACGGCCGCATTCTTAAGGTTTACTGGCATTCATCTTCATGCGGGCAGTCAAATAAGAAGTTCGAATACATTCAGAAATCTTTCTGCTGTTATGCAGCGGTTTAATGAATTGTTTATTAAGAGAGGACTTGTGCCCGTGATGCTGAATCTTGGTGGTGGATGGGGCATTAACTACGACGAGCCTGATTTAGAATTGATTCCTGATTTTGATGCTTGGTTTTCGGCCTTGAATGAGAATATTAAGTTGATGCCGGGGCAGAAAATACATGTTGAACCGGGAAGGAGTGTTGTTGCGCAATGTGGCAGTTTAGTAACTGAAGTTCTTTACACCAAGGAACGCGGCGGGAAAATTTTTGCTATTGTAGATGCCGGAATGACCGAATTGTTGCGCCCTGCATTATATGGCAGCAAACATAAAGTCCACCTTCAGGACAGACATGATAACACAGAAGAGGCCCTATACGATGTGGTGGGTCCAATTTGTGAATCGTCTGACGTATTCGCTCAGGCGCTCCGTTTACCTGTATTAGAACCCGGAACTAGACTTGTCATCAGGTCGGTGGGGGCATACGGACAAACCATGTCATCGCGGTATAATATGAGACCCGAAGCGCCGGTGGTGTTTATTAATTATACTCACCAAAGTGTGTTACGACAAAATAAAGATTCTCAATTCCATTGTGTTTGCACAACTTCGTTAAAGCGGGTCAATGCAATAAAAAATGAAAATGTAATGGCAGGTCTGGTATTTTCATGATAGAAACCATAAGAAACCGGTCGAATTACTATCGTTTTCATCTGGTATGACCTTCCGGTTTGTACTACTTAACTTGGTATCCCATGAAAATACCCTAATTTAGGCCTCTGAATCAGGCATCAGATGAGTCTTTTTACACCTGCAAACCATCCATATACAAATTATTACGATAAGGAACGTTATTTATTGGCATGGCGTGTATCATTGTTGTTTACTATAGTTTTTCTAATAGTAACGGGCATGTATTCGTATACGGGATTTGAAGCAGCGTTGCCGTCAGGATTGGTAGTTGTTGTGGGAATTTTTTGTCTCTTGTACCTTAGGATAAAGAAGAATTACCGCCCGATGTTCTGGATTTATGTCCTGGCAGGAACCGGTCTTTCTCATTATGCTATGAATACCGTGTTGAATCTTACGCATTATGTTGATTTCATTTGGATGATAAATACCATTCTTTTGGCATTTATTGGTATTGGACGTACGGTTGGGCTTGTTTTTACAGTATTACACATCATTCTGGTTACGGGGTTCTTTCTATTCACGTTAAACGATCACATTCTTACCATGCAACCCCGCACAAATACAGAAATGATTGGTGAATTGGTAGAGATTGGATTTGCGTTTACGGTTCTAATCTATTTGGCCCGGCAATATGTACATTTTCTGGAATATACTAACCGCCAATTGCAGGAAGCCTATACCGAATTATCGAAACAAAACAGCATCATTCAAGCTAAAAATCGCGAGAATGTTCTTTTATTAAAGGAGGTACATCACAGGGTTAAGAACAACCTGCAAATTATTACAAGTTTATTAAGATTACAGGGGAATCAGCAAGAGCCTGAGGTGTCTGAAAAATTTGAAGAGGCTAATAACCGGATAATGAGTATGGCTCTCATTCATCAGAAACTATATCAGCAAGACAATTTTACCCAGGTGGATACCGATACCTACATTGAAGAACTGGTGAATTATATTATGGATTCTTACCAGTCCGGGTTCCAGATAACAAAAAAGATTAAGAGTGATATATCCGGTTTGGGTTTAAACACCATTGTGCCTTTGGGTCTTTTGCTTAATGAATTGATTTCTAATACATTTAAACATGCTTTCAAGCCTGAAAACGAGGGGCAGATTTCAATAGAATTGAAGCCCGGGGTAAATGGTTATTTTATACTGTTATACTCGGATACCGGTGAATGGAAGCACCTGGAGAAAAGAAGTACTTTTGGTATGAATTTGATGGAAGCACTTACTGAACAAATGGAAGGGAATTGTGAAAGAAAAGATTCAACATATAAGTTTACTCTAAGAAACTTAGATTTAAAGCAATGGGAATAGTGTTTTTACAGGAAAGTAAAATCGAATTCATCCACTCCAATCAATTCAACAGGCACTTTTAATAACTGACTGAAAGTTTCGCCTTCTTCTTTCAGATCAATATCGTCAAGTTCATAATACCAATTTACCTTAACCTGATGGCCTGAAGCGGCAAGGCCTTCAAATTTTCTAAAAAGTTCAAATATAAGTTTGCTGCTGCTGGTATTAAAGTACTCAAGGCTCACATTAATTACTGTGCTGCTTTTTGGGTTCCTGCTGTACTCATCAAGCCATTTAAAGACGGGCTCGTATACGTCCACAGCATTTTCCGGTAAAGACCTGCCTTTGATTTCAAAAACTCCAGTATTTGCATCGAAAAGCAACGACGGAGATTTAAAACTACCTTCCATTTTCAAGGTTTCCATACTGCAGATTTGGTTTAATGGTTCGCACTAATTTGCTGCTAAGATAATCATTTTTTAAAATAAAACACAACTTTGAAATTCTGGTTGCACACTCCATGCTTCGGCAGGCATTTCAAAAAGTGCTTTGGTTAGTTTCCAGGTCTCTTTAAATAGCTCAGAATTTCTGTAGTTCTCCAGGTCCTTCTCGCTGTTCCATCTGCTAATAGTGAAAAATACAGCAGGGTTTTCAATGTTTTGTTGCAGGGAAACATAACTACAACCGGTAAATGCTGCAATTCGTTCCTTGCGTTGATTAAAAATGGCAAGAAAATCATTAGTTTTCCCGGATTGAAAGGTCATTTTTACAATTCTGATGATCATAAATCACTGATGTTGGATGGGGTATCTTCAAAAACTATTGTTATAACATCGTTGATATGAAGTCCCATAAGTTTTGCAGCACCTCCGCCGGCGCCTTCTGCACCTTTATTGATTGCTATCTGAAGGTATTCCCCGGTTGTGAACAATGCCAGGGCATCTCCCGGGGCTACATCGTTGTATGTTGTGCTAATGGTTTCAATCTCATGGTCGTTGTCCCTTCCTGCATATAAGGTAAAGGTTCTGTTTCGTTGCGATTCTTTAAACAATGTTTTGCGTATATTGGTGAAAACATTGCCATAAGCATCAATATGGGTAACAATCCCCCGCAACGTATTGCCGGAATGCATGGGTTGTATCGCGGGCATGCTGCGGTAAGAACTTTGTGCTTTGCCTATTACGCTTAATGTTCCTCCACGCGCAAGATGGGCCGCCACCGGGGCAAAACGAGTCTTTACAGGAAAGGTTAGGTCGTCGGTTTCGTGAGGTAGGGTAATCTGCACTATTTCCTCAGGCTCACGGTCGAAAATCATCCCGAAAACCCCATTATCTGCTCCAATAAAGTATTGATTATTAAAACGAATTGCGACATGAAGTATGTCTGAATCGGGTTGCCGTGGATATATAATTTCTTCAGGGGCTACGGCTATAATATGTACGGTATCTTCAGGGAAATCGGCATATACCTGACGCAGAAGAAATGCAGCTTCGGCAATATTAAAAGGTGTAACATTGTGAGAAATATCTACAATGGTTACTTCGGGGAAATGTCTGTAAATACTACCTTTAACAGCGCCAACGTAGTAGTCTTTTAACCCCATATCACTTAGAAGCGTAATAATTGCCATGACTGAAACAAACGAAAATTTGTACTTTCGGCCGAAATTATACAGAAATACCGAAACCTAAGAATTTTTTACAATTGCAGCAGGAAAAAGATTTATCAATTAACGGAATAAGCCCTTTGGATTTATTTGGGCCCAATGATAGCCGTATGCGTGCTTTACGAGAGGCATTTCCTAAACTCAAATTAATACCAAGGGGTAATACTTTAAAGGTTATGGGTGAACCTGCCGAGATTGAGAAATTTGAAATTCTTTTCAACCGGCTGTTGCAACATTATGAAAGATATAATGTGTTAACGGATACCGATATAGTTCAGTTGGCGGGTCCCGGAGCAGAAGTAATTCACCCGGCTTCAGCCGACGAAATTCTGGTTTACGGTAATAATGGTTTAATGGTAAAAGCACGTACCGCCAATCAGCGCCGGATGGTTGCAGCCATGCAGCAGTGCGATATGCTGTTTGCCATTGGTCCGGCAGGTACCGGAAAAACATATACTGCCGTTGCTTTAGCAGTACGTGCATTAAAAAATAAGGAAGTACGTAGAATTATACTTACCAGGCCAGCAGTAGAGGCCGGAGAGAATCTTGGGTTTCTTCCCGGAGACCTCAAAGAGAAACTGGACCCTTATATGCAGCCATTATACGATGCCCTCAGGGACATGATACCCCACGACCGATTGAATGAATACATAGAACAGGGTGTCATTCAGATTGCACCCATGGCTTTTATGCGTGGCCGGACACTTGATAATGCATTTGTAATTCTGGATGAAGCGCAGAATGCAACCCGTGCTCAAATCAAAATGTTTCTTACACGTATGGGACAATCGGCGCGGTTTATTATTACCGGCGACCCATCTCAGGTAGATTTACCCCTGAAACAACCATCAGGTTTGAAAGAGGCATTGACCCTTTTAAAGGAGGTTGACGGAATTACAATCATTCGTTTGAACGAATCGGATGTAATAAGGCATAAGCTGGTTCGACAAATAATTGAAGCCTTTGACAAGGCCACTAAAGATCATGAATAAAGAATATCATAAAATGAATACAATTCGGGGTACACAGTTCCAATTGCCCGGGCAAACAGGTGTTTATAACGGAAAAGTGCGCGACGTTTACAGTATAGGTAACGATTTGCTGGTAATGGTAGCAACCGATCGCATTTCAGCATTTGACCACATCCTGCCCAAACCCATTCCTTATAAGGGGCAGGTTCTTAATTTGATCGCATTAAAAATGCTGGATGCCACTGCTCATTTGGTTCCAAACTGGAAAATGCATTCCCCGCATCCCAATGTTACCATCGGACATCGCTGCGAGCCCATCCGCCTGGAAATGGTTATCAGAGGATACCTTAGCGGACATGCCTGGAGAACTTATCAAAGCGGGCAGAGGGTACTGTGCGGTGTTACCTTGCCGGAAGGTATGCGCGAGAGCGACCCATTTCCGGAATCTATTATTACACCGGCGACCAAAGCAGACGAAGGGCATGATGAAGATATTAGCAGGAATGAGATTTTAGAAAGAGGTATTGTTACAGAAAAGGTGTTGAATCAGCTTGAGCAGTATACCCGCACATTATTTAAAGCCGGTAGTGAAATTGCAAGGCAGAACGGGTTAATCTTGGTTGATACCAAATATGAGTTCGGTTACAGAAACGGCGAAGTAGTGCTGATGGACGAAATACATACACCTGACTCCTCAAGATATTTCTATGCAGAAGGGTATCAGGAACGGCAGCAAAAGGGCGAACAACAAAAGCAATTGAGCAAGGAGTTCGTGCGCCAGTGGCTTATTAACAATGGGTTCCAGGGTAAGGATGGAGAAAAAATGCCGGACATGCCCGAAACTTTTGTTAACGAGATTACCGATAGATATATTGAATTATACGAACGGCTTACCGGTGAAAAATTTGTGAAGTCTCCGGTAGAAGACCTTGAAGGTGTTATTTGCAGTGCATTAAAAATGATGTAATTATTGAAGGGACAAGAGGCATTGTCCGGGTTCAGTTTCTATAAGGGGAGATTTGAAACTAAGTTTAAGAATTTCTCACCATATCGGTTACGCATTGTAATCCCAATGTTATTATATGTTTTGTCTCCTGTACTACTTCCTTTGATTGAAGATAGGTGCCAAATACGAGTTGAGCTTCATTAAGAAATTCCTCCTCAGGAATTTCTATTAAATTTTCTAAAACAGTCAAACATTCAAATGCTGCCAGATAATCGGCGTGAATCATCACTTCGGCCAGTCGGGGCAGGTATTCTCCAACCGGCAGCCCGCTGCTCCACAGGGCACGTGCAAATAACTCGTGCTGCTCTTTATAGTCTTTATTCTCAAGCAAATTTATTAAAGTGGGAACAGCTTCTTTAATTTTCAGTTCCATCAACATTTTTTCAATGGATTCGGCCACAGAAGTCGTACACCCTGTTTTAAGGATGGCTGCCATGATTAATAGGGTGTCTGCTGTGCCTTCGTTGCGCAATCCCTTTAATGCTTCCAACATGTCGGCTTCTTTACCACTAAGCAGCATGCTGTGTAACTGATTTAATTTAGCCTTGGTTGTCATTTAATATTTTGCGCAAATGTAGTGAACACAATTCTATGATGAACTGTTTTTCGAGACCCCTTTAGTAAAACATACAGGGTATGCATCATACTTTTGTACGTGCGTAAAAGATATTAACAAGAGAAGATCTTAATCTCTGCTATTCAGATACCAATTTCTTTTGCCTGCCTTGAAGTTTTTGCCGGATTCCATGGATCCTTATAAGAAGCCTTGAATAAGAATTCCTGTAAGTAGGCTTTTGTTCTGATAATACGCAGGAACAAACCGAAGTAAAAGACCATCAGGGGAATGTACAACAGCATGTACCAAATTGGAATGTGCTGACGTTTTCTGAATAATGAGAATACCATCAGTTTTACATAGTTGTTTACCGTGTAAAGAAAGAAATTGGCAAGAACAATGAACTGAAGAAGGCTGAAGAAATTCACAATCATATCAATAATGTACACATACCATTTTATGTTCAGTAAAATGTTGTAGGTTACGTTTTCAACAAATCCAATAAAGTTTACCAGTCGGAAAGAATGATTCGGCATAAATACGTCGCGGTGCTTGCGCAACCTGAATCTTACAATACTTTTATCCCATCTTAGGCGTTGTTTAGAAAGTTTTTTAAAAGTGTCAGGGACACTTGTTAAACAAACGGCCTGGTCGGCAAATTTTATTTTATAACCCAGTTTGCGCACCTTTACGGTAATATCACCATCCAGGCCGGGACCAATGTCCCACCCTTTTATTTTTTGTAAAACGTCCATTCTAAAAGCCCCAAAGGCACCTGAAATAATACGATATATGCCAAGTTGGCTGGATACGATGCGGCCTGTGGAAATTGTATCGGTATACTCTATGGCCTGCAGTGCAGTAGCCAGGCTGTCCCGATAATTTCTTACCATCACGTTTCCACCCACAGCTCCCACCTGGTCGTCTAAGTAGAAGGGTATCAGTATTTTTTCAATAGCATCCCGGTCGTATGAGCAGTCGGCATCCAGGTGAACAACAAATTTGCCTTTTGCAAAGCGCAAGCCCAAATTGGCTGCAGATGCCTTACCCCCGCGAATTTCGTTGCGAAGGAAGCGGGTAATAATTCCCTTTTTTTCCAGCGTTCTACCTATAGTTGGGGTGTCATCGTCTGATCCGTCATCAATTACAATAATTTCATAATTTCTGTACGTTTGTTCTTCCAGTGACTGAACTAATTTAAAAAGGTGTTTACCTTCATTTTTTCCAGGAATAATAATGGAAACCAGCGGGTATTCAAACATTAATTCATCCCGGGCTTTTTGCACTTTGTCCTTTCCTGTCCATTGTTTGAATTGCCACCAGCAAAGGGTAATAAATTCAATAAATACATACCTGAAGAATTCAAAGATCACAAAAAACCAGAATATTCTTAGAAGTTTATCACCTCCAACAGTTTGAACGTAATTTAAAAAATCTTCAAGACTGAACATCGGTATATACCTGTTGCAGTAATTGCTGAATCTGTAATTCGTGATTTAATTTAGCATGCACCTGTTTTACTGCGTATTTTATTTGAATATTCAGGTTTGGGAAATTGGTATTTAATAGTTTTAATATTAACTGTACAATTTCTTCCATTATGTTTTCACCAACCTTTTGAGGGATATCGTTCATACTTAGCAGTAGAGTAGAAGAGTCCTTAAAAGTAATCATGTCTGAAGTTCTGATGTTTCCCCTAACCACTTCAACCAGGTCTTTAAGTAAAGCCTGTTCCATACTGCTTCCTATTTTACTGTAAAATTCACCGGCATTACTTATGAATACACCTGCTATATTACTATGACCTTCAGTTTGTTTAAGCCTTTCAATTTCATAACGCAGCATCGTCCGGAAAACGTCCATCTTTACGGTGCCTATAATTTCTTCAAGGTCTTTACTTGTACTAACGTACCCATGGGTAGCAACCAACTCGCCCTTTTTCGTAATTTCAAGTGATTTTACCTCATGATACACAAGCTGATCTACTTCGTTGTCAAAAGAGCAAGTAACGCACTTAGCCTTTACCACGAAATCCTGATATTTATGGCCACAATTTCGGCAAGAGTGTAAAACCGATGGTTTGTCGTAATCAACTCCAATATGCCTTAATTGTTTATTGCATTTGGGACAGTTCAACTGATCGTCAATTGCATTGCTGTAATCTGATAGAGGCGCAACATAACCACACCTAAAATGATGTATAATGTCCTGACTTTCGCTGTTAGAGGAAGCACATTTAGGACATACTTCCCTGAAACTCATGAAGCCGGTATGACAATTGGTGCACAGATATATGCGATCGTGAAATGTAGTGTTAAAAATGCCCTCTTCTTCAGCAACGGCAATTACATTTAAAACCTGAGCTTCTTCACGAAATTTATAATTTACCGATATGGGAGGAAAAGTATAGCCAATGCCCGAATAATTGTAGGGTATAGGGTCTATGCGGGTCAGTTCACGGGTATACATATAGTGAGCAACCTTGCTAATTACCTGTGCTTCATAGCTTATAGCTGTGCTAAAATTCAGGTCGTTAATGCGGGAAATAATGCGTTGTACCTGTGGAGCGATAATTTTTACCTGTTCGGCTGCAAAAAGCATCCCGTCTACCAGGGCATTAATAAACGGATCCCGATTGGCAGTCCCTTTCAAAAGAAACACAGGTTTTAAATATATCTGGGTATTCATGCTGCTGCGCAACATGGTAATGATGCTGCCAACAAAGTAGGTGTCTGAAGATTCAATTAAAAGAGCGTCATAAACGGCCAGATGGTCGCCATTGAAACCCATTGTTTCGTTTATAATTCGGAATCTGAGGTCTCCATACCGAACTACCAATCCTTCGTCTTCAAGTTCCAGTGTTTGCATCAGTATTTCGATTTTCTGATTTCTACGCCCATTTTATAAAATGCCCGCCATTTTTTAAGTTCTGTTTCATCTACCGGATAAATATCTGCACTTAAGGTTCGGGTGGTGGGTTCGTATTTCTTTTGAAATTCGTCGGGCAACCTGAAGGTTGCAAAGTAGAATTGTTTAATAACACCGGTACTTGAAGTACCATCCGGAAATAATACATCCACTTCGTCTCCTATGGTGAGCTCAGATAAATCATCCTGATCAAAATAACCTTTAATATAAATATTTTCTGGTTCATGAACCGAGAGAATAATTTCTGTGCGCAATGCCACTTCGTAAGGTCTTTTTTCAATATTGGTAATGGTGCCCTTTACCGGAGATATAAAATATCTGATATCCGGCTCGTAACTGGCATCACCTCCATTTGGCGCGTCTACAGGATTGGCAATTTGTGTAGAAGTGTTATTGTTTGTAGCCATCATGTTTTTTAGTTTTGCCAGATATGCAGCATAATAGCCAGCTTCGCTATCGTATTTCATGGCATCGGCCTGCTCCAGGGCAATACTTTCTTCAATCTGATTTAATCTTCCCCGGGTTGATACTTCTAACACTACCTGGTTTAACTGATTTTGAAATTCGCGTTCCAGCAAGGCAGCGCGGTTGCGGGCCGATGCAGCCTGTATCTGCGCAAGGCGAATGTTTTTTTCAGTAATCAGTATTTCACGCTCCAGCCATTCGGGTGTTTTTCCTGAAGACTGTGTAATACTTACAGAGGTTTCGTTGCCGTTCAGGTCAATGCGGTCGCCTCTGTCGTGAAAACTAAATAAGGTATCTCCAATTTCAATGGAATCGCCTTCACTTACATAAATATTTTCAAGGGTGCAGTCGTTCTCGTACCTGATATCCAACTTGTCAAATAATACTTCACCGTATGCAGTAATATATACAGAGTAATTCCACAGGTAGTTTACTAAAAATAGAAAGCCTGCACCAAAAAAGATGAAATAGATAATCCTATCCCAGTTGATGGGTTTGCGTGCATTTTTTTTCGCTTCCTCACTGTATCTTAATACAGAAGGTTTTCTTTTGAAATTTACACTCTTCAAGGATTACCTCCCTTTTCGGGAAGTACCCGAATCAGATTCTCCTCCATCATTATTAATCTGCCCAAATCATGCAGAGCTGCACCGGCGATTCCCGGTGCTGAATTTAGTATTTTATTCTGATGTTCGTAAAGTGTAGCAGGATTTAAAAAGTCATCGGTTCGCGATGCGATCACAATTTTATTTGCCGTGACGGGATCATTCATCCAGGGTTGAATTTTACGGAGAATGTATTCTTGTTTTACATTTTCGTAGGCCATAAAATACACCTGATGACAGTCTTTCATTATTGCTGAAATTATATCCTGCGGGTAATGCAGCGGTATGGAAACCGTTAAACTTAAATTTTGTTGAGAACAGTAGTTGTTCGCTGTTTGTATTAACGTTACCAGCTTACCCAGTAATTCAGTTTTGCGTGTTTCATAATCAGGAAGTGTTTGAGGTTCAATGTCAAGATGTATCCCTTTTATATTAACACTTTTATAATCGTTGTGAATTGCCGTAAGTATTTTTTCAAAGTCGCTATTTGAAAGATTTATTAATTTATTGTCGCCCAGCATTAAATGTCCGTCAATTGATAGTGAATCGGTTAGGGCTAATAATTTTTTCTTGATTTCTGCCTGTGGGTCATTTTGATAGGCAGCTAGCACGATGGTGTTAAAACGGGTAAACGTAAGGTATTGCACCACATAATCGGCACCATATTTTTCCAGAGTTTTACTCCAGATATAAACTGCATTTATTGGAGACGTAGCAGAATTTTCAGGTTGTTCCGGAATGTCTACCAGATAATCGGACGGCGAATTTCCTTTGTAATACTCATTAATTCTAATAAGCCGGAGCGTAATGTTTTGAGTAATGTCAAGCATTTCAATATCTATACGCGTTATGTCGTCAAGTAAAAGCAGTGCAGAATATGGGTTAAAGTTGAAACCGGGAACAGAAGCACGGGCTATATCCTTTCTTAAAAGTTCAATAAAAACTTTCCTTTTACTAATTAAATCTACATATTGTCGTAACCTGTAATCGTATTCATAAAGCTCGGTTGCCAGTTGTTTGTGTAGCCCTTTTTGCATTTCGTTGTTCTTTTGCTGCTCCATTTCCAGCCATGCATTTTTTAATATTTTTTGTTGTTTAGAACGAAACCGAATGGGAACCGAGATGTTAACACCTGCCGAACCGAAACTTCTCATGGAGGGAGGAGCACCGGTAAGGTCGTACAGGTTATAGCGGGTAAATACCGACGCACTCACAGTTCGGGTCCAATGGTTCTTCTCATCAAAAATAAGTGCGATGTAATGTGCTGTGCTGTCTGCTGAAGCATGGATATTGGCTAACAGTGCAGCGTAATCAATAGCTTTTGGTACTATTTTTCCGGCATCTATTGTTGCAAGAAAACCGTCAGAAAGGGTATACTTGTCAAAGCCCCCGTAAACGGTATAGAGTGCCTGCAGTTCGGCTACCCTTGCTTCGGTCTTTAAATAATCTTCCCTGCTCAGTAAATTTAAATGGTGTAATTGCATTCCCGAAGAAGAAAGTGCGTCCAGAATTTTTTTTCTTCGGTCCAGCAATGCCAGTTTGCTATGGTTGAAAGCGGCCATAGTTCCTTCCCATTTAACAAAATACTGATGCTTGGAATTTTCAGTTTTTTCTTTTAAGTGTAAAAGTTGGTTTTCATATTCCAGTTCGCGAATTCTGGAACGCGATTCAACAAATCCGTTGTTTAGAATATTCCACTGCACACCGGCCTGAGCACGACGGTAGTATACAACGTTGTCGTCAACATCTTCCAAAGCAGGCGAGAAATTTTCAAGATAACCAGCCTGTATATTTAAACCAATATCCCTTTTTAAATACTCCATTTGTGCAGTGTTGTAGTATCGTTCGTATTTGCCTGCATGGGTAAATTGTCCGGGAACATATCTCAAAAGTGTATTCAATTCGTTAGAGTCTACAACAACGGGACTGGTGGGTACCTGTGATACCAAATGACGCCATTGGGTTATTAATTGCTGAATGGTACTGTCTGCCTGAGAAAAAGCAGAATAGGATGCGGTAAGCATAATGAAAAACTGGAATATCGCTTTTGCAATTCTCATTTGGGGTTGCAAAAGTACAGCTAATTCGATGAATTTATGTTAATCTTCGGTGAATTATTTACTTTGTACTACGGTTTTGCTCCATGGATTTATGGATACTAATCGTTTTTCCAGGTTTTTCCACGTTGAGGAGTATAAGGAACTCCGTAACTGTCAAGTCTTTTTTCAAGGTCTTCGGTCATGGTTAATGCTTTTTGTAATTTACTCAGGGTTTCGTCAAATGCTTTATTCACTTCTTCGTATGCCTTCAGGCTTGTTGAAGTAGGCGCTGATGTACCTGAGAACTGAGTCCAGACTATGAGCTCAATTCTGGAGGATAAACCGTCGCGGGTTTCAAATTCACGTTTACTGAGTGTTCTGTCGCCATATAGTACAGTGCTGAAAGTATTCAGTAAATCGGTAATTTCCGTTATTTTACTTTTAAGTTCCAGTGGTAGGGTAGGGTATTTATATATGGCTGCATTGATGTGTGAAATTCTTTGTTTGATTTCGTAATACATACTTCCCGCTCCGGAAACTCTTCTTCTTAACTCACTCAATTTTACAAGAAAATTATCCAAAGCTTGTTTGTCATTTGTTTGAAGTGTATGTTGCTGTAACCATTGGACTTCAAATTTTTGATTTGGAACCAGTAAAGAAGAAATTCCATTTTCAATTTTATAAACCGCTACCTGATATGTCCCAGGTAATACCATAAATCCATCATCTGGTGAATCGTATCTTCCGGGTTCCGGCTCACTTATTTTAACGGGTGTTGTGGTTTGCGTTTTAAAATTCCAAACAATTCTTTGTAATCCTTTGGAAGGATTGGCTTTAATTTTTTTAATAGCCCGGCCATTCTGATCACTTATTATAAAAAGCAAAAAAGGTGATTCTTCATTGTCTTCCTTTCTAAGTTGTTCCATGGTAGGGTATGGAGTATCTTTTCCCGCAGCAGCAGCTTCTTTTTCAGTTGCATGCCTTGTTTGAGTTGAAGATTTTAAATCATTTTTCAGGTAAAACGAAAAAACTGCACCAACGGGAGGGTTGGGTGCTGTATAAAAACTCTCACCCTGATGTCCCTTGCCGGTAAGCCCCAAAGGACTACTTTCCATATAAGCCAAAGCTGTTTTTACAGGGAACAGGTAGGCGTCTTTGTTCAGAATTTCCGGTGAAAGGCTTCTCAAAGGAGAATAGTCGTCAAGAATAAAAAAACCACGACCGAAAGATGCGATTACGATATCATTTTCTGACCTTTGAATGGCAATGTCTTTAATCGCAATAGTGGGCATACCGGATTTAAGCTGCACCCAGTTTTTTCCGCCGTTAATGGTAAAATAGAAACCGAATTCTGTACCACAAAAGAGTAAATCCTTGTTCTGGTGGTCCTGAGCAATGGAATACACCGTGCCACGTAATGGAAGATCGCCTGAAATTAACCTCCAGGTTTTTCCTTTATTGGTGCTTACAACAATATATGGTTTAAAATCCCCGTTTTTATGATTGTTGAATACTGCGAAAACAGTATTTGCATCGTGTTGTGAAGCTACAATTTGATTTACATAAGTGTTTTCAGGTACTTCTGCAAAATTATTCAATCTGTTCCATTTCTCACCGCCATTTTCGCTTACGTGAATCAAGCCGTCATCAGTTCCGGCGTACAAAAGCCCCTCTAGTTTAGGTGATTCATCAAGTGCGGTAATATTGCCATAAATGGAAGTACTTTGATTTTTCATTACTGCATCCACACTCCACACTCTTCCCATTACTGGTAGTTTATTACGGTCAATACCTCTCGACAAATCTCCACTAATGGTTTTCCAGGTACTACCGCGATCGTCACTTTGAAATACGAATTGTGAGGCGAAATAGAGTCTTTGCGGATTGTGTGGACTAATTACAAGAGGTGCATCCCAATTCCATCTAAAGGCAGGCTGATCGCCGGAAGGTTGTGGTTGGATAGGTAAAGTTTCACCGCTCTTTTTATCGTAACGCACCAGCCAGCCATATTGGGCCTGAGCGTATACAATATCAGGATTTCCGGGTTCAACTGCCGATTCAAAACCATCGCCGCCATTGGTAATAAACCAGTCTTGATTATGCACCCCGGCATTATTAATACTGCGTGAGGGTCCTCCTAAACTATTGTTATCCTGGGTTCCTCCGTATATATAGTAGAATGGTTTCGCATCGTCAACGGTTACTTTGTAAAACTGTGTAACCGGCAAATTGGTTTTAAATTGCCAGTTCTCAGCAGCATCATAGGTTTCGTAAAGCCCGCCATCGGTGCCTACTAACCAATGGTTTTTATTGGCAGGGTCTATCCACATACAGTGATTGTCCACATGCTTACTTTTTTCACCGGTCATTTTAAATGTTTTACCGCCATCTTCAGTATGATGTAACCAGGTATCCATAGCGAATACAAGATTTTCGTCGTGGGGACTGCAAATAATTTCTTGGTAGTAATTTCCACTGGTATTAAAGTCGCTTTGTTTTTGCCAAGAAGCAGCGCGATTGGTGGTTTTAAAGAATCCACCTTTTCCTAATGCTGCTTCTACAATTGCGTAAATCGTTTCAGGATTTACCGGAGAAATGGCCAGGCCAATTCTGCCTATGTCGCTGTCAGGAAGTCCATTATTTGCTTTTTCCCAAGTAATTCCAGCGTTTGTGGTTTTGTAAATTCCTGATTCAGGGCCTCCGCCAATATAAGTCCATACGTGGCGTCGGCGCTGATGCGCCGCAGCATACATAACTTTTGGATTGGTAAGATCCATTATCAGATCTGTAACACCTGTTTTGTCGGAAATATGAAGGATTCGCTTCCAGGTTTTACCTCCGTCTTTGGATTTGTACACCCCGCGCTCGCCGCCATCTTTCCATAATGGTCCACAGGAAGCAACATAGATAACCTCAGAAGAATCTGGGTGAATGATTATTTTATGGATATGTTCGCTTTCTTTAAGCCCCATATTACTCCATGAATCTCCTCCATCCAAACTCCTGTAAACTCCGTCGCCGTATGCTACACTGCGCTGGTTATTGTTTTCACCGGTTCCAAGCCATACCTCATTAGGATTGTGCGGACTGATAGTAATGCACCCGGTACTGTACGACCCATAATTGTCAAAAACAGGCTCATAAGTTATCCCCCAGTTGCGGGTTCTGAAAATTCCGCCCGATGCGATGGCCAGAAAATATTCTCCGGGCTTTTTATCGTTCACTGCAATATCAGCAATTCTGCCCGATGCAACCGCCGGACCAATAGAACGCCATTTTAATCCACTTAACTGTGAGCTTTGTATTGAATATGGGGGTTCATTTTTTTGCGCTGTTATAGTATAAACCGATAGAAACCATAGAATTAATACGAATGATGTTTTCATGCAGATCAACTTGAAAATGATAAATAAGTTACGAATGTAATAATTATCAATGGGTATGTCCCTTAAGCAACTTCAATAATCGTTAAAGAAAAAAAAAGGAGTCCCTAAAGACTCCCTTTTCATTATAGATCTTGCAGATTACTTAATGTATTCTGATAGTTTAATGGTTTTACCACACATGCTTTCCTCAATTTCGAAAATAACATCACCTTTTTTACCGCTGTCTGCAAAACGAACTTCTTTACCGACATTACATCCAATTGAAGTAGAACTTCCCTTTTCCAATGAAACAAAACCGGTACCTGTATGAATTGAAATTTTTGCTTTGGTATCGTTAATCAATTTAAAAGATTCGCCGGTGGCTACTTCAGTTTTTGTTTCGTTGTCAACGTTCAAGTTAGCCATTACAAAAGATGAGCTAATAGCCAGTGTTAATGCAATTACGATTTTTTTCATTTGAATAATTATTAAATTTTATGATGCGAAATTAATTAGTAAAAATGATGATTCACATTAAATTTTATATTTTATTATTAAAAAATTATGAATGAAATTGTATGCAAAGAAAGTGAGTCATCATATCTGATTTTTATATAACTCTGATTTTGAAACATTCAACTGAAATTTACCGCATGTATTGCAACCCTGAACAAATTGTCTGTTATACATTTGTGTTCTAATATTCTGGTAATGTTTACTATTCCATATTTCACTGAAAGTTTGCTGATGTAACGAACCTCTTTTTAGCTCGGAATAAGGGTTGCAACAAAACCAGACACTTCCGTCGGCTTTTATTCTGCTGTAATAATAGCCTGCAAAACAACCTGTTTTATCAATAGGAAAATCATGCAATCGTTCTCCGGATAACTGATGTTTTAAAGTAGTAATGTTCACTGAAACCTCTAACTGTTGGGCAAGTAATAGCAAAGAATCGCATTGTGAATACAGATATAGTTTTTGTTGTGGACTCAAAATTAACTCGGTGTTAAATTCCGACGGGCTCATTAGCTTAAACTGGATAGCAGCCTTCAGGGCTGCAGCAATATGAACTACCTTATCTATAAGATGATAATTCAAACTACATACTACAAAAACCAGTTTTAAATTACATTTCCTTGCAGAGATACTTTCCAGCAGTGAGAGCAATTTATCAAAATCGGAGTTATTCCGATTGGGATGAAAGGCTACATAACTTTCAGCATCGGCAGCCGAAAAATTTGCGAGAATTGTGTCGGGCAAGTGTTCAAGAAAATGTTGCTTGTGTTTTACTAGTGTCAGGTTGGATATTAAAGTACTTTTTAATTTTAATGAAGCAATAAGTTCAATGGATTCTTTAAAATGCGGATATACCAGTGGGTCGCCTCCTCCGGTTAAAATAATCCTTTTGGTACCTAATTCATGTAGCTCTTTCAGTGTCCTGCTCATAATATCAAAAGGCAGAATTTGCCTTTGCCATGATAAATCAGGTTTTTTAGGATTCAATGCCGAATACGTCCAACAGGAAATACAATTTAAATTGCATGCATTTATTGGAACGATTCCAATCGATTCCGGCCCCAGTACAGGAACTTCATTATTATGGTAATTCAGAAGTCTCTGTTCCATTATTATAGTTGTAATCCTGTATTCGGCGGGAGTATGAGGATAGAATTTCGGCGGCTACCTTTTCTGCGTTATTCTCAGGAACTAAGCTTGAGGCTTTGAGACGGAATGCATCTCTTTTCTGAGGATTCATCAGTTCTTCAAATAGTAAGTTTAGTTTTATTTCAATGTCGGCAGCAGGGCAAATCATACAGGCATCTTTTACTTCAGCTTGTTTGGCGCGCTCATATTGGTCATCCCAGCCCCTTTCCCGTGGAATGAAAATAGTAGGTACCCCATGATGCATCAGTTCATGAAAGGTATTGTATCCGGCAGCCGAAATGGCAATATCTACCGCAGCAAAACTATCCGATACCGGAAAAATACTGGTTACAATCAGGTTGTTAGTAGTCTCGGTAAGAGAATATGTAGAGAGTAGCCCTCTTGCCAGCAATATTTTTATGTTTTGAAATCGGTTAAGAACCGGAAGTACTTTTTCAAAAATTTCAGGGTCAGAATCATCTCCTCCTCCTCCCAACGAGAGAAAGATTAGAATTTCATGGTGCTGTACCTTCAATTCTCGTCTTATGGAATCCCGCGAAGGCGTTTCCTCTTTGCTTTTTAATAAGACGGGTCCACTCCAGAAAACAGGAACTTCGAATCCAAATGGCTCGGGAACCAGAAATTGATGAGGGTAATGAGGTGCAATAATAAGATGGTAAAACCGCTGGCTTTGAATTTGTGCCTGGGTATAAGATTCCGGTTTTCGGCTGCGATGTATAAATACTTTATAGGAATTGCTGTATCTTAGGTAATGCAAAGTGTCGTTTAATGAGCCGGTAACCTGTGTGTCAGTAATAAATATGTGTGGTTGCCAGTTATCTAGTAGCGGATTAATTAGCGCATTATAGATACGTGCCAGTTTTTTTGCTCCGATGGTTCCGGTACCTGCCAGTTTTTTGCTGGGAAGATGGACATACGGGATACCATATCGGTTCAAAACGTTGTCGGCCTCTGATGTAGTAACAAATAATATTTCACAATTGGGATTTATTCTTTTTAGCTGAATTGCAATGGCCAGCAATCGGGTTAGATGCCCCAACCCAAGACCGTTCATGGCATAACACATTATGCGTAGCTTATCAGGAGATGTCTGCAATCCGGTCATGACTTATTTCGTGTCCTATGGCCGAAGCCATTAATAAATCTCCGGCTGCAGAATCGGAATCGTTTTGAATACCCTGCCGCAGAGTGCTATTTGTATCCGATTTTTTTCCGGTTTTATGTATTGTATTAGTATTTAATTCTGTATAGGCTAGTTCCATATTAACAAAGGAATCCGGATGCGGCCTTCGGTATCTTGCAGGAAAATTGGTGAAAAGTTCGTGGTATTTTTCAATGTCAATGGTTTTAAATTCACCCTGCCAGTCAGATTTTGAAATTACACCGTGATTATCTACATCCGACCATGGATTGTGATATTTGGTGTCGTTGCTCCAATGTGTATATACTTCGTTTACCATGTGTACCCTTACTTTTAATGGCGCTTTATTGTTAATTCGCTTCATAATTGAAGGACATACCCACACCAAAACCGGTTCGTGATGATTGTATTTAATTTTAACCACCATGGCTTTCCGGTCTTCAATAATCTCTGAGGTAAAAAAACAGTAAAATCCCGACTTAAAATAATTGTAAAATCCATGTAAACATAAATAATTGAATCTTGGATCACCCGGTAAATAATTCTCCGGGTTTTGTATAAAGTGATTCAGTAATTTGGCAAAGGCAATTCCTTCGTTGGTGGTATGGTTTATCTCGGGTCGTCTTGAAATATTCCTGACCATGTTTTTAATATCAGCAATTTGATCGGCACTGAAGCCTTTGCGGGATAATCCTGCCCAAAATTCTGTGTTAGCTGCTTCGCGGTATACAGGTTCGGCAAATTTAGAACCCACTGCTCTTACGTTTCTTTTTTTCAGTGAATCAAGTACAAAATATAAAATGAAGCGTGCAATAAGTCCTAAGAATATTGATAATAAGACCATTCCGAATTCAGGAGAATCGTCGTCGCTTTCATATTGCGAGTTGTCTGTGCCTGTTCCGCTTTGTTGAAATCCGCATTTTCCGCTGGCTTTATCGAATTTTTCGCGCGTTGAAGCACCTCCCTTGTCAGGATCAAGAGATAGGGCTCTTTCAAAATAGATATTCGCTTCATAACAGTCATTCAGCTTACCCAGTGTTATTGCCATTTTATAATTGAAAACGGCTGAGTAATCCAGAGTGCCTGATATTTCAATTTCTTCAAGTAATGATAAAGCTTCATGATAATTTCCATTTCGGTAATAATTATCGGCTTCTTTCATCTTTAACTTGTAGTAGTTTTCGCTTGCTACATCTTTAATGTCCTCAGTTTTGCCGGTTAAATCGTTCAAAGTATAACCGCATTCCCCCAGTTTATCAATGAATTTCTGGCGCGATGAAGCCCCTCCGTTATCTGAATTAAGCTGCCATGCTCTTTTGTAGTACACCAGGGCTGAATCACATTTTTGAATTTTATTAAAACACAGTGCTATTTTATAATGTATCGTACACGAATCTTTATCATTTACAGCTTTTGCCAATTTAAAATTTTTAATTGCTTCATCATATTTTTTATTGGAATATGATAATTCAGCTTTTAAATAATAACTATCCTTTTGCAGATTACTTTGCGCTATTAATTGCATGGACAATGTAAATCCTATTAAAAAAAGTAATATACCGTAATAAATTTTACGATAATTACCCTTAGATATTTTATTAGAAAATTTACCCAGTTCGGCTGTGTAAATATTTTTAGTATGTCCGTGGGTCCACGATTCTGCCAGGTAGTAGTTATAAAGTGAAAGTATTCCCGCTCTTCTTTTTATTGCCTTTTCCTGAGAAATTTTTGGTTGACGCGGTAATGTTGTATTATAATAATTTAAATACAATTGGCTTTTTTTATATTCTCTGTAAATCCCTGTGAATTGATAACTGATTTTTCCATTAAGATCAAAATCCTGAGGATTTAGCGCTTGTATTAGCATCTTGCGCCATTTCCGGATATCCAGAAAGAGACCTAATATAACAGGGACTAAAAAACCGATAATGTACATTGTATTCATATCGATTAAAATAAATGATTTTCAGGATTCTTCACAAAATCCTCCAAATCGCTGGTTAGACTTTCTATGGCTATCTGATTCGGGTTTTCAGATTGTCTGGAGTACTCTTCCGTCCATTCTTGTCGTTTTCTTTCAACTATTTCCTGCCCGAATCTATCGTAAAGAGGTGTCCAATAGGCATCAGAAAACAGTATATCACTACACCTGAATAATAATTCGTTTTTCCTGTAGTTTGTTGTTTCTTCCGTTTCCTGAACTTCCCTGCGTGCTTTGTTCCTCTTTACAACATAATATATTATTACCAGAATAAAAAATGCGCCACCGGTTAACCAAAGCCACGTATAGTTACTATTTTCTTCAGTAGATTCATCATTGTAGTCTTTTGATACTGTCTGCTCGTTGTATTCGGGGGGCGTAACACGATTGTTCAACTCGGTTTCTGTAACAGTTTCTACTTCAGGGCTGTTCTCGTCAAATGCCAGAAGTTTTTGTTTTGTGATATGACATGCCTCCAGTTGTTCTTTGAATTTTTCAGGACTGCTTGCGCCACCGGTTGTGCTGTCGGCTAGCCAGGCTCTTTTAAAAAATCGGATAGATTCACTGCAACGGTCCATTTTTTTGTAGCATAAGGCAATCATATAATTTCCTTTTGAATTATATACTTCAGGATTTTCTATGATGCACTGTTTGTAAAGATGAATTGCAGCGTTGAAGTCATCTTGTTCGTAAAGAACTTTTGCCTTTTTAAAGGTTTCCCCTCCGGGATAGGCATTGCAGCGAACCGAATGCAGCAACATTATAAAAATTAGAAGAATATAGTATGTATATTTCATCAGGCGAATATAAATAATTTCTACATTGTAAACTTTTTACAATATACGTTGTTTGTGGTTTTTGGTGTATTGAAATGTGTCGAATCAATTGAATGTTATGAATTTGAATATGAAAGTTACTTTACCAGCGTTGATGTTGGTATTTTGTGGCATGGCCAATGCTCAATCTTTTCCGCGAGCCAGCCAATACAGTGAGGTGGAACAAACCATTGGAATAACGGAAGTTGAAGTTGAGTACTTTAGGCCGAACAAGAGGGATAGGAATATTTTTGGAGAATTGGTTCCATATGGTGAGGTTTGGAGAACCGGTGCCAACGAAGCTACTAAAATTGAATTCAGCTTACCGGTTAAATTTGCCGGAACTTCAGTGGATAGCGGTGCTTATGCCTTCTTTACCATTCCCGGAGCAAAAGAATGGACTGTAATATTAAATAAAAATTATGGTCAGTGGGGTAGCGGAGAATACGATAGTACACAGGATGTGGCCCGTGCTTTGATTCCTGTAATTAATACCTCTAATATTACCGAAACTTTCAGTATTTCGTTTGACAATGTTTTAGGAAATAAGGCAGATTTGATTTTGAAATGGGATAATGTGAAATTGGTAATACCCATTGAAACTGAGTTAGAAGCTTATATTCCTGCCTTGATTGAGAAAATGTTGCAAGATCCGAAAAACAAGCCGGTGCAGGTTTATACCAATGCCGCAAGATATTACTTACAGGACAAGCGTTTAGATCCGGCTGCCGATTACATTTCCAAGGCACTGAATGCCGATGACACATTTTGGTTGGCCTGGTGGGTGAATGGTCAGATATTACAGGAAGGAGGTAATACAAAGGAAGCATTGAAATCGGGCGAAAAGGCAATTGAAATGGGTGAAAAATACGCCGGTGAAAAAGGCTTTCCATACTCCCGGCGTCTGAGAGATACCATGAAAGAGTGGAAGTGATTTCAGGATTTTAGCTTCGCTTATTTTTTCAGGTTTTTTTTGCGGAACACAGCCCTGTTCAAAGCGTTGCTTTGAAAGGTCTTTTTCATCAATAAATCTAACGCAAGCGTGGATTTTATTGAAGAAAAAAGCCCGTAATTTCTTACGGGCTGTGTTCGTCGGGGCAGCAGGATTCGAACCTGCGGCCTCCTGCTCCCAAAGCAGGCGCGATACCGGGCTACGCTATGCCCCGAAACCGGAAACGGTCGGCAAAGATATAAAAATCTAATGTAATACCATAGCGATGTAAAAAATCTGTACAATTGTCACGAAAGCTTCTTACCCGGTCTTTCCCCGGTAGGGAGTCCTGCAGACAAAAATCCCCTCTACGCGTGGCTCTTTTCTATTTTTTGTCTCCCTTTTGAACTGCGTTCAAAGGTTTTTGTTCAAATCCCGGGGATTGACTTCGTCTTTCCCAATGGGGTGGCCCTGCAGACAAAAATCCCCGCTACGCGTGGCTCTTTTCTATTTTTTGTCTCCCTTTTGAACTGCGTTCAAAGGTTTTTGTTCAAATCCCGGGGATTGACTTCGTCTTTCCCAATGGGGTGGCCCTGCAGACAAAAATCCCCGCTACGCGTGGCTCTTTTCTATTTTTTGTCTCCCTTTTGAACTGCGTTCAAAGGTTTTTGTTCAAATCCCGGGGATTGACTTCGTCTTTCCCAATGGGGTGGCCCTGCAGACAAAAATCCCCGCTACGCGTGGCTCTTTTCTATTTTTTCGTCTACCTTTTGAACTGCGTTCAAAGGTCTTTGTTCAAAACCTGGGGATTGACTTCGTCTTTCCCTATGGGGGAGGCCTGCATACAAAAAATCCCCGCTACGCGTGGCTCTTTTCTATTTTTTCGTCTACCTTTTGAACTG
>CAZDUI010000005.1:0-47278 GCA_964508605.1 uncultured Weeksellaceae bacterium | reverse complement strand
CGTTCAAAGGTTGCCTTAAAATAGAAAAGCCCCGACAAGGTCAGGGCTTTTTTTGTCTGCGGTGAGGGGGGGATTCGAACCCCCGGTACCCTTTCGGGTACGACAGTTTAGCAAACTGTTGGTTTAAGCCACTCACCCACCTCACCGAATACCATATGGTTGTAATTGAATCTGTTGATTTGCAGTTCTTACAACTGTATGATGTTCCTAAGAAAGGATTGCAAAAGTAAGGTTTTTCTGCCAAAATCAAATTTTTTTTTCATTGAGCGTATTTGTGCTTAGAAAGCAGTAGATTAAAGTAAAATGGCAGTTATAAAACTGTTTAGTAAGGTTGCAATATCTTAAATTTCTTACCTTGTGCCCACACATTTATAGATATGAAAAGTATTCAGGTATTGAGCGGATGTTTTTAAGCTGAATATAGATAGAATTGGGTATAGGTATTTTATTAAATTAGTATCATGAAGCGAAGAATTAAAAAAGTAGCCGTATTGGGGTCAGGCATTATGGGGTCACGGATTGCATGTCATTTTGCGAATGCCGGAGTACCGGTGATACTCTTAGACATTCCGGCAAAGGATGCTGCCCCAGAAGATAAACAGGCGCGCAATAAACTGGTAAACGACTATCTGCAAAATGCTGTTAAATCTAATCCTTCTCCTGTTTACAGTCGTTCTTCAACCATAACAGGTCTTATTGAAACGGGCAATTTTGAAGATGATTTTCAAAAGATTGCCGACTGCGACTGGATACTGGAAGCCGTTATTGAGAGACTGGATATAAAGCAACAGATTTTTGAAAAGGTAGAACAATACAGAAAACAAGGCAGTATTGTAAGTACAAATACCAGTGGTATTCCTGTAGTTTTAATGAATCAGGATAGAAGTGAAGATTTCAGAAGTCATTTTTGTGGTACTCATTTTTTCAATCCCCCGCGTTACCTGCAGTTGCTCGAGATTATTCCGGGACCGGATACTAAACCGGAAATAATTGATTTTCTGGAAAATTTTGGTACCCGGAATCTGGGAAAAACCATTGTAATATGTAAAGATACCCCTGCATTTATAGCTAATAGAATTGGTGTTTTCTCCATTATGAGTCTTTTTCATGCAGTTCCAAAACTGGGGTTGACAGTAGAAGAGGTTGACAAACTCACGGGGCCGGTTATTGGTCGTCCTAAGAGCGCCACTTTCAGGACCTGTGATGTGGTGGGTTTGGATACTCTGGTTCATGTTGCTAATGGTTTGAGAGAGAATTTAAAAAATGATGAGGCTCTGGATATGTTCTCATTACCTGGTTATATCAGCGCCATGATAGAAAACAAAATGCTGGGGAGTAAAACAGAGGCTGGGTTTTATAAAAAAGTAAAATCGAAGGAAGGTAGTGAAATACAAGCGTTAAATCTTTCAACTCTTACGTATCAGTCATCGGTGAAGGTTAAGTTTCCTACATTGGAATTAACCAAAACTATAGATAACGTAGCTGCCAGATATCCGGTTCTTTTTGAGGGTGAGGACAAGGCCGGGATTTTTTATCGTGAGTCCTTTTGCAGATTGTTCGCCTATGTTTCTAACAGGATACCTGAAATTGCAGACGAAATTTATAAGATAGATGATGCTATGCGGGCAGGATTTGGCTGGGAACTCGGTCCTTTTGAAAGCTGGGAAGCCATTGGTGTGAAAAAAGTCATGGAAACCATGAAGGGTTTAGGCCTTTCCTGTGCCGGTTGGGTTCAGGATATGTTGAATAAGGATATCAACAGCTTTTACCGCATTCACGACGGAAAACGTCAGTATTATAGTGTATTAAATCAAAAATTTGAAGATATTCCCGGACAGGAAGGAACATTGGTGTTTAGCGTCCGGAAACATACTCATACTATTTGGAATCATCAGGATGCCAGTATCATTGATTTAGGTGACGGGGTTCTGGGTTTAGAGTTTCATACCAAGATGAATACCATTGGCGGAGGTGTAATTCAGGGCATTCAGAAAGTAATAGATTTAGCCGAGAAGGAATATGAAGGCGTTGTTATATACAATGAAGGTCAAAACTTCAGCGCAGGAGCGAATGTGGGAATGATATTCATGCTGGCTGCCGAAGGAGACTGGGATGAGCTGGATTTGGCCATCAGAACTTTTCAAAACACCATGATGCGGATACGGTACTCGTCTGTTCCGGTTGTGGTAGCACCGCATGGTCTTACTTTGGGAGGTGGCTGTGAAATGAGTATGCATGCCGATAAGGTAATTGCTCACGCAGAGACTTATATGGGGTTGGTTGAATTTGGAGTTGGCGTTATTCCCGGTGGTGGTGGTACCAAAGAGTTCGCACTGCGGTTAAGTGATGAGCTTCATGAAGGAGATATGCGAATCAACCAGTTCAGAAACAAATTTCTTACCATTGGACAGGCTAAGGTAAGTACATCGGCGCTGGAAGCGTTTGAGCTGGGGTATTTGAGAAAAGGTATAGATGAGGTGGTTATCTCGCGTAAATTGCAGCTTTCACGAGCAAAAAGAGCAGTGTTAAATATGGTTGAAAACGGCTATAGTCGCCCTGTTGAACGAAACGATATCACCGTATTGGGACAGGAAGCAATGGGAATTGTGTATGTGGGTGCCAATTCAATGTTATCAGGTAATTACATTTCAGAACATGATGTAACCATCTCAAGAAAGTTAGGGTTTGTTATGGCTGGAGGTAATTTGTCGGGACTTCAGCAGGTAAGTGAACGATACCTTTTGGATATGGAACGCAGAGCCTTTATGGAACTATGTTCAGAGCGCAAAACATTGGAACGTATGCAAAGCCTTATAAAATCGGGCAAAATATTGCGTAACTAAATTTATTGGTATAAACCGGTAGTATCGGTGTGCAATGCTTGTTTTAAATCCTCAGCAAAGGATACCAAAAGGTCAGGAGTAACGTGTTCCATTACTACGATTTTATACCACACCGGTTGATGGTGATTGTCCGGAACCAAATGATATTCGTCGGCTAAATGTCGGGGGATGCAGGACGCTTTCATGGTTACCAGATTCATTCTGGGATGTCTGTAATGCGGAATGCCCAAATCCTTCAGTTTTTCTGAAATTAAATCGGCGCGATGCATAAGCAATAAAATCTTCTCTTGCCATTCATGAGGTCCGTAGGTGCTTAATATCATCCAGGTTGCAATGGCGTTTGCACCGCTTCTGCTGCCAACCAGCGTATAGTCTTGTCCGTGAACGTATTTGGCTTCCTCCGTTAAGGTGTATTGCATAAATCCTTTACGGATAAGAAAAATACCTGTACCATAAGGAGCTTGAGCCAGTTTGTGCGCATCCAGTGTAAAGGATGTGATGTCAGGGTTCTTAAAGGTAAGTTTGGTATCTGTGGCTGTAAACGGATAAATGAAGCCACCAAATGCCCCGTCAACGTGCATGCTGAAGTGTAAATGATGTGCTTTTAAAATTTGAGAATACATGTCAGGATCGTCTACCGAGCCAAACATGGTAGTACCCATATTGGCTATAACAATTACATATTTAACACCACTTTGCTGCATTCTTAATACAGTATCAGCTAAGCTTCCAATGGTTATTGAACGGGTAGTTTCTTCTACAGGAACATTAAAAACACGTATGCCCAGCAAATTACTTCCTTTATAGACGGCGTAATGCGTATCCTCTGAACATAGTAAACCAATCTCTTCGTTTTTTGCACCAAACTCTTTGATGAACCGGTTCCGGTAAATCCACATGGCTTGAATATTTGCTTCTGTTCCGCCCGAAGCAACATACCCATCAGCACCTTCAGTCTCGGCTTTTAATATATCTTCACTGCAAATCCTTATCAGTTCTTTCTCAATTTTTTGTGTGCCACTAAAAAAATCTTCACTCTCTCCTAAGGTATGACATCCGATATGATTCGGATTAGCTACCATGGCGGTCATATAGGGTGCATCTTTTAAGAAAGGAGCATTACTATAAAATACCTTGCCATCCAGATGTGAAGCAGGTACACCCAGGAATTTTCCCTGCCTGAAATCTACGTTATGATGTAATGCATTAAATATCTTCGATTTAATCTCTTCCTGATTGTACTTCTTCCAAACTCCCATTTTACGCAATTTTTTTATTCCAAGCAAATTCGAATGCAAAGGTGGCGAGAATAAATCATAATATTACATGACTTGTATCATAATATTGAGAAGAATGAGTTAAATAAATTCTATGCATTCGGTGAGTCACCTTTACCGGCGTTATTCAAACCGGCCTCAGCCAACGATTTAAATATGGTAAATGCCGCCGTTAACCCTATTGCGTTGATCCCTGTAACGACATATAGAAAAGCGATGATTAAACTGGAAACATGCAATATAATGAGTCTGGCATAGGGTAGAACAACTTCGGTGGCGCCTTCTTCTTTTTTATATAGGCCTCCAAAAAGAAATTCTACTATGAATAACAGAAATCTCCAACTGGCTGAAGCAATCATCGCCGGCATCATATATTCCGAAAGGAAAAAATAGTCAATTAATTTTTGAGCAGATTTTATCGGGCCTGTACCCACGGGTGTGTCCGGTAGTAACTCGCTATATATAACCATGGCATGCAGACCCCAGAAAAATAATGGGATTACCGCAATCATTATTGCTATTTTTATCTTGTATTTAATAAGAAAAAAAAAGGTAACTGAGGGTGTAGGCTCATCTTTTTTTGGTTTCCCGGCAATGGCGCTGCGGGTGATAAATAATAATTTCAACAGGCATTCTGCAGTCACCAGTGCTGTTTCAGCCCAGTAAAATACAAAAACATCTCCTAGAGTCCATCCCAGTTCAAGCACAGCATATACCGGTTAGGAACTAAGTAGAACTACTAATGTGAATCGGAGAATATTTCCTGTTTTATTGCCTTTTTTAGACTGAATTATACTCATTTTCGAATTTTTCTGGCTTTAAAATATTCAGCAAAAGACAGGCAGTTGCTTATTAATTCGGAATAATCATGAGGGAATTCTTTTTCAAGTTTCTTGTAATACGAATTTGCATTAAATAATTTTCCTTCATAATCTTCCCAGTTATAATCCCATGGATTTTGATTTTTCAACCATTCGAAATTAATTAAGTGTTTTTCGCATCTTCCGGCCATGCGCAATGATAATGCGGCAAATTTTTTATTGATAGCTGTTTTATTTGCCAGAACGAAGTATTTCTTTGCATTTACAGCGCCAAAATATTCCCGGTCGTCATGTAATCCCGTTCGGGTTTGATGGACTGACCAGTAATATCTTCTCATCATCCAGCTGTTTCCATGGTGTGTCATATTTAAATAAGCGGTACCGGTTAAAAATGCAAAGTAATCACGGTCTTTATTTTCAGGGTCTTCTGCTTTTGTTTTGTAATCAATCAGGGTTTTTAAGAATGTTCTCTTGTTGTATTTAATTGAATCGTGAACGGTGGGCGCATGTTCCGAATAAAAATCGGCGTAGAACGGATTGGCATTTAAATATATTTTATATGGATAATTATTGCTTTTCCACAAGGTGTCATTAATTTTATTGAATTGCATAAGCGCCATTTCCAGTTTGTCTTCCCTAAGATATTTCGTTCCTGCCAAATCGTATAGCCGGTCAATATCATGTTCAATATCCTGCACCAACCATTGTTTTAGTTTTTCATCACTTTGCAAATAAATGCCCGTTTCTTCAATTAAATGGTCTAGTTGTTCAGTAGTATATTCGGCATCCAAATAAAAGAAATAGTTGTTGTAAAAGTCAAGCCAAAGTGTTTCTTTGCCTGAAGTTGACTTATATACGTTCTGAAAGTGTTGATAATCGTATGGGTTTTTTGAATACCAGTCCGGATTCACTTTTCGATACAGCAATGCGGCATCGGTTGTATATCCGGCCATTTCCAATTCTCGCGCCAGTGCGAACAAAAAACGGTGCTGAGCTTGTGAAGCCTCAGCAATAATAATTTCAAAGTGTTTATCAAGTTCTGCTGTAGCGGGGAGTTTCGAACATATATCAACAAGTACCTGTAACCTTTTTAAGTCTTCTATTCGCTCCTTATTTTTTTCTTGCGGAATAATATTTTCTAATTTGGTCAATGCGCCGCTATAGTCTCTGGTAAGATACATTAAATAGGCTTCAGCTGCATGAATAATTCCGGGATCTGTTGTCTTGGATTTATCTGTTTGTTGCAAAAATTGAAGCAATGTATTGGTATATTCCCGGTCGTTTGATAAGCGCCGGGTTATGGGGTGACTGTAATAATCTGAGGTATCGCGTGAGTGCCAGAGGGAGGGACTAAAAGCTGTATACCATGGAGTAAGTATATAGTCTTCCAGTTTATTTACCTCTCTTAAAACCAAAAATCCGAAGTAGGCTCCATCGGGTGTGTTTTTATAATATTCTTTTATTTCGTTTAAGGCAGGACCGGTATTCCGCACACACCTTACAAGATGTATTGCTGATTTTTCCTGAGGTGTTTTGCAAAAGCTCAGCATGCTGTCCGCTGAATGTTTTATTACCGGATACCATGTAATCCGCCTTTTGTCAGGAGCATTTGCAAATACCTGTGCGCTTAGATACGCACTATAACTATCCTCAGGCAAACTTGCGCTGTAAAAGTGTAATGCCCAATAGTCAAGTATATTCTTGTTTACATCGTCAGTAAAATATTTTTGATATATATCAGGAATTTGAGCAAACTGATCGCTGTAATATGCGAGTCGGATTGCCAGAAAGGCATATCTTTTTTTTATTGCTTCGTCATCACTCTTTTCAGCATGTTTTAAGGCTTCATTAAATTTTTTTGATTTCAATTTGCTTATGAAGGTAGCGTTCTTTTCCCAGGGGTCATTATCATTGTAGCTGTTAAGTAAATTGCAACTGCGGGCAAAACTCAGGTACTTCAGTAAATTTTTATTTTCCTTTTGATGCAGTGTTTGCAGAAATTTATTGGAAGGCTGCTTTTCTTTAATGTTTATGTTATCCGAATATATTACTTCATAAATTTCTTCATCAGAGGCAGGGGTTCCTGTTTTATTTCTGTACCAATTTATATTTTCCTGTTCGGCCCTGCTCCAGCGCGTTGTATAATCAGTTGCTTCGGCCCAGTAACTGCCATCGGAATAATAATATGAAGCACTGTAATAGAATAAGCGCATATCGTCGTATCCCCAGTTTTCAGGATTCATTAGATGAAACCGGGTATCGTCACCATACGGATAATAGGGTCCGCAGGATGAGGCCGGTTTAAGGATGACTATTGCCTGTAAAAGAATAAATATTCTCCAAATCATGGTGCGTAAAGTTATTTAATATGTTGTCGTGAAGGTGGAACAAGGTAAAGGTTATATCATCCTTGAAATCGATATTTTCATTTAATAATGCAATGGTTTTATTAAGAATTTCGGTGTTAATTTTTTCTATTTTAATTCTGTCACCTGCTTTAATAAAATGGTATCCGTCATTGTGAAAATCGTGAGTAGCTATATACCACAGGTTAGATTCCGGTTTTAAATAATCTTGCTTATCGTCAGGTACATTTTCCAACAGCCCCATAAAACGACCATTTCTGTACCATTGGTGGTATGAAAATACGGGCAGCGATATATCAATGGGTAGGGGATATGCTTCATTTCCGGTAAGGTACTTTTCAAGTTCTTCGGGTTCAAGAATGCTGTTCATATCTGGATTTTGAAGTGGATTTACCAGATTGTAGCACATCAGCATTACCCGGTCAACAGGAGGGATACCCATACTTTGCCTGTATTTGTAAGGGTAAAGACGCAGCGTACAGCTTATTTTTTTTGCGGATTTTTGTTTAAGAATTTGCAGAAAACGGAAGTATATACTGCCTGTGCTCTTTGTCCAGTCACAGTCTATTTGTATTTCATTAATTTTTCTTTCATTGTAAAATCTTTCTTTCAGATACTTGTTAAGTAAATGAATGGTGTTGTCTGCCAAAGCATCCAGTTCGTTCTCCTCAATTCCGGTGAATACAGAATTAAGAATGTACACTACCGGAATGATTTCAATTTTGTCTGAAATAGCCATTTCCCGATGATAATCAGACTCGTTAAATGACATTTTAGCAGAAGGAATCGCGCTTAGGTTCTCATCCGGTATTAGTTCAAAAAACTTCATATAAAGCTTTTCAACTCCCAGTGTATCTAATAATTTGGTATCTGATTGATAAAGAATTCCTGAACCCGATTGCCAATAGTAAAAGGCTCGTTTAATTGTAATGGCTTTTGTTTCCTGATTACAGGAAGTAACTATGGATATTGTAAATGAAAGCAAACTTAGGTAAAGGAAAAGAAAGCTTCGCATCGGGTTCTGAAATTATTGATGTAAGTGGTATGCGTGTAAAGATATTCACTTTTATTATAATTATTTACCAATGTTAATAAAGTTGCGAAGAAAACACTCAAGGAAAACAAAACCTTGGATTAGTATTTCTTTTTATCGTAATGCACGTTCATGTTATGAAACAGAGTGGTTAGGCCGTGCGAAACCAGTGGTTCAAACAAGCTTTGACCTTTGTATTCTTCACCCTTAAGATAGTGATATTCAACTGATGAATTTTTGTTATATTTCTTCTCTTTTTCAATGCCAACAACGGTCATAAGTGCCTGATGAGATTCTTTGAAAGAGCCTTTTACCATTTTGGGAATGGACGACAATATGGGCACGGGGTCTCCGGGGTTAATCCATACTACCACTTTTTTCACTTTTCCGGATGCAATCAATCTTTGATATCCTTCATCATTTGCAAGACTCCTGTCTCCGCCCATAACGTGCAATTCATCCACGGTCATTACACCTTCAAGAATTAAAGCCTCTGCAAGGGTGGCTCCGTTGCTGTGAGCATAAAGTGTATTAAAATGGGTGCCTTCAAGTCGTTGAATAAGTTCCTTGCCGTAGGGAGTCATTTTTGTAAATTCCCCAATGGTAAGGTTATCAAGAACACCCCTCACTAATTCACCATATCCGAACGGATTTTTATCTGATGTGCAATAAATCTGGTCTGAATTGAATAATTTTTTTGACTTAGGACTCACTACTTTCAGTCCGTCATGATGACTGCCATAATTGAACAAACCGAGCATAATTCCTTCCTGAACTATTTTTTTTGGTTTGCTTCCCGGAACCGGAACTTCACTTTTAACGAACTTTCTTGCATGTTTTAATTCGTTATTGTGATCAATAATATTCTTGTTATATATGGTTAAAAATTCACGGTTAATCTTTTCGGCTTGCTTTTTTATCCGGGCTTCATCGCGTTGTTTATCTCTCATTGATTTGGCCTTTTCAAGATTTTCCTTGTATTGCCATACTTTAGGATCGCTTTGATAGGCTCTGTTAAATTTGTTTACTGCCTTATTGTACTTGCCTTTCTGATAAGCTTTTGTTCCTTTGTTGAAGTCCTGATATGCCTGTTTTTCTAAGTATCCGCTAAACTGTTGATTATAATACATTGTCAACTCTTCCTGAGAGGGGCCTGTATATGCCGGACTGCCATATATGGGGGTAGGAGAGGAGACAGAATAAGTATAAATGGTTCCCCCTGAAATTTCTTGTAATTGCTTTACGGGACTGCTGGACGAAGTATACCAGGTTCCTGTAGGTTGAGACCATGCGATATTTTGCGTAAGCGCAAAAATGATACAGTAGAACAAATTTTTCATTTCGAATTTATTTAGGACCGTCGGCATCCGGACCAATTACAATTCCCAGGCGCAGACTCCAGTAGGGTTGAAAGTCCATCCCTTTAACCGGATTGGCCGCCCGCCGAACAGCCTGAATTATGATACCTGAAGCGTTGCGAACTCCGGTTAGACAGAATCCAAAGAAGTATTGAGATACAAATTAAGTTTCAAGGTCAAAACCCATGCTGCCTCCTGCTGTGAGTCTTACAGCTGTTCCTTTTATTAGGAAAGTAGGACGCATTGCATAGTAACGCAATCCTAGTAAAAATTCATGATTGTGCAATCTTTTTGAGGTTCCGCCCGGTACATCTCTTACATTGAACATGTGAAAATTGTATTCTGCAATGCTATTGATGAATTCGTTGCCCACACAAATATTCCCACCGAAACTTAGCTCCTTGGCCGGATAGATTTTACCATCGACTTTTGTTTTTAAATTCAGAGGAACGTCGGAATATAAATTGGAACTTCGCATCTTAAATTGACCATATACTGGAACAGCTGACAGAATGGTCACAACAAAAATCCCAATGTAGTAGCGCATTTCAGGGGTTATTTTTCAAGTACAAAGGTGAAGGTACCGGCTGACACTTTCACTGAGAGTATTCATGTTTTTCTTTGAGAATAATCAGATTTTACCTTTAACATCGGGTTAAAATTATTCTGTCAGTTCATTATATATAAGTATTTTTGCAAATATGCAGTTGTTACGATTTATTCAGCTTACCCGTCCTGTAAATCTGTTTATTATTACAGCAACGCTTGTATGCGTTAATTTTTGGCTGATAAATCCTTTGCTTGAGATGGCAGGACAGGGAGCAGAAAAGTTGGATTCCGTCTCTTTTATTGTTCTGCTGTTAACCACTGTTATGATTGCTGCAGGGGGGTATATTATTAACGACTATTTTGATCTGAAAACGGACAGAATAAATAAACCCGAAAAAATATTAATTGGAAAATACATTAAGCGAAGGGTGGCCATGCTGGTACACGTTGTCCTTAATACGGCAGCAGTTGGTGCGGGTGTATGGCTAAGCTGGAAGCACCATACCTTGTGGCCTGTTATTATTCACCTTAGCAGCACTACCTTACTTTGGTTTTATAGTTTGTATTTTAAAAGAAAATTCTTGTCAGGTAATTTGTTGATTGCCTTTTTGGCATGGCTTACTCCGATGTTGCCTGCTTTAATGATATTTGATTCTGTTCCAAAGGATTCAATACCTATGGATTGTATGAAACTTCCATTGGTTCATCAAGAAATATGTACCACCTCCGGATTGAATCAGTATATGATGATGCTGGTACTTGCCTTTGCCTGTTTTGCTTTTGTTACTAATTTAATTAGGGAAATAATTAAAGATATGGCAGACGTGCAGGGAGATCGGGAAATTGGTTGCACTACACTTCCTATTGTATTGGGTATGGCACGGGTTAAAATTCTGTTATATGTCCTTTCTGTTTTACTCATGACATCTGTTGCAATTATTGCCGGAATGTTTTTTACTGATATACTGCCTTTGTTATTTACGGGGTTTGGTGTGTTTATTCCGTTGTTTTTAAGTGTAATTACTTTGTATCGGTCAAAAAGCCGGAATGGATTTCTTGCCGCCGGTAATTTTCTTAAGTTCGCCATGTTGTCCGGACTTTGTCTTACTTATTTTGTTTATAGAACTTTGGTATGATTTCAAATCCTCTTATTCATCTAAACCAATATCGTATCATTTTAGGGTCGGGTAGTCCGCGCCGCAGGGAATTGTTAAAATCAATATGGAGCGATTTTACGGTATATTCGTTGAATGCAGATGAAGATTTTTTTGAAGGGGATACACCGGAAGAGATTTGCGAAAAGCTGGCTGTAAAAAAATCGGATGCATATACGGGCAGTTTTGAGAACAACGAATTACTAATAACTGCTGATACTATTGTTTATTTAGATGGCGAAGTTCTTAATAAACCGGCTAACAGTGAACAGGCAATCATGATGTTGCAAAAAATAAGCGGTCGTACGCATAGTGTTTATACGGGAGTATGTATAAAAACACTGAATAAGAAAATTGTGTTTCATAAGCGGTCAAATGTCACGTTTGCCGAAATTTCAGCCCGGGAAGCTGCATATTATATTGAATCGTTTAAGCCATTTGACAAGGCCGGTGGTTATGGAATTCAGGATTGGATAGGAATGGCAAAAATTGAGAACATTCAGGGGTGTTACTACAACGTAATGGGGTTGCCCGTGCAAAGGCTTTACGATGAACTGAAAGAATTATAATGTATTCTTAGAATATGAAAGAACTGATATTGGTACGACACGCAAAAGCAGAAAGTGAAAATTCGAATCTGTCCGATGAATTGCGCCCTCTTTCTTCGCGCGGACGCAGAGATTCCTCATTTATGGCAAAGAATTTACAAAATGCGGGTTATATACCCGGTTTGATTGTAAGCAGTCCGGCATTGCGCACATGGGCTACTTCCGTTATTTTTGATAATGTGATAAATATTGATGGAGATATTATTCCTGAACCGGTTATGTATCAGGCATCAAAATATGATTTATTGAAAATTACCAACCGGCTTTCCAATGAATTTAAAACCGTGATGCTTACAGGCCACAACCCGGGAATTTCAGAATTTGCTTCATATCTTACAGGTACTTCTTTTCAGTTTAGTACATGTACTGTTATGGTTATTGAATTCTCAGCAAATGATTGGCTCCAAATTTCAAATGGTACCGGCACGGTAAAGTGGCACGACTATCCAAAAAAACACACGGGAAATCCCTTGTAAATAAAAAAAGCCCTTAACAAAAGTTAAAGGCTTTTTCGCTTGTGTGTTTGCGGTTTTACCATGGAGCAATGGTAACTCCTGCTGTAAAGGGATACAATTCCGGACCCCGGTCTCTCTCAAATAAAGTGAGTAAATTATAATTGGCAAACATCACAAACTTTCCGTAACCCAGACGTGTTGTTGCATTGAGTTGAAACGGATTAAGATTGAAACTACCCTTCACTTTGTCTTTGTTAGTATCGTCGTTCATTTCGTACCTGAACTTAAGTTTAGAACCCAGCTTATAGCCGCCAACAATACCGGCAGCAAAATGAAATGCACGATTGGGATTTGTATTGCTTGTATTTATCTGCAGCAATAAAGGTACTTGTAGATAAGCGCTTTTCAATACATTTTTATCAAATGTTCTTACAGTATCCGTAAAGTACCAAAGGCTATCGGCATTGTATTGCAGTACGGTGTTTCTCCTGAAAACGTATCGGTTAAATTGAAAGCCCAACCCTGTGGTTATTCCGAAATTACCTTTTGCAATGGGTATATACAATTCGCCGGCATTGAACGAAAAACCAATGCTGCGGGCATAATCCAGGTCTAGGTGAGGATATGAGTTTTTTAGATTTGTATTCTGATTTTTATCCATAAATCCATTTACAAACAAATCTATACCGCCCCAACGGGCAAATTCATTTTTTTCCGGTTCAGCGTGGTCTTTGGTTTCAGGATTAATAAAGGTTGTGTCTGTTCCTTCTATTATTATTACCGATGAATCTCCTTTTGAAGATTCAATAACCAATAATTCTCTGTTTTTTAGTTTTATTCGGGTAGTGTCGTCGGTTACAGTAACCATAGGAGAGGCAAACACACTTCCGGTTGAAAAGGCAACAGCCAGCAAGCTAAGGTTTATTACAAATCGTTTCATGTTTTCAAAATTTCCCGTGTGACGGGGTGATGAAGGGTTAGTTACAAAAAAAATGAAAAATTTTTATAACTTATTGATTCATAAAATATAAAATTCTGTTTTGTTGTGTTCATACAGAACATCTTTTTTGGTTTTGGTAGAAATTTATTTAAAAACCAAACTATTTGCTGCTAATTCTCGTCAACAGGTATTGTATGACTGCGCAGAATACACAGGAACATAGCCGATGGAACAGAATTGTGCATTTTTTTCCATTTCAGTTGTTATTGCTTCACCTTAAACACAATCACTTTTTTTTAGTACTCTGGGCAGTTGTTTTTTCGTTCACGGTTCAAGTATCAGGACAGAAGTACGGTGTTCCTTCATTGTTGCTTTTTCCGGAATATTTGAATAATGTAGACTTTTTATCATTTATGATATTAGGTTTTAGCCTTGGCGGATTTATCATGGCCTTTAATATATATTCTTATATGATGTACGGGTTCAAATTTCCGTTCATAGCCACCGTTTCCCGACCGTTTGTAAAATTCTGTGTAAATAATTTTATTATCCCATTGCTTTTTATTCTGGTTTATATTACGCAATCATATTTATTTCAGATTGAATATGAGTTAATTGATAAGAAAGAAGCATTTACAAACCTTGTGGGTTTTAGTACCGGGTTGCTGGTGTTTTTTACGCTATCGTTCTATTATTTCTTTCGTACAAATAAAGATATCAGCAAATTGCAGGTCAGACATGAAACACTGTTCCGGAAATTGTTGCGGCTTTTAAAAAACAAACGCCGGAAACAGGCTGAGGAAGGTCCTTCGGTGGAAACCACTTTCCGTGCAAAGCGCACGGCTGAGCCGGTAAGTTTTAAATACGGCTGGTACGTGTCTACTTACCTTTTGCCCAATTTAAGAATCAGAATTGCCAGAACACCTGAACATTACAATGAAGAGACCCTAAGACGCGTATTTACCCAGAATCATATTAATGCTTCTTTCTATGAAATTGGATTACTGATCAGTTTTATTCTGATTGGTAGTATGCGCGACCGGGAAGCCTTTGCCATACCTGCCGGTGCAAGTATTTTCCTATTGTTTACTATGATAGTAATGCTATACAGTATTTTGTTTAGTTATTTCAGGTGGTGGACACCCAGTGTTGCTATCGGATTATTGCTTTTGTTTAATTTTCTTACAGTTCATATTGACTGGTTGAAAATGGATAATCAGGCCTATGGCCTTAATTATTCGGTACAGCCGGCTGAATATACTCAGGCCAATATAAATAGTATTACAGCTGCAGATACTGTGCAACAAGATGTGGATTTGGAATATATTGCATTAAACAACTGGAAAGATTCACTGCCTGTTTTCAGGCATAAACCTTTATTGATTATTATAAACAGCAGTGGTGGAGGCTTACGAAGCACCATATGGACTTTTAGGGTGATGCAGGTTCTTGACAGCATTAGTGACGGTGAGATATTGAAATACACCCGGCTGATGACGGGCTCATCCGGGGGAATGATGGGACAGGCATATTTCAGGGAATTGTACCGTCAGCGCCAGAAAGGACAAAATATTCAATTAAACAGCGGGTTGTATCTTACCGAACTGGGACGCGACATTCTGAATCCTGTAGCCCTATCTATTGCTACTACTGATATGTTTATAAGATATCAATCCTTTAAGGACGGTGAATATACTTATGTAAAGGATAGAGCTTATGCATTTGAAAAACAGTATAATAAAAACACATTGAATTTTCTTACAAATTTAAGACTGAAAGATTACAGGCAAGACGAAGCGAATGGAAGAATTCCCATGATGGTTTTTACACCCACCATTATTAATGACGGCAGGCGACTTGTTATTTCATCTCAACCCGTTTCCTATTTATGTGCAGATAAGATTCGTTCTTCAATGTTTGTTCCTAATGTTGAAAATATTGAATTCCGAAGGTTGTTCAAAGATCAGGACGCTGATAATTTAAAATTTACAACGGCAATTCGCATGTCGGCCACTTTTCCATATGTTATGCCTATGGTTAGTTTGCCCAGTACTCCAAAAGTAGAAGTTATGGATGCCGGTTTGCGTGACAATATGGGTTTGAAACTTTCTATGCAATATATATACGCAATGAAGGACTGGTTAAATGAAAATACAAGAGGTGTTCTTATCATCAGAATCAGAGATTCACAAAAAGACGGTGAAACCAACGAAGGTTCCGGTTCACTTTTGTACAGACTGTCGGGACCTTTTGGTAGTTTGTACGGTAATTTTATCACCACGCAGGAGTTTGACACCGACCAGATGTTTCAGTATCTGGATCCATTAATGGATGTTCCGGTAAACATGGCCGAGATAAGTCTTAGCAAAACAGACCGACCCATCAGTTTGAGCTGGCACCTTACAAATCTGGAAAAAAGAGAGATACTCAATAGTGTGTATAGTGTTAAAAATCAAGAATCTTATCGGAAGATTAAAACCTTATTAACACAATAAACGTATCTTCGGCCCTGAAAGAAAGTTTATGGAGCAATCATCAGACACATCAAAGGAGCCGGAAGAAAGAAGAAAAACGAATCAGGAAGCGGATGAACAAAACTCGTCAGAGAAGAAACCTGATCCGGGTGAGGAGAGTAGGGATACCGCGGCTGAGCAGGCCATAGAGGATGATGCCGTTCCGCATTGGTCGGTAGATTCCGTAAAGGTTGACGTGCTCATTACAAGGGTTAGAAAATTTCTGTACGAAACCATACATATTCGCGATGGCGTAGATGTTGACGCAACTGTAAAGGATATTAAGGCTAATATTGATTTTGGCGGTTATAACATCTGGATTTTAATATGTTCTATTGCAGTGGCTTGTATTGGATTGATTGGGAATAGTCCGGCTGTAATCATTGGTGCCATGTTGATTTCACCACTTATGGGGCCTATAAGGGGTATAGGTCTGGCAACGGGTATTAATGACCTTAAACTTTTGTTTTACTCTTTGAAGAATTTTGGGCTGATGGTTGGGGTAAGCTTACTGGCGGCATTTATTTTTTTTCTGATAAACCCATTAAAGACCGAGACTGCCGAATTGCTGGCACGAACTCGCCCGCACATATTAGACGTCGGCGTTGCATTTTTTGGCGGTATTGCCGGCATTGTAGCTGCCAGTCGCCGCGATGTCGCAACAGTAATTCCGGGTGTGGCCATAGCAACTGCACTGATGCCTCCATTGTGTACCGCAGGATATGGTTTGGCTACAGGCAAAATGGCTTTCTTTTTTGGTGCAAGCTATATGTTTTTGTTGAATGCACTGTTTATTTGCTTGTCAACTATATTAATAGTAAGGTATTTACGTTTCCCGTATGCGAATTATATCAATCCTAAAACCCGGAAAAAAGTACAGTGGTATATTGTAGGGTTTCTTGCCCTGGTAATGATTCCCAGTGGATTTAAATTTGTTCAGGTGATTAAGGAATCTCTTTTTCTTGCGCGCAGTGAAGAGTATGTAGAAACCATCATCAAGCCCTATGAAGATGCTCATGTAAATACTACCCGATTCAGATATGACAGCGAGAATCCTGTAATTGAAATTTCTTTTGTCGGTAAGAATGTCCCTGAAGAAGTGTTACGAGAGTGGCGTCGCAGGCTGGCCGATTTTAGTTTGGAAAATGCCACGTTGAAAGTCTACCAAAATAGCACGGATGCATCTATTAGTGCCGATTATTTAATGGAAACGCAAAAGCAGCACAAATTGAATCTGGAGCAAATGGCAACTGATTTACGAACTGCAGAAGAAGAAAATAAAACCATGCGCGGCAAACTCAAAAAGCTTGAGAAATACACTGTAGATTTGGGACGGTTGGATGAAAAAATTAAATTCTCTTTTCCCGATTTGCGTGAATACTTTTATGCACCGGCTATTATCAGCAATATGGGGGGAGTACGAGACACCATGGTAACCGTGCTTGCACGTTGGACTAAGGAGAGCGAAGGATATGAAGAAATGTTGAATGAAAAGCTGGAAGCGTGGCTGAAACTTGAACTCAATCACAAAAATGTTGTGGTAATTCCTTATTCCAATGAAATCGAAATTAAAAAACAGTCTGAACAGCCTGAGTGATTTAGGTAGCTTTGTTTATTCCACTAATCCCGATTATAAGCCTGAAGTATTTGAGGAACAGGAAGAAAAACTTGATGTTAAGGGCGCAAAAGTTTATCTTGAGCTTAAGCGGCTTAAGGGAAACAAACTAAGCACGGTAGTTACAGAATATCCGGGAAATTCCGAGCTGCAAGAACAAATTTGTAAAGAACTTAAAACCCGTTGTGGAACCGGAGGCAGTGTTACACATGAAGGAATTATGCTGCAAGGCGATTTTATTAAAAAAGTAACTGAGTATTTCTTAAAACAAGGTTTTAATGTAAAAAGAAAGGGCGGTTAAGCCCTTTCCTTTCCAAACCGCAACCAAAAACATGAAAATTTCACAGCAAACAAGGGGTTAAACTCGGAGGATTTTATGCCGTGGAGTTGCATGTTAAAATTACGGTTTTCCACAGTACAGTATTAACACCTTTAGCAAAGTGAGGCATTTGGTTATTTTACTGTGTGGTATCTTTACTGAATGTATATGTGGATTCTTAAAATGACAGGCGCCCTAACACTGGGGGTGGGTGTTTTGGCTTGTGTTCAGCCGCAAGATAAGGAACATAAACCGGTTACAAATCATACCGAGACCAGCTCAACGCCCGATTCCACTGCGTTTTACGACAGCTTGTATGCTCCCGTTCAACTTGAGATTACTGAATTTTTTGATAGTCTGAATGGTTTAAGGCAATTCAACGGAATATATATTGTGAGCAGGAAGGGCAGAATTTTCGCCCGTGGCAAATATGGCATTGCAAACCATAGAGCTCAAACAGAAATTACCGATTCCACTGTCTTTCAAATAGCGTCAATGAGCAAACCCATGACGGCGATATGTATTATGAAACTGGTAGCGTTGGGTAAACTGACCCTTGAAGATGATATTAAAAAGTTTTTTCCTGAATTTCCGTATTCAGGGGTAAAGATTAAACATTTGCTGGCACACAGGGGAGGATTGGGTAATTATATGTATTTTACTGAAAGTGAATGGAAAAAAAAGGGCGTGGTGATGAGGAATTCTGACGTAATGGCTTTCATGGCCTTACATAATCCCAAAATTTTTTTTCCGCCCGATACCAAATTTGATTATTCAAATACCGGATATGCGGTGCTGGCTTCGGTGGTAGAAAAAGTATCGGGAAAACCGTTTCGTGATTTTCTGGCCGAAACAGTTTTCAAGCCGGCAAATATGACGTCGGCCTTCCTTGTAGAACCCGATAATATTCTTCATCATGCGGCTGCTGGTTACGAGTCTAATGGATTGGAGGCGCCCAATAACAGTTATCTGAACGGAGTATATGGCGACAAAGGTGTTTACTGCAATGTTGAAGATTTACACCAGTTTATGTTGAGTTTTCGAAATTCGGCATTTCTACCCGATTCGTTGACGAAAATTCTAAAAACACCGGCAAATCCAATAGAAAGTGACAGTACTACCTATGGATATGGTTTCCGATTGGTTTATCCTGATACGGATAGTTTAATTGTTCATCATACGGGTTGGTTTCAGGGTTTTAGAGGTAATATGCTATATTGTCCTGAAAAAGATATTATTATTGTATGGATAACCAATAAAATTCAAGGACCGTTTTTTTCACCGAAACTTATGCGAAAAGTAGTTTTAAAGGCTTTGAGGCGTATGAATTATTAATACAATACAGTGATTATTTTGTTAGAAATCAAGTTATATCTTTGCCGTTATGTTTGACCCAGAAGTGCTGTCACTCTTTTTAGCTCCGGTTGTTTTAGCGTTCATACTGGCAGAACTTATCTTTTCTCTGTTTTATCATCGTAAATTATATTCTGGCAAAGATACTTTGATGAATTTCTACTTAATGGGTTTGTCGTTGGTTTTAAGCCTGTTATTTAAGACTTTTGATGTATTGGTTTTTGGATACTTCTATCAGTACCGGTTTGCCGAAATTTACGACCCGGTGATATATTGGCTATGCCTGCTGGTTATTCAGGATTTTCTGTTTTACTGGCTGCATTATACCGATCATTATTGTCGTTTTTTCTGGGCGGTACACGTAACACACCACAATTCGGAACATTTTAATCTTACCACAGGTTTCAGAAGCAGTGTGTTACAGCCTTTGTACAGGTTTGTTTACTTTATTCCACTGGCTTTGCTGGGGTTCCGGCCGCTGGATATTCTTGCAATGTTCAGTCTTGCCCAAATATGGGGTATTTTTGTGCATACCGAAACCGTACGTAAATTGCCATGGCTTATTGAATTCATTTTTGTTACCCCATCACACCACAGAGTTCACCACGCAAGTAACATCAGGTATCTCGACAAAAACATAGGAATGTTTTTAATCGTTTGGGACAGGATATTTGGAACCTTTCAGGAAGAATTAGACAATGAACCGATTCAATATGGACTTACCACAAAAAAGGAAATAAACAACCCATTTTACGTTATTTTTCATGAATGGCTTGAGATTTTAAAAGATTTGAAAAATAAAAAGACTTCGGTTGTTAAAAAACTGGGTTATGTTTTTGGACCACCCGGCTGGAGTCATGATGGCAGTACAAAAACAAGTCGTCAGCTTCAGCGGGAATTGGAGAATGAAACGATTGCAGAAGACGAGACTACCTTTTCAAATAAATGGGTAATGTAATGACAAGAAAATGTTTGATTTATTTCGCTTCCGTAATATCACTCACAGTTACTTCATGTAGCAGTGAATCAGAGGAGGAAGCAGAGAAGCAACCGGTTACTGCAAATGAACCGGAAGTTTTGATGGATAGCCTTGTAATTGAAACGGAAACATTAAAAAAGGAGTTCTATTGGCCCAAATTATTGCTTACAGACACAACACCGGTTACGCGTCGTATAGAAAAATTACTTGAATTTAGCGAGATTACCGGTTTTACAATAGAGCAGGTAGATTCTCAATATAACGCATGTGAGTGTGGTCTGGTAGGTACCGATTTTAGTGTTAATTATAATAGTCACGGCATACTGGATATTGCTTTTCAACTGGTAAATTACTATAGTGAGGAAGAATATGATGTTCAGTTTCTTACGATTGACTTACACAAGGGAAAGGTATTGAAGATTGAAGATTTACTATTAGATACAACTTTTAAATCGCTGGCGGAATTATGTACAATCAAAGTGAATGAAGCAGTGCGCGTTGCCTTAAAAGAATACAAAAAGAGCGATGAGTACGAAGAAGCCATGGAAAGCTTTTTTGGTAAATATTCCTTTAAGCAGGCGAATTTAGAAAGCTTTAGCATAAGTAAGAATCAGATTGTTTTTACCTATGACTATGCATTTCCTGTTTACATGGAGTTTTATACTCCAGACAAAACAATCTCAGTGTCATTTGAAGAGCTGAAACCCTTTGTAAGACCTGACGGTATGTTAGGATTTTTGATTTCAAAAAATGAAGGCGCAATAAATTAGGCAATTTTTCGTCTGCAAACCATTACCTTTGAACCGTGAGAACAATTATTATCATTTTTTTTATTAGTATAATAAAATCTGCATCAGCTCAAACCGTTGTGCTTGATGAAGATTTTAACGCCGGTATTCCTGCGGGATGGCAGGTGATTGATATGGACATGAACATTGTAGATTCTCAGGTAAGTTCCTTTTCCGCTGCATGGATTACCGATGCGGATCCGGATACTTTAACTGGTGATTTAACTGCTCAAAGTACGTCTTTTTATAGCCCGGCAGATACCAGCAGCGATTACCTGATTACCCCGCGCATAACATTGGGAACCTATGGAAATTACCTGTATTGGGACGCAAGGTCGCAAGACCCAAGTTTTCCTGATGACTACATTGTTCTGGCTTCTCAAACCGATAGTCTTCCCGGTTCATTTACCGATACGTTACGGGTTGTTACATCTGAAACGCCCTACTGGAGGAGAGACACGATAAGTTTGGATAGCGCCGGTCTTACGGGTAAATCGATATTTCTGGCATTCGTAAATAACTCTGCCGATAGATATATTCTTCACATAGATAATATTCTTGCAACAGCAAACGACCCGGTTACGGTAACAGAGTCGCAGGAGTTGAAACTGAATGTTTATCCCAATCCGTGTACCCATTTTTTCCGTGTAACAACAACTGAAACGCTTTCATTAAAATTGATGGATGCCACCGGACGGAGGGTAAATGAATTTTACTCAAACACCGATGTGTCTGTTGAAAATCTGGCACCGGGTATGTATCATATAGAGTCTTCGGCCGAAGGCTTTCAATTCTATACCCGATTAATCATATCCCGGTAAAAAAGGATTTTTCCTTAGAAGCAGTAATTTCCTTTTTCAATCATAACGGCAGCAATGTTTCTCCGGCAGGTACGTGTGTTTACAATATCTGTTTTGGTGAAACGCTTAAGACCCATAAGCATCATTCTTAGTTCGTCACCATCAGCAAATGCTGCCAGGGTGTCTTTTCCGTATTTGTGCATTTTGTCGGCAGCGTCATACAAATAAGTTTGCATCATATCAACAAAGACGGAGACGTCTTCCATTTTTTTGCCGGCCGACATTTTTTCGACTCTTAAAGCAAGCGATTCACAGACATAAGTGATAGAGACCATATCTGCAATTCCCATTAAAACTTCTTGTTCCTTTGAAAGTTCCATCATCAGCTTCTGGGCTGCAGCACCGGCAACCATCAAACAGGCTTTTTTAAAGCGCTGAATCAGGTCGTGCGCGTTGTCAAACGGATTGTCTGACGGTTCTTTAAATTCGGGAATATCCATCAGTTCGCCGGCAATTTTCTGAGCAGGACCCAGTAAATCTAATTTGCCTTTCATGGCTTTTTTCAGCAACATGTCAACAATCAACATTCTGTTTATTTCGTTGGTGCCTTCAAATATTCTGTTAATTCTGGAATCGCGGTAGGCTCTTTCAACGGGTGCTTCAGCGCTGTACCCCATGCCGCCGTAAATCTGAACAGCTTCATCTACAACAAAATCAAGAGCTTCTGATGCATGCACTTTCAAAATGGCAGCTTCCACTGCATATTCCTCACATGCTTTTATTACCGCCTGCTGTTTGTCTAAACCCGCTGAAATACCGGCCGAAATGGCCTGGTCTATATTCCGGCTGCAACGGTATGTGGCCGATTCTATGGCGAATGCCTGTATTGCCTGTTCTGCCATCTTTGAGCGAATGGCTCCATATTTCGAAATGGGTCTGCCAAACTGTTCGCGCTCCAGGGAATATTTTACGGTGTGGTCAATGGCCTGCTTCATTCCGCCCAGTGTGGCTCCAGCCAGTTTAATTCGGCCAATGTTTAAAATGTAAAGTGCTATTTTAAAACCGAACTGTCTTTCACCCAGCAAATTCTCAACAGGCACTTTTACATTGTTAAAGAATATTTGTCGGGTAGAGGACCCCTTGATACCCATCTTTTTTTCTTCAGGATTCAAGGTAATACCTTCTGTATGTGCGTCGACAACAAATGCACTTAAATTTTCATCGTCGTCAATTTTAGCAAAAACGGTAAACACATCGGCAAAACCACCGTTGGTAATCCACATTTTTTGCCCGTTTAAAATGTAATGAGAGCCATCGGCCGACAATGTGGCGCGTGTTTTTCCGCTGTTTGCATCCGATCCTGCTCCGGGTTCGGTAAGACAGTATGCGGCTTTCCATTCACCTGAGGCCAGTTTTGGAATGTACTTTTGCTTTTGAGCGTCATTTCCAAAATAAAGTACAGGCAATGAGCCAATACCCGTGTGTGCCGAGAGGCTGACCGCAAAAGAATGTCCGCGACCGGTAATTTCAGTAACCAGCATTGAGGTTAGAAAATCTTTGCCAAATCCTCCATATTCTTCAGGTACGCTAATTCCCAATAACCCCAGTTCGCCGGCCTTGTTCAAAATGGATGGCATTAAACCTTCTTCCAAAGCGTCAATTCTGTCAAGATTCGGGAAAACTTCGGCATTCAGAAAATCAAAACATGTTTGTGCAATCATGCGCTGCTCTTCATTCCATTCTTCAGGAATAAATATATTTTGGGCCGCAACATTACGAATCAGAAATTCGCCTCCTTTCAATGTTTCTTCGGTATTCATTATCAGATGTTTCTTTATTTTGGTTGTATCAAAAAACTTTATTTATGGCTAAGAAAAATATCATTTGTTTGTTAATGAATCATTTCAAAAACTCCGGCAGCACCCTGGCCTGTACCCACGCACATGGTAACCATGCCGTATTTTTTCTTTTGTCTTTCCAGTTCATTCATCATTTGCACCGTTAGTTTTGCGCCTGTACATCCCAGCGGATGACCTAATGCAATGGCACCTCCGTTAGGATTCACTTTTGCGGGGTCAATACCCAGTTCTTTAACAACTGCAAGAGATTGTGAAGCAAAGGCTTCATTCAATTCGATTACATCAATATCCTGTAAATTCATACCCGCCATTTTTATAGCTTTTGGAATGGCATACACAGGGCCAACCCCCATAATGCGTGGCTCCAGTCCGGCAACGGCATAACTTCGTAACACCGCTCTGGGCTTTAAGCCCAATTCTTTCATCATGGTTTCAGACATTACCAGAACAAAAGCGGCGCCATCGCTGGTTTGCGACGAGTTACCGGCCGTTACACTTCCGCCGTTGGCAAATACCGGTTTTAGTCTCGAAAGTTTTTCAATATCAGTATCTTTACGGGGACCTTCATCAATAGTGACACTGAAGGTTTTGGTTTCCTGTTTGCCATTTTTAGACGGAATTACTTCTGAAACTTCAATAGGTACTATATCTTTTACAAAACGTCCCGATTGGATGGCATCTATAGCCTTCATGTGACTCTCGTAAGCAAAACGATCCTGGTCTTCCCTGCCAATTGCAAAATCTTTGGCAACGGCTTCAGCGGTAAGCCCCATGCCCCAGTACCAGTCGGGATTCGTGTCAGCAACCGCTGCATTGGGAACGATTCGCCAACCGCCAAAAGGAATGGGTGACATGGTCTCAACCCCGCCGGCAATGATGCAATGCGCCATGCCGGCACGTATTTTAGCGGTTGCTATTGCAATGGTTTCTAATCCGCTGGAACAATACCGGTTTACAGTCATTCCGGGCACTTTGTCGGTTTTAAGTCCCATTAATGATATCATGCGGCCTACATTTAACCCCTGCTCGGCTTCAGGCGTTGCATTGCCAACAATTACATCGTCAATACGATTGAAATCCAATTGAGGAAATTGCGAGATCAAATGATTTATAACCTTTGCAGCCAAATCATCAGGACGCATATTTCTGAACAACCCCCTGGGCGCTTTTCCTACCGCAGTTCTGTATCCCTCTATAATATAGGCTTCGTTGGTCATGACGAATGTTGATATTTAATTTGTTACCAGATGGGTGCTGAAAAAATTCAACTATCGGGTTTTCTCAAATGTATTCAATTTGCCCGAATATCTTGCAGTTTTTTCTGATTTTTGTCGAAGAAAATATTAGTTTATTGTATAATAGATATTTGACTTCTTTCAGCATTTCAACCGCTTGCAGCAAATGATTTACTTCCTGATTATGCTTAATCCCTGAGGTTCTGCTTGCAAATTATTACCGTAAATGTAACGTACTGCCTGCGTGTGGATAAAAATGAACAGAGTACCGGAATTATTTTGTATGCTGCCATCGCAGGTATTGTTCACCGGAGAATGGGTGTTAATGTTCGGATAACATGATGGATTTGTAGTGTTCTTCAATCGCATTTACTTCTTTTTCCGTCAAGGCTTCAAACTCCCTTTCCAGTGCACGTTTGGATAGCTTTCCATTATTCTGCTCCATAAAACGAATTAGCAGAGCCACTTTATCATCCGACAATTCAAATTGGTTGTCCAGATAACGTTTAAATTCATCATACCGGGTTATATACGCTACTTCTTCAGGGATGATGTTTTCAATGGTATCATGAACGCAATCATACAGGAATTCGGCTTGTGCAGTTGCATCAAAAAAGCGGTAATAATCAATGGTATCGTTCAACACCTCCACGTTGTGATCCCCGGTCTCTTTCCATTGAATAAAGTCCAGCAGGGGGAGGGAATAGGATTCCAGTACCTGCCTGTAATCGTAAATGTGTTCCAAAATGGATGCTGATACGGGGAATATGATTCCTTGCTGCGCGAATTTTTTTCTGGCAAGAAAGTGGTGAATCAAGTAACGGTGTAAGCGTCCATTACCATCTTCAAATGGATGGATGAACACAAACCCAAAGGCTACCGTGGTTGCAGCCAAGACAGAGTCCATTTCATGGTTGAGCAGTAATTCACTTGTTTTTATCAGGCCATCTATCAATGAATCAATATCTTGATGTCTGGCAGAGATGTGTTCGGGAATTGGTTCACCTGAAAGGCGGTCGTGTTCACCTACAAATCCACCTTTTTCCCGAAAGCCCATACTTACAAAACGTGGGTTTTCAATTACGATTTTCTGCAGCCGGATCAGTTCTTCTTTGGTCAGTTCATGCGTTCCGGCCTGTCCAATGGCCTGACCCCAGCGTGCCGTTCTTTTGCTTATTGGATTTTCTCCTTCTATTGTAAAGGAAGCTTTGGAGTCTTTCAGTAATAAGAAGGCAGCAGCGCGCCGGAGAATGTCCTTGCGGATATTTTTCAGATAGTTGTTTTTCTGTGCAGCAAAGTCTGCCACCATGTATTTTTCCAGTTTCTTTGTTTTTCTAATCAACGGACAGAAATCCCTGTTGCCTGGCAAGTTGTTTACAATCCGGTGGCGACCGGATCTTTCGCCTCTTTGAATGGCGTATTGCATTTCTATATTCAGAATAGGGACGTAATTACCTTTTCCGAGATCTGAAATGGCCAGCTCCTTTTGCAGGAGCCACTCGTACAGAAACCATAATCTCCGGCTGTATTGGCCAGTGGGTTCTGCCTGTAGCAGGTCGATTACCTCTTTTTCATCCAGTTGATCAAACAACTTTTTTAGAACCAGTAAATTCACACCTTCATATTTCAACGCAAACACCAGCTGTTTATACAAGGTCTCTTCCGGTAAGTAACGTGGTGTAAATATCTGCCATTGCCCGGTTGTGTACTTTCGATTTCTGGAACTGATGAGAGAAAGGACGCCGGGTATGGGAACCGGGAGATCATATGTATGAATAAGCGCTCCATAACCTACCAATATACCTTCCTCCGGTGGCTTTCTTCCACGAAATACAGTTATTTCTATTGAAAAACGAGTACTACCCATGCTCTTCTATGAAAACGGATATTCAAAAATACCTGAAAAACGGATACAAGCGATGAAATACAGTTATTAAAAACTCGAATTCCTGAAAAATGGATATAATGCGCTACAACAAGGGGTGACTAGCAAAAAAACTCCCCAACTTCGGATTATGCATCCGGTGGGTGTAATTCACGCTATACCTTTCGCCCTTCAACTCATCGTCATGCTCCTGGCCCTGGAAGGAATACCGGTATGCCGAAGACTCAAAGGCCCGGCCTATTAAGCCTTACTCCAAAGCCCCTGTAGTCGGTGGCTGTAATAATCGCTGGCTGGAAGTAATCTACCAAAGCATCGGTATTGTCATCCCGTGGTATTTTGTAGTCCAGTACTACAGAGATTACGTTGCCACGGTGTTCACTCAACTCAAACTGCTTGTACCCAAGCACCCGTTCAAACTCCGTGCTGCCGGGCGCAGCAGCACCAATCATCTCGGTTTCAGTTACTTCTAAACCAATGCGCGAGCTACCATATAGATGCCGTTCCGCCTGCACATAGCTTAAAACGGACAGGGTACCGGCATTATTTTGTATGCTGCCATCGCAGGTATTGTCCACCGGCGTGTGGGTGGTGCCGGCGTTTTGGTTGGTAATGCTGTTTTTAACGCCGTTGGGCAGGGTAGAGGCGTTTACCGCCGCTATCACATCCGTACTCAGCCCCAGGTTCGCCAGCAGGATGTTCTGTATCGTGCCCGGAGGTAAACCGGAGTTTACCAGCGCAATCAGCATGGCATCGCTCAGCGGCGATTGGTTGATAAAGAAGTTCTGCGCCTGGCCCGCCGGCAACCCGGTGCCCAGCACGGCCAGCAGCACATCGTCGCACACGTTTTGCGTGCCCACCGCAGCCGCCTTTTTGGCATTGGTTAGGCTGCTTTGTACTATAGCTATCAGCACATTGTCACTCAGCGAAGCGTTAATGGGGGTTGGTTTTGATATGGCGAAGAGTGGACTCATGTTCTCTCTTTTTCAATTAATCTGATACAGGTTCGTCTAATTCATAATCAGGTTCCGGTGGTTCCGGATATAGAGGTATGTAAAAATCCGGGTACGGGTTCAAAATTTCAATAGTACATCAGGTTTTTAAATGCATATCTTTGCATATGGCCGATTTGAACATACAAAACCGGAAGGCACGCTTTGAATTTGAACTATTAGAGAATTTTACGGCTGGAATTCAACTAACGGGCACGGAAATAAAAAGCATCCGTAAGGGTAAGGCGTCCATTACGGAAGCATATTGCGTATTGCAGCAGGAAGAGCTTTATTTACGGAATGCACACATTGACGAATATGCCCGTGCGGGATACACCGGCCATAATCCCAAACGGGACCGAAAACTACTGCTGAAACACCAGGAAATTTCGAAAATTAAAAAACAGCTTGAGGTGAAGGGGTTAACGGTGGTGCCATTGCGTGTGTTTATTGCTGATAGTGGGTATGCTAAGGTTGAAATTGCCGTAGCAAGAGGCAAGAAACTTCACGACAAGAGAGATTCTATAAAAGACCGGGATATAAAGAGAGATTTAGACAGGGTATTGCACAGATAATTCCCCTGTAGCCTTCCAATGATGAAAGGAAATTAAGGGGTGTGATTTCGGCTTAATGGGAAATAATGCATACATTAGCGCAACATAAACAAAGAATAATGAAAAATCTGTATTTAATTCTTTCAGGATTTGCGCTATGTACGGTAATTACCACAGGTTGCCAAAAGGAAAAAGACCCGGTAGTTACAGGGCAGCCATTCAGTTTTATTTCTCTTACTTCAGAAGATGAAAAACTTTCAGTAGGCGAGACTACAACGGTGCATGCAGAAGCAACCGGTGACGGTTTGATATATATTTGGAGTACCAACAGCGGAGATATTATCGGCAGTGGTGCAACGATAACGTATGGAGGTTCCAATTGTTGCGTAGGTACAAATACGGTTACCTGCACAGTAAAAGATATGAACGGGCAGGAAGAAACAAAATCTGTCACTGTAAAGATTCAATGAGAATCCGTCTCTTTAAAATACTTTCTGTAACATCCGTATTTCTTGGGTTATCTTCCGGTCAGGCAGTGGCTCAATGCTGTTCTCCGGGCAGTCCGGTGGGCGGAACTGTAAATATTGGTATTGTACCCAAAGGTACCATACGGGTGATAGCTTTTCACAGGTACAGTTTTAGCGACACATATTTTGAAGGAGATGATAGAGTAGATTTTGAATACGTCAAATCGGCAAATTTCAATTATACAGGACTGGTACTAGGATACGGACTTTCGAAAAAACTAACGGTTGAGACCGAATTAGGTGGTTTTATCAATAAGTCTCAGCAATATTCTTTTAATAATGCAATATTAAGAGGCTATGGCCTCAATACAGGAGTTATAACGGCAAAGTACAACTGGATTACTTTAAAATCTAATCCCTTTGAATGGACCAGTGCTTTGGGAGCTAAAATACCCTTTTCGCGTAAATATCAAGAGGTGAATTATGTACCGTTGCCGCGGGATATTCAACCCTCAACGCATGCATTTGGATTGGTGGCTCAGAACTTTTTGAATAAAGGGTTTCCTGAAATCAAAATGAGGGTTTTTCTTATTACACGCTTTGAATCGAATTTTAAGGATTACTATCAGTTTAAATTCGGTAATACCTTTATCAACTCTCTGTTTTTATCGAAACAACTGGGTGAATCGCCGTGGATGCTGCTATTGCAGAGTCGTTACGAATGGCGGGGACACGACTATGATAATGTAACCAATAATAATTGTTTTTCACCCGAAGGCCGTTTACGCGACGCCAGCGGAGGACATTTGTTTTATATGGCTCCGCAGGTTAGCTATACCATTGCAAAAAAATGGAATGTATCCTTGTTGGTTGATTTACCTGTGTACAGGCATTATAACGGTATTCAGTTAGGAAATAAACTTGCAGCGGCAGTATATCTGTCGCGCGATTTTGGCACAAAGTACTGTGAGGCCAGGCAAGAATCGGCAGTGGCGGAGTAGAAGAGAAAAAAGGAAGCCCCGGAACATAAATGTAACCGGGGCAAAGCCTTCTGTTGGGTTGCTGCTTAAGGTTGGCTACTGATGAAAAATCAGGTAGCGCTTTCAGAAGGACTATTACATAACTGCATGTTCTGTGCCATATTTTAGTTGATAAATCTGTTTAACAGAAATTAACAAATTAAGAAATGGTGCGCATACAATTCTGCCCGGGATATAAACCCTGGTGGTTACAATTGGAAATTTCCGGTTGTGCAAAAGATCTCAGATGAATTCTTCCGGTATTGGTTAACATTGTAAAAAATAAGGAAGAAGTGGGTGTTGAAAAACTTGTGAGGTGATGCGGAAAATGAAGCCCGGAGTACAATACCGGAGTAGTGTAAGCCAGCAAGGAGGTTAAGTTTAGTAAAGTTCTCCGGACTTCTTCCGCATATTCATAAAACAGCGACGCTGCCATTAAGTTACCCGGAAGCGGAATATAAATTTAAAATAAGTATTAAAGAGGATAAAACGAAGGAATTACCTGATGAGCGTAACGTTTCCCTTTTCAAAATACGTTTGACCGTCAAGGCACAGCGCATCCAAATAATACACGTACACGGCAGGGTCGCAAGGTCTACCCTTATAGGTCCCGTCCCAGCCTGTTAACGGGTCTTGTGTTTCAAACATTAGTTCACCCCATCTGTCAAAAACGCGAAGTGTAATTTCGGAAATGTGACGTCCGTAAACTTTAAATTTTTCGTTCAGACCGTTTAAATCGGGTGTGAATGCGTTGGGAACAAAAACGTATGGCGGACCGCATACAAATTCATAAGCAAAAATTCTGACGGTATCGGTTTGTAAACAGCTGCCCGTGCCTACCGTTACCGTATAGGTATTCCAGCCCGGTTGTAACGGAGTAATGTTTGTGCTGTCTGACGCCGGATTGCTTACGCCATCAGCAGGAATCCAGGTGTAAATTAAACCTGAAGGACTAACCTGTGCCACGGTTCCGGTTCCCAGCAGTACGGAATCCTGCAGTGTCCAGGCGTTAATTGTTGTTCCTATGCCTACAACATTTATCATGGCGCTGTCCTGATACGTACAACCCAGAGAAGTGGTAATGTCTACGTACAACCACTGACTGACGTTTGGCAGCAAAGTTACTGTTGCCGTACCGTCACCTGATGTAATGATGCTGTCGGGCTGCCAGTTGTATGAAGTTACAGGATTGTGTGTGTCTGTATTTACCTGAAGGGTAATATCCAGTTGCGAGCCTTCGCACACGTTATATACAGAGTCTGTTTGAATTTGTGTGGATGTGAACGCTACAAAAACGCTGTCGTATAATTTACACCCCGGGTTACTAACCATAACATAGTACCAGCCGGGTACAACCGGAACAGTAGTAAGCGTGCTGTCAGAAAGATTGGTGTTTAGTGTATCGCTAAACGTTGCGGTGGATGACCATATAAAATTGCCACTGTGTCCTGAGGCGCTGGCCGTAAGAGATACATTGTCGGGCTGACAAATCCAGGTGGTGTCGGGCGATGCAGTAATTTGAAGCTCAGGATAAACAGTAACCACTTGTAAGGCAGTATCGGTAAGAAGACATGCCGTATCTTCAATATACAGATAAACATTGTATGTACCCGGTGAAGGAAAAACTTTGGATGGACTTACAATTATTGAAGTAGTGTCGTTGTTGCCAAAGTCCCATAAAAAATTGGTATTGTTAATACTGTTATTGGTGAAAGTTACAGATAGCGGTGCACAGCCTTCCAGGGTGGACACGGTGAAATCGGCCTGCGGGATGATTTCAAAATCGAATTTAAAGACACCGTTGTTACAATTGGAGCTGTTGTTGACCGGAGACCATGCCCCCGCAGTGGAAGGGAAATCGTCATATCCGCCGCAACCCGCGCAAACACTTTGGTAAACAATACCGTTAGGGTCAAAACGGCTGGTGCCTCCATCTACGTGCTCGCGGCTTTGATTGCCCCCAAAATAGCTGCCATACAAAATTCCAGTAGCATTTTTCTCAAGTACAATCAGATAAAAATCGAATCCACTGGGCGGAGTGCTGAATATGGCATCTGAAGTGACAGGCATACCTGAAATAGGAGTGCTCTGTAAAATGTTTGCGCCCCACCCCGAAACGTAAATATTGCCACAAACATCTACTAAAAATGCAGCCGGAGAAATATTTACCTGCCCATTTCCATTACCGAAAAGAGTGCTGTAATTTATGGCTGTCAGGCCGGCATTGAAAGAGGTAATAAATTGTCCGCTATTGGCTACGGAATAAACTCCTGAGGTTACCGGAAAAACGCCCATGCCCAGCGTTTGGCCAACGATATGAACCCGTCCAAACCGGTCTAATTCCACAAAGTATGACTGGTCGTATTGCGGGGTTCCAATTAGCGTACCTGCAAGCAGAGTTGATCCGTTGTTGCTTATATGTGCAACGAAACCATCTACTTTGCCGCCGGCAAAAACCGTTTGATATGCTCCGGGAGTAACCGGAAAATTAGGTGACGTAGTACCTCCGGTTACGTACACTTCATAATTGTCGTTCACCTTTAAGCTGTATGCAGCATCTTTGTTTTGTCCGTTCAGGAATGTACTCCATTCCAGCACCGACAAGTCCTGGTTAAATTTGCACACAACTCCGGCCTGTCCACCGCTTAAATTGGTTCCAAAACCGTTAACTATTGGAAAATCGGCTGATTTGGTACAAGTGGCAATATAGCAATTTCCTAAATCATCAACCATCACTTCTCCACGGAACTGGTCGCCGTAGTTGAACTGCAAAGAGTCGTATGCCAGTGAATTGGGATAATTAATACCATCGTTTGCCGTACCTCCTATAAATGTACTTCCCAGCAGGGCGGTTCCGTCTGCACTTAATTTTGCAACATAAATATCGGTACCTGCCACAAAATTGGTTCCGTTGGCCACACTGTTGTAAGCCGTTCCGCCCCCGAAACTGCTGTTGTAAGCCTGAGCAGCCATGGGGAAATCGGCCGAAGATGTACAGCCAAAAAAGAATAATTCATCCTGTTGATTTACGATCAGGCTGTGCACGGTTTCGCACTGTAAACCACCAATATAAGTTGAATAGATTTGAGAAGTTCCGGTGGCGTTATATTTTGTAATAATTACATCGGTGATTCCCTGAGCCGGAATGCCTGCAAATGTACTGTCGTATGCTCCGGTGGTATAGGGAAAACCGTTGCCAAATACAGTACCGCCGCTAAAAAGATTTCCCTGCAAATCGTAAGTAGCCGTCATGCCAAAATTATCGGCAAATGACCCGCTGCTGGTACTGAAAATTAGTGTAGGGTCAATGGTTAAGGTGGCATTTTTGGAGTACCCTGAAGGAAAATCAAATGATACAATGTTTCCGTTTATTTGAAAAACACAGGGAACTTCTTTCACCTTTCCATTTACTGTTTGCCATGCAAATGGAGTCATTTCCATAACATTGCCAAGCGACGTTTCAATTACCAGATATCCTTTTCTGTTTATAGATAATTTTTGGTGTCCGGTGTATTCCATTTGTATGTTTTCGGCACTTGCGCCGGCTTTTACAATAAAATCGTATTTCAGCTGTCCGTTTACCGAGTAATACTTCATGTCAATGTTTTGGTAAACATTACTCATTTGAACTTCTTTGTATCCGAATATTTTGCTTTTCCAACGGTTCGGGTCGTTACCAACGTAATAATTGAAATAATTACTGGTAGGGTTTGAATGTTTCCATTGGGGTACAGCCAACCTGTTTTTCAGAGTCATTTTGTAAACATGCCCTTTTATGGTGATGTTTTTATTTTTTTCTGCCAGATCAGGATTGGCGTGCAGGGCATATAATTCCCTGAAATCTTTAAGATGTACCACAAAACCTTCATCGGTAAGAAACATAGTACCACCATCGGTCTCAAGTCTGTATTTTCCCGGGTCGTTCCATTGTCCCGCATTGGGAATAAACTCTACAGATTGTCCGTATGCAGTGATATAATTCTGCAAAACCAGCAACAAAAAAACACCTATGCGCCAGACAAGATTCATTGGGCTAAGATAATGAATAATGTACACGTTTGCAAAAGCAAAAGATTGAATCTTGAATACCGGTTATAAATGAAGGAGTCTCGAGCCATACCAACTGAAAAACTCTCCATCGGTAAGTATCACTTCGGCATTTGGGAACATTTGCTGAACTTCCGGTATGTGTTCTTTTTTAAATGGATAAGGCTCTGAACTTAACATCACTACATCAGGTGCTACTTGCAGGTCTGAAATATCCGGATAACGGGGCATTTGAATTACATTGCGCCACTGACATGCAGTAAGCATGTTGTTTATGTAGCAGTCGTTGCCTGCGGCAAGCCATGGATTTTTCCATATCAGGTATAATACCTTTCGCTGTTTTCCGATGGTTGCCTTTTCCTCAATTATTTGTTTTAATTCAATTACGATTTCCTGTGCCCGTTGCTGTTTTTCGGTGATTTCTCCTAGTTGTATAATAAAGTCCAATGATTTTTCAAGGGTGTCGATATCGGTAACAAACACGGGAATTTTAGAAGAAAGTGCATTGACAGTTTCTTCAGTATTTTCTTCTTTTGAAGCGATGATCAGATCAGGATTTAATGTAAGTACTTTATGAATATCTACATTTTTTGTTCCGCCTATAATAACTTTCTGCCGTTTCAGATGTTCAGGATGAACGCAAAAACGGGTAATACCTGCAATGTTTTGTTCCATACCCAAATCGCAAAGCAACTCGGTAAGCGATGGAACCAGACTGACAATTTTAACAGGAGTAGCTTTTAAATGAAAAGGTCTTCCGCAGTGGTCAGCCGATGAATAAAACATGTTTCGGAATCAGCTAAAAGCATTAATCAGGTCGTGTCGTGTAAGTATCTGGTATGTGCCTGATTCATTTTTTACGAGCACCGCCGGATTTTCCTTTGAAATTCTTCTTGCTGCCGACTCCAGACTTTCAGAACCTTCCACAATTGTAAAAGGAGCGCGCATTACCTCTTCAACCAACTGATCTTTAAGGTTTGGGTTGTCAATAAGCAACTGAAACAAGTCATGGTCGTTCAGTGAGCCGACAAATTCATTATTTTCAACAACGGGTATTTGTGATATATCAAAGCGCTTCATTTTCATTAAAGCGGTGCTTACCGGTTCCCTGCGTCCTATTGTAACCAGCGGTTTGTTCTCGTGATGCCTTATAGCGTCTCTTACACATTTGGCAGTTTCAAGGAATCCGCGCTCGCGCATCCAGTCATCGTTAAACATCTTACCAACATACCGGCTGCCATGGTCGTGAAATAGTACTACAACGATATCATTTTCTGTAAGTTCTGCCGAAAGCTGAAGCAATCCTTTGATTGCCGAACCGGCGCTGTTTCCCACAAAAATCCCTTCTTCGCGTGCCAACCGGCGCTGATATACAGCCGCGTCCTTATCGGTTACTTTTTCAAACTTATCTATTACACTAAAATCGACATTTTTTGGCAAAATGTCTTCTCCAATTCCTTCGGTAATGTATGGATAGATTTCGTTATCGTCAAAAATTCCTGTTTCGTGGTATTTTTTGAAAACCGAACCATAGGTGTCAATTCCCCATATTTTAATTTCCGGATTTTTTTCTTTCAGATATTTGCCAACGCCACTTATGGTTCCGCCGGTACCGACACCCACCACAAAGTGAGTGATTTTTCCTTCGGTTTGTTCCCATATTTCAGGTCCTGTTGACAAATAGTGAGCTTTGGTATTGCTGGGATTGTCGTATTGATTTACATAGAACGAATTAGGAATTTCCTGCGACAAACGGCGACTGACACTATAATACGACCGTGGGTCCTGAGGTTCTACATTGGTGGGACATACAATAACATCAGAGCCTACAGCTCTTAAAATATCCATTTTCTCCTTACTTTGCTTATCGCTCATTACACAGATTAATTTGTATCCCTTTATGATACACGCCAGTGCTAACCCCATGCCTGTGTTTCCTGAAGTTCCTTCAATTACCGTTCCTCCGGGTTTTAGCCGCCCGTCTTTCTCAGCATCTTCAATCATTTGCAGCGCCATTCTGTCCTTTACACTGTTCCCCGGATTAGTAGTTTCTATTTTGGCCAATACGGTTGCCTTCACCCCTGACGTAATGCGGTTTAGTTTTACCAATGGCGTATTTCCAATGGTTTCAAGAATATTGTTGTACATTTTCATACGGCAAAGATATTTGCTTTTATGAACCTGCAGACAATAAGGCGCTATTACTTTTCAGGCGGTATGATGTCAACCTTTTTATGTAACTTCTGTAAAGGTTTAAATTGGACATTTCCAAAAACAGGTTTTATAACCACAATTCAATTGACCTTTTTTGTTGTTTTTGGAAATACATAATAAAGTATTAATTTCGGGAAAATTATTTCTTATGAGATACTTTGTGGCGATGTTATTGTTTTTTGCATTGATAACTTCTTCATGCAAAAAGGAAGAATTAATTTCAGATGAAGAGGGCACGGATTCCGTTTCATTGTATTTAAAGTCATCCACTTTTGGTTTGATGAAGGAGCTGAAGGATGCAGTATCTTTTGCCGACGATTACCTTTCGTTTTTTCAGGCGTCGTGTACCATGCAGCACGACAGTGGCTATGTTGTTACCGACAACAAAACTTACGGTTTGGAAGTGCACTGGACGATGAAGAGCCTTTGTGATTCGGGCAATAATACCGATTCTTTGTTTTACGGTTCTGAACGCAATGGATATGTTGAATCGGAAGTTTCAATTACCAGTGGGTTGGGTAATACATCATCCACTATTACCAATCTTGAAGTGACGGACACCTCATTTTTTGTAAAAACGCAGCATACTTTTACCGGACTTATTAAATCGGTGGATGGCAAGGAATCGTACAAAGCAGTTGTTCTTTATGATTTTACAACTGAGTTTGGAAAAAGCGGATTCTCTGTGGTTAGCGGATCAGGAACAGTTAATATGAGTCTTGAAGATGCAAAGGGAAAGAATTCACAAACCCTTACTGGCACCCTTACTTTTGGTGCATCAAATATGGTTATCGCAGTGGGGGCACAGCAAATTACTGTGGGGTATTAATTCCTTCAAATATTTCTTTTCGTCCTATCACCTTGCAAATAGGACATAAATTGGGTTGATGACCTCTTGCAGGGCAATATTTCCGGCCGAAGAAAATGATTTGTAAATGCAGTTTATTCCATAATTTTTTTGGAAATATTTTTTTACAATCATTTTCGGTTTGTGTTACCGATTTTCCATTGGAAAGTCCCCATCGGTAAATAAGTCGGTGTATGTGTGTATCAACCGGAAATGCGGGCACACCAAATGCCTGCGACATAACAACAGAGGCTGTTTTGTGTCCAACTCCGGGTAAAGACTCAAGTGCTTCAAATGTTTGAGGAACTTTGCCGTCGTATTTTTCAAGTAATATTTTACTCAATCCGTAAATAGCCCTGGATTTTGCCGGAGAAAGTCCGCAGGGTCTTATAATCTGCTGAATTTCTTCAACCGTTAATTGTATCATGCTTTCCGGATTGTCTGCCCGCGAGAATAATAAAGGTGTAATTTTATTTACCCTTTCATCGGTACACTGGGCACTTAGCAAGACAGCTATTAAAAGGGTGTAGGCATCGTTATGCGTAAGGGGTACGGGTGTTTCCGGAAACAGATTTTCCAATTCCCTGATAACAAAAGCGGCCTTTTCCTTTTTAGTCATTAAATAATGTGCTTCAGCCTCTTAAACACTTCTGCTTCTTCTGAATCAATCACACCATCGGCGGCAATAATACTTCTGAAATCCTGAAGCAAATCTTTTCGATGACGATCGCTTACAATGAATTTGTTTGAAAGCCATGCTATTACGCTTTCATGGGTTAGGTCAGTGTGCTTATTGAATTCTTCCAGCGTTTCTTCGTAAACACCATCACCTACGCGTTCAGTTATTAGAGCGCGTTCTTCATTCTGAATTTCTCCGTCAGCAGAAGCAGCATGCAGATACAAGTACGTTAAAAAGTGCTCGTAATCCCAATGAGATAAATCGATATCCATAGTATTTATTTTTTATGAAGGTAATTGTATCTGTGCAGTGTTGAAATGATGAAAATCATTTTTGCATTACCTTGAAAAGAAACGAATAATACAGTGGCATCCATTGTAACCGGAATGCTGTTAGTCTACATCGAAACAACTGTTGACATATTCAGTTAATAGTTGTTCATCATTTTTCATAAGATTTTTTATTTCGCCTGAAATGGGGTTCAAAGAATAATCACTCTTCCATATGGGCCAGTATGCTGCCAGACTTTCAATGGCAGCAAGCACAAAATCAATTTCCTGATTGGTGGTAGTTGGATGAATAGACATTCTTATCCAACCGGGTTTTAAGGAACAGTCACCCTCATTGATAGCGCTTGTAATTGCATTACTTGTATCGGGGTCAACATTTAGCAGATAATGGCCGTAGGTGCCGGCACAAGAGCAACCCCCGCGAACCTGTATACCGTAACGGTCATTCAGCATTTTGACACCCATATTATAATGAAGCCCGTCAATATAAAAAGAAACTACTCCCAAACGGTGCTTGTGTTCTGCTGCCAGAACGTGTAAATTTTGTATATTGTTTAAACGTGTCCAAATACGTTGAAGTAATTCTTCTTCGCGCGCCAGGATGTTTTTCACGCCCATTTTTTCTTTTACCCGAATGGCCAATGCAGTTTTTATAGCTTGTAAAAAACCGGGTGTACCGCCATCTTCTCTGGCTTCAATATCATCAACATAACTATGCTGTCCCCATGGATTGGTCCATTTTACCGTTCCGCCTCCGGGGTCGTCGGGAATACTATTTTTGTAGAGACTCTGGCAGAAAATTAAAACGCCGCTGCTACCAGGACCTCCCAGAAATTTATGTGGCGAAAAATAGATGGCATCCAATTTTTCTTCTTGATTTCCAGGATGCATATTGATATCGACATACGGGGCCGAGCAGGCAAAATCTACAAAACACAATCCATTGAATTGGTGCGCTATGGCTGCAATTTTATGGTAAGGGGTACGGATGCCTGTAACGTTGCTGCATGAAGTGATGGCTGCAATTTTAATTTTACGGTTGCTGTACTGTTCAAAAGCCCGTCTGAAATGAGTTTCACTTACCAGTCCTTTTTCATCGGGCGGAACAACAATTACCTCTGCAATGGTTTCCAGCCAGCTGGTTTGATTGGAATGATGCTCCATGTGAGTAATAAATACAACCGGTCTGTCCTCCTCTTTAAGGTTCATCATGGGTCTGAATTTCTCGTGAATTTTCAAACCCAGAATGCGTTGTAGTTTGTTAACTACGCCGGTCATCCCTGAATTTGTGGCAATTAAAACATCGGTTGATGCAGCGTTTACATGCTTTTTAATGATATTCTGCGCCTTATGGTAGGCATAGGTCATAGCCATACCTGTATAACTGGTTTCGGTATGGGTGTTGGCTACCAACGGCATTATTTTGTCCCGTAGGGTATCCTCAACCGGAGAATAGCAACGGCCACTGGCGGTCCAATCGGTGTAAATTAATGGAATTTCAACGTTATCCTGGTTTTTTATCTGTGTATCAATGCCAATAATGTTTTTCCGAAATGTATTAAAATATTTTTCCAGCGTTGTATCCATAGCAGCTTAACTTGTATGCAAAGTTCTTATTCCTATTGAATATACTGCAAATTTATTCATCACATTTCGTTTATTCAAGGATTCCTAATGATAGTTGGTTGTAAATTAAAGGTTTTTATGGTTGATTCCGGAATCCTTTGAATCCGTTTTCTTTCGGTTTTGAAATGTGAACCATATTTGTGCATCTTTGTTGAATAAAAATGGCATCAACAGGTATTTTGCTAATAAATTTGGGTACTCCCGACGCACCAACTTATTTTGCTGTAAGAAGGTATCTTACCGAGTTTTTAAACGACCCCCGAGTGATTGACCTTCCCTGGCTGGGGCGCAAAATTCTTGTCAATGGAATCATCATTCCTTTCAGAACCCATAAGTCGGCCGCAGTTTATAAAAAACTGTGGCAGCATGGTAAAGGAGTATCACCCTTAATCACTTACGGGCTTTCGGTGCAAAAGCAACTGCAGGATAAAATGAAGGATGAGGCTGATGTACATCTGGCTATGCGCTATGGAAATCCATCTCTGAATTATGTGCTGGAAGAGATGCGAAAAAAGCACTACAACCGCATAATAGTCCTACCTCTGTTTCCTCAATATTCATCGGCTGCCAACGGTTCTGCCATTGAAAAATCACTCAGAATTATTCGCAAATGGTGGGTAATTCCTGATGTAAGGATTGTTAGTCAGTTTTTCGACCACCCGTTATACATAAAAACTATTGCGGAACAAGCATCAAAATTTAATCTTGCCGAATACGACCACTATATATTTTCCTACCATGGTTTACCGGTTCGTCATGTAAATAAAGTTTATGAAGACCGAAATTGTGATAATCACTCATGCGAAGAAGAGGTGAATGATGAAAATGCGTTTTGCTATAAGGCTACTTGTTATGCTACGTCGCGAATGATTGCTGCTGAACTTGGATTACCGGCAGAAAAGTGCATTACTTCATTTCAAAGCCGGCTGGATAAAGACTGGTTAACGCCATTTAGCGATAAGGTAATGGCCGAACTTGGAACTAAGGGATGCAGGAAAATTCTGGTGTTTTCGCCCGCCTTTGTTGCCGATTGCTTAGAGACTATTGTAGAAATAGGAGAGGAGTATCAGGAGATTTTTCAAGCATCGGGTGGAGAGAAAGTGCAGCTGGTACCTTCCTGCAACGACCATCCTACCTGGATTCAGTGTCTGGAAGATATTATTCGTGGTCAGATGAAATAGTATTATTTGTCGGTAATTTGTTGTTTTAGCATTCTAACAACTATTTTGTCAATGGGAAGGCTGACACTTTCTTCGAAGAGTTGATTGATGTGTAATTTTCTGAAAATTTGAGATTCAAGGTTGGAGGAGCCAAAATCGAACGGGCGTTTTTTGTAATTTATATCGGGTTCGCTATCAGGTGTGAAATAGTAATAAACGGAAATAATCTGGTCGGTATTTTTAAATGCTGAACGCTGGAAAAAATCTGTTGTGTATATGTGGCTACCAATGGATATATTAACCCCCAGTTCTTCCATGCATTCTCTTTTCAGGCAATCGGCAATGCCTTCGCCGTATTCCAAACCTCCTCCGGGAAATTTAGTGATATATAAATTACCCATTTTTTCATCAGTCAATAGAATTTGTTGTTCACGGTCTATCCAAACTCCATAAACCCTGATGTTAAATCGGGAAATATTGCTATTTAATGTATATTTTTCTGTTTTAAAATTCAATTCCGTTTTTATCACAAAATTCCAACAACTGCTGCGAATTTTTTACGCCGGCTTTTCGCAGCATATTTCTTCTGAAAGTATCTACCGTATGCTTGCTTATATTTGAAACCGCCGCTATTTGCATACTGCTCAATCCTTGTTTTAAACGCTTTAGTACATCAAGCTCTCTTTTGGTGAAAAAATTAAAATATTCCCTCTGAATGTATTTTCTAAAGTTTTTCTCATCCAGTTTTTTTGCTTTAAACTCCCAATCCACTCTATTGCCGGTCTTCATAAACGAAATGTCAGTTAACAACGATACATTGCTGATAAAACCCCCTTTAGAATCTGTTTCAAAAATATTTGATTGGCGCAAAACCTTAACGTAGGTGCCGTCTTTCTTCCGCACTCTGAAAGTGATAAATATGTATCCGTCGTTTTTAATTCTTGTTGCCGTAGCATACCAAACTGCCGCCCGTATCAGCCGGTGTACCATGTCAATGTCTTCCGGATGAATATATTGATGTATCAACTCAGCATCAAATTCAGCGGCGGTATATCCTAGAAACTCAAAGGTGCCTTTACAATATGAAATTTTGTTTTCTTTATAATTGATAACATACAAACACTGTATCTTACTCAAGGGAAAATCATCTAAAACATGAACAGGCCCTTTTCTTATTTTTTTATCGGCAAGTGCTGCCTGACGGTTTTTCAAAAATTCTTCAATGGTACTCTCCGGAAAATTCATGTGTGGCCCTGATGCTAAACAATTGTTTGCTCAAATATAGAAAAAGTTCTCAAATCAAATCACAAATCAGCAATATATAAAGATTTCAACACAAAATTAATGTTTGTTTAATTCGCTGAATTATTACATTATAACCTATTTTGTTTGCCATTGCGCAACAAAAAACTTTACTTTTTTTTCGACCTGAAATCCAAATTTTGAAACGTTCTGTATGCCTTACTGCAAAGGCCGTACAGCCCTTTTCATCTGAAAATTTTCTCCAAAACATACTCATTTATGAGTATTGCGCAGGCGGATTGCATGGTGTAGATTTGCGGGAAGTTACACAAATTGATACTTGTTCATACGTCATCATAACAGATTCATCCATTTATTCAAATTATGTACTTAAGAATATTCACTATCTTGCATTTTATTCTATTTAATGCATCTTATGTTTTATCGCAAAAAATGATGCTAAATAAATAACTATGAAAAACCTACTAACAATTATCTTCCTTGCTTTACTAAGCCTACAAGGCACAGCCCAAAACATAGGAATAAATACTGATGGTAGCACTCCTGATGCAAGTGCTATTTTAGATATAAAATCTGATGATAAAGGACTGTTGATTCCACGGGTGCAATTGGATGATACAAGTACTGCAGCACCGATAACTGCACCAGTAGAAGGGTTGTTAATTTATAATGAAACCGGCGCTGAACCCAAAGGTTTTTATTATTGGAATGGAACCAGTTGGATAAAACTAAACACCGGAAATGCTACTGGAGCTTGGGAAAATAATGGTTCTAATGTATATCTAGTTAATTCAAATGATAGCGTAGGTATAGGAACAAATACACCACAAGCAAAATTAGATGTTGTAGGAACAATTTCAGCTAAAGAGTTTAAAACATCAATAATTACTGTTGGAGGTATAAATGATCTTGCTCTACCCCCAAATAATCCAAATTTTTCAAATCTGGCCGATTTAAGTTCTTCTTTTACTCTAAGTCATTCCGCAAATATTATAATATCTTATCAGGTAGCATATCAGAGCGTTTGTACGGGATATTTAGTGACTAGAGTTCTCATTGATGGAATCGAAAATGTTCAAATGAGGTCGGTTTTACAAAATGTCCCATACGGAACATGTTCCGGTTATCAAGTTGTAAACCTTGGTACAGGTTTACATACTGTTGATGTGCAATACAGAACTAGTTGTCAAGTTAATATTCTACCGACAAGTACAAATTTTCAAACTAGAAATTTGCAAATTCACATTTTAGGTGATCAATAGAAAATGTATATAGCTTCAAAAACAAAAGTTAGATTTAAAAAGTTGATAAAGAATTGATAGAATATTTAGAAAATATATTATTTGTATAAGTGAAAACAACAAGCCTTTTTATTTTGAATTCAATATTAGTTACAAGTAGCAACAATAATGAAACCAATAATATAAAATGCTTTTGCACCAGTAAAATTTGCGGTCCATGGCCACAAGTGAACTAATAAAAATTATTATGGTTATTAAACGGGGTAACTTCCCATTATGTAAAACGATTGGTATCTAAAATTTGTAAAGCAATCTAAAATAAAAGAGCTGGTTGAGAATGCAGATAAATTGATAAGAGTAAACTTCTAATTAAATTTTGTAAAAATGAAAATAGTCATTGTATTTTTATTGGCAGGAGTCTTTGGAATAATTGGTTTAAATAAGGCCGATGCTCAAATTGCTATTGCTGTTGCACATGATGATAATGGTTCATCTATTCATTGGCAAGTTGCCTGGAATAGAGGGTGGGAAACAGAATCGGTTGCAAAAAAAATGCTTACAGATATGGGGTATAAAAATGTATATACATTAACTGGTGGAGAAAAACGAGGGCATAATCTAACAACTGGATATTGGGTGGTGGTTGAAGCCAAACATAAAATATATGACGGAACAACGAAAACTTCATATGGTTTAGGTGCAAGTTTGAGTTCATATACGGAAGCTGAAGTACGAGCAGTAAGCAATCTAAGTCAATATGATGCGTCTTGGAAAATAAGTGATGGCTATATTGTTTCTAAAAAAGGAACTTTATAAAGAGCTTATTGCACTTTTTGTAATTAATGTTAGGTAATATGATAAAAGCTTTGTAGCTCGTTCCATGCCTACATATTCAGTTTTTTGAATATCCTTAATGGTAGAGTATCCGCGCAAGGAGATATCCCCTGCACTGAGTGCGGGGGATTTTTATCTTGACGTAAATAATAGATATATAAACTCCTATGTCATTTTATTGCCATTTCGCAACAAAAAACTTTAATTTTTTTTCGACCTGAAATCCAAATTTTGAAACGTTCTGTATGCCCTACTGCAAAGGCCATCCAGCCCTTTTCATCTGAAAATTTTCTCCAAAACATACTCATTTATGAGTATTGCGCAGGCGGATTGCATGGTGTAGATTTGCGGGGTTAATTTAAAAAAAATCGTATGCTCTTATGAAAAAAATTAATTTTCTAAATACAACTAATAAAATTGCTATTTCCACAATCATCTTTTCGTGTTCTTTAAGTTTAAAAGCTCAACTTTATGAAGCCTCACCACAAAATTTTTCTACTGGGTTATCGCATCAAACTGTTGAACTAGGTGACTTAAATGGCGACACATTTATTGATGCAGTAATCAGCACTTCTAACTCACTTTATAAAACTGAAATTTGGCTTAACGATGGAAACGGTTTCTTTAACTTACATGCTAATATAGGTTCGAATGTGGCAAATTATTTTACTCATTTGTTAGATGTTGAAAATGATGGCGATTTGGATATTCTTATTCTCAATGACGAATCTCAAAATGAATTATTCTTAAACGATGGTAATGGTAACTTTTCTTTTACCAGCTCTTTAGGTGGTAATACTACTTCTTATTCTGGCATGGCTGTTTCTGCTGATTTTGATGGAGATAATGATGTTGATGTTGCTCTTGTTAGAGATGAAATTTCAATTAGTGGTAGTAATATTTACATCTATAAAAATAATGGTTTGGGTAGTTTTACTAATACACAAACAATTAATGTAACTGATGATGGATTTGGTTTAACAGGTGGTAATTACGACAATAATGGTTCTTTTGATTTGTTTTTTGGTCCATCGAATGGTAATAATAAAATATTTTTTAACGATGGTACGGGAAATTTTGTTGACTCAGGGCAGTCATTATCTGGTAATAATTCTTGGTTTATGAAGTCTATAGACATTGATGATGATGGGGATATTGATGTTTTAAGCAAAGGTAATACTTCATCTTATATCTATACATACAAAAATGACGGTAATGGCGGCTTTAGTCTTTTTTCGACCTTTAATGCTGGGGTTACTTATTATGATTATGGTTTTGATTTAAATTATTTAAACAATGATAATTATCCCGATTTGATAATTGGAAAATATGGTGCAATTCAATATTTTAATGATGGTAACGGTAATTTTATTGAAGATGTAAATTATCCAACTGGAGGGTTTCTAAGTTCCCCATCAACAGCTGATGTAAAAATTGGTCTATTGAATAACGACAACAAATTGGACATCTTCTTTTCAAGTCGTAAGGTTCTTTTTCATAACATGTGTCCTTCATGGTACACACCTCCCGCCCAAGAACTTTGCGTAGTAACCGCTGATTCGGCAACAGCCTCATACAATATCGTTGTATGGGAGAAATCCGGTTCAATAGACAATATAGACAGCTTTTATGTTTATCGGGAAATTACCTTGGGCAGCTATCAAAAAATTGGAGCTGTACATCGCGATTCGTTAAGCATATATAAAGACTTAGCCTCCAACCCAAACTCCACCAACTACAAATACCGTCTAAGCGTGTTGGACACATGTGGTAGTGAGAGTCCTCAGGGATTGTATCATAATTCAATTCATTTACAATATTTTGGTTCAGGTAACTTCATTTGGACGCTCTATGAAATCGAAGCCACAGCAAATCAGGTTGCATCGTACAATTTTTATCGCGATGACAACGGTACCGGTAATTTTCAGTTATTGCAAGTAGTACCCGGCGGCAACAATTCCTATACCGATGTCAGTTATCTGACGTATCCAAATGCAGTATATCGTGTAGATGTAAACTGGATAGGCGGACACGCATGCACGGCGACAAAAGCCATCAATCACAATACTACACGATCAAACAAAACATCAACTGTGGCCGGTCCTACCAATACCACAAACCTTCTAAAAAATATGCTCCGCCTTTACCCTAACCCCGCATCATCCACCGTTCGTCTGGAAGGCATACCCATGGATAAAATTGATGTGTTGGAGGCTACCGGTAAAATGGTATTGCAATACTTTCCAAAAACATCTAGTACAGATATTTATGTAGCAAATCTAGCTCCGGGCTTATACCAGATTGTAATTCATACTCCGGCCGGTTTGGTTACAGAAAAATTGATGGTGGAATGACCTTTTTTCATGCTGCGGTTGGGTAGAGTATCCGCACAAGGAGAGATCCCCTGCACTGAGTGCGGGGGATTTTAACGAGTTAAAATTAAATGTATATAAAGTATGAAAGAACTTACAATCAGCATGTTTACCGTCCTTTTATTTAATTTCGCCAATGCACAGGAATGGAAACTAAGTGGCGGTAATATTTTATCAAAAGGAACCAAAGTTGCATCAATAACGGAAGAATCTAAAGATGTTTTTATCATTAGTGATGTAAATAACATACCAAGGTTAAAAATGGGAGCTGACCTGAGAACTTACTTTTTGGATGATAATAAATCCTTTGTAATAAATCTTAGCGTTGACCAATGGACAATCAATACCAAAAAAGCCATTGCAAAAAACATTGTAAAATATGATTCATTATTCACCCCATCAGGCTACAAACCGGAACACAAACTCGGATTTATCAAACAATTTACCGGCGTTTGTTATGATAATGATCAAATCATTTCGAACACGAAAAGAGATAAAAATGCCAAAATAATTTGCTATGGCTATAAAAATCATGGTACATTAACGCAATCCTCCTACATAACACAGGACAATTTTATTATCGGATACGTTGATTTTGCTGAACACAAACAAAAAGATAGACTGAAATGGGCTGTATTTGCTGTAAAAAATATCAAGCAAGAGGTTGTAGGCAGCATCAGTAATTTTGGCTCCAAAACGTCGAAAGACAATGCAGGCAACCAGCTTATAACTTACGATATGACGTGGTATAACAAAGACAACACCCAAAAAGGAGACTACAAATGGGGACCCAATGCACTGCTCATAGAAGATCGTCTTTATGAAAAAGGATGTACAGAATTAAACAAACTGGGGGCATTTGATTTTTAAGCCAGGGCAAACTCATACTTTTATTCCCAATAGCTCGCTAAGATAGGCTTCATTCC